>JBIKMC010000382.1:0-3172 GCA_044359405.1 Burkholderiaceae bacterium
GGTAGCTGCTCGGGCGGCAGACCCCGGAAAAGCAGGGTCTGCAGGGGGATGAAAAAGAATGCCATGGCCACACCCTGCAGCACGGTGGGAACAAGCATCACCTCGTAAGGCGCGTCGGTACTGAAGTTGGAGCGCAGCCACATCACGAACGCGAACATTGAAAATGCGATGGTCGAGAGCAGGCGCGGATCAATCCGGCTGGCGTTGCGACCGACCCAGGGCGTCAGCACGATGGCCAGGATGCCGACCGGTGCCGTCAGCCATCCAGCCCAGGTTGCCGTGTAACCCATCCACTGCTGAACCCATAGAGGCACCAGCACCACATTGGCAAAGAAAACGCCATAACCCAGCGATAGCGTGAGGCTTCCGATCATGAAGTTGCGACTGGCAAACAGGCGCAGATTCACGATGGGGTGACGGTCGGTGAGTTCCCAGGCGAGAAAGAATAAAAAAACCACGCCGGCCGTGACGGCCAGCCAGCGGACGACGGGCGATGAGAACCAGTCGAGTTCTTTGCCCAGGTCGATCGTCAATTGCAGCGCGCCGATCCAGACGATCAGCATACAAAGACCGGCGAAATCCACTGGGATCCGACGCGGCCCAGGGTCGCGATGACCGTAAACCGACCAGACCAGCAGCGCCGCCAGCAATCCGACTGGAACGTTGATGTAAAAAATCCAGGGCCAGGAGATGTTGTCGGTGATCCAGCCGCCCAGCAGCGGCCCGGTGATCGGGGCTACCAGAATCGTCATGCTCCAGAAGGCGAGGGCTGATCCCGCCAAGGCGGGCGGGTAGCTGGCCAACAGCAGCGCCTGTGACAGTGGAATGAGCGGCCCCGCCACCAGACCCTGCAGAACGCGCGCGATGATCAGCAGGTCGAGGGTGGGCGCCAGACCGCAGAGCCAGGATGTGACGACGAACAGCAGGACGCAGGTCGTAAACAGGCGTACTGCGCCGAAGCGTTGCGTGAGCCAGCCGGTGAGCGGCACGGCAATCCCGTTGGCGACTGCGAAGGAGGTGATGACCCAGGTACCTTGAGCGGGGCTGACGCCCAGATCGCCCGCAATGGCGGGTAGCGACACATTGGCAATGGAGCTGTCGAGCACATACATGAAAGTGCTGATTGCCAGCGCCAGTGTGCCGAGCACGCGCTCGACGCCCTGCAGCGGAGCGAACATGGAGCGTGCAGTGGCGCTCATCGCTTCGGGCTACGCGAACAAACCATGCACGGTCAACGGAGGGCGCCACCGCGACCCAGGTGGGCAGCGATCAGTTGCTCAATGCGTCGATCGATCTCGGCGGTGCTGATATCGAATACTGTCGTGCTGCCACTCGCGCGCGGTTTTTCATCGGCGGCGCCGTTGCTCGCGCGCGGCTTCTCGTCGCCTGTGCGGGGCGGCTCGGAATGGCGAATATCGATCACCACCTGCATGGACAAGCCTATGCGCAAGGGGTGGTTGGCAAGCTGATCGGGGTTGAGCTCGATACGTACCGGTACTCGTTGCACGATCTTGATCCAGTTGCCGGTTGCGTTCTGGGCCGGTAGCAGGGCAAAGGCAGAACCCGTCCCGGCGCCGATGCCGCTCACGCGTCCGTCATAGTGCACCCGCGAGCCCCAGACATCGGCGCTGAGGCGAACCCGCTGTCCGGGACGTATGTCACGCAGCTGCACTTCCTTGAAGTTTGCGTCGATCCAGGCTTCGTCGAGCGCGGTAATGGCCATCAGGGGGGCGCCGGGTGCGACCCGTTGGCCTACCTGCACCGTGCGGCGGGCAATCTGTCCGGCAACCGGGGCGCGTATCTCAGTGCGCTGCAGCGCAAGCCAGGCCTCTCGCACCGCAATGGCAGCGCGCTCAACGTTCGGGTGCCGATCGATGCGTGTTCCTTCCGTGAGTGCGCGGTTGGCTGCTTCCTGCTCGCGGGCAGCCACCAGTGCCGACTGGGCACCGGTCAGCGCACTGCGAGCCGCGAGCAGTGCGTTCTCGGTATGGCGAAGCTCTTCGGCACCGATTGCGCCGCTGCCCAGCAGCGGCTGACGACGCTGCAGGTCATCGGCCTTACGCTCAACCTCGGCCTGCGCGCGGGCCACTTCAGACTCGCGCAGCCGCACCGTCGCCGCGAGCGCGAGATTGTTGGCGTAGAGGCCGCGCACTTCGCGCACCGTCTGCGCCAGCACTGCCTCCGCCCGTTCAAGCGCGATTCGAGCATCGCTGCCATCGAGGCGTACCAATACCTGCCCAGCCGCGACGCGATCCGTGTCCTCGACCAGAACCTGCACGACCGTACCGGCAAGCTGGGGGCTCAGTTGCACCAGCGGTGCCTGCACGTAGGCATTGTCGGTTCGGACCAGACCTCGCTCCTGGGTCCACCACCACGCGCCGTAGGCGAGGCCTGCAACAGCCACTGCGGCGGTGACGGCGAGCAGGGCGCGGCCACGCCCTGCGGGCGGGTCGTTGCCGACCGAGTGGCCGCTGGCGCTGCCTGCGGGGCTGCCGGGGCTGTTGGAGTTGGCAGGCGTTGCGGCATTGGTGCTCTGGCCGTTCGACGGGGAGGTCTGACTCATGGTGAATTTGGTCGTTTGTCGGAGCGGTAACCACCGCCGAGGGCCCGTGCCAGGGCAATACCCGCAGCCAGTTCGCGTGCCTTCAGATCGGCATCGAGTCGACGCTGAGCAATGACATTATTCTCAACAGTCAGGACAGTGAGGAAATTGGCCAGCCCGGCCTGATAGCGCTGTGTTGCCAGCGCATAGGCTGCCTCGGCGGCACTGAGCGCCTGCGCCTGTGCGCGCCGTTGCCGCTCGATGGACATGAGCGAGGTCACCTCATCGGCCACTTCGCGCAGCGCGGCAATCAGGGTCTGGTTATAGGCCTCTACAGCGCCATCCCTGAGGGCCTGTTGCTCATCCAGTCGAGCCTGAAGGCGGGGCGCTTCAAACAGGGGCAGCCTGAGGGCGGGACCCACGCCATAGGTGCGGGAGCCCAAGTCCAGGAGCTTGCCCAGTCCGATACTGGACAGACCCGCGAAGGCCAGCAGATTTACATTGGGCAGGAACTGCACCCGGGCGAGGGCGACATCCCCCTCGAGTGCCGCAACGGTATGGCGCAGAGCGACCAGGTCGGCGCGCCGTCCTAACAGGTCGACGGCAATCTGGTCCGGGACGGGGACGGGG
>JBIKMC010000384.1:0-3164 GCA_044359405.1 Burkholderiaceae bacterium
CCTCCAGCGCGTCGAGCCACTCGCGCGTTTCGTCAGGATCTGTATCGACCGGCTGAGTGATGGATCGTGCAATGAGGTCGTCGGGTTCTCTGCCACTCATGGAGGCGCCTTGTGTGCGTTTGTCTCGTCAACTATAGGTCGCAAGTGGCGGCAGGAGATGCTGATTCGACCCACTTAGGCGCTTGATTTAAGCAGTAAATGCTTAGATGATTAAAAAATGAAGCATAAAAATCTGGAAAAAAGTCTCGACACCACGGATGTGCGAATCCTGCAGGAGTTGCAGCGGGATGCCAAGCTGAGCAATGTCGAGCTTGCTGGCCGCGTGCACTTGTCGCCCTCACCCTGTCTGGCGCGGGTGCGCGCACTCGAGCAAAGCGGCATCATCAGCCGATATGTGACCCTTCTTGATCCCTTAAGGGTCGGACAGGCTGTGAGTGTGTTCATTCAGGTTCGCCTCGAGCAGCAGGTCAAGCGAGCGCTCGAAACCTTTGAGGCAGCGGTCAGCTCCTGGCCTGAGGTGATGGAGTGCTACCTGATGACCGGTGACTCTGACTACTTGTTGCGCGTGGTGGTGGCTGACGTACCCGCACTCGAGCGGTTCATTCTTGAGCGGCTATCCAAGATCCGCGGAGTGGCCAATATTCGATCCAGTTTCGCGCTCAAGCAGGTGAAGTACGAGACGGCCTTGCCGCTTGGCTAAACCACGGTGCGAGGCTTTCCGAGCAGGGAGCGTCAATCTTCAGGGCGAGCAGGGAGTCGGCGCGCGTCTTGCCCAGGTTAACCGCCGCGATCGGGATGCCGCGCTCGAAGGCGGCGCGCGCGAATCGATAGCCTGAGTACACCATCAGGGACGAGCCCACCACCAGCATGGCGTCTGAACGAAGCAGCGCCGCCATGGCAAGCTCTACACGCGGGCGCGGTACCGACTCGCCAAAAAATACGACGTCGGGCTTGAGCATGCCGCCACATCGTTGACAGTCAGGGACTTGAAACTGCTTGAAATCGACCGATTCAAGGTCGGCGTCGCCATCGGGCGCGATCGCTGCCGCGTGGCTGAGCCATCCCGGGTTCAACGCTTCCAACCGCTCTTGATGGCGCTGGCGTTGAGTCTGACTGCTACAACCCAGGCACACCACGGTGTCCAGACGGCCATGAAGGTCAACCACCGATTGATGGCCAGCCCGCTGGTGCAAACCATCGACATTCTGAGTGACCAGCAGACTGAGCTTATCGGCCTGTTCTAGCGCCGCCAGTGCTCGATGAACGCGGTTCGGTTCAGCCTGACCAAACGTGCGCCACCCGATCATCGAGCGCGCCCAGTAGCGGCTTCGCGTTTCTCCGTCCGCGACGAAGGCCTGCCAGGTCACGGGCGGCTTGCGCTTCCATTGGCCTGAGCTGTCCCGGTAGTCGGGAATGCCGGAGTCTGTGCTGCATCCGGCACCTGTCAGCACGAAGACTGAATGGCGGTCATGAATAAAGCGGGTCAATGCGAGGGCGGAGTCGGAATACGTCATCGAGGCGAGTCAACGGATTGAACAGGTCATTACAATTGTCAGCTTTCCAGGATTCAGGATAAAAAAATGACCACACAACTGAGCGAGCGTGCTGCATCGCTTGTCGAAAAGCTCATGCAGGCCCGCCGTACCGGCATTGCGGTTGACCCCGCCGGACTGCCCACCCTTCTCACCAGCGAAGAGGTCTATGCCGTGCAGGATGCCTGCGCAACGAGCGGTGCATGGTTCGCGGGCGGGCGTCCGCGCGCCTGGAAGCTGGGCGTACCCGATGCCACGGGTGAAGCCAGTTGCGCGCCCTTGCCTGATTCCGGCCTGGCCGATTCGCCCGCCCAGGTCGCTTCGAACCTGCTGCCGCGACCCGGTGTTGAGGCTGAAGTCGCGCTGATCATTGGACGTGACATCCCATCGCCGCAGGCGGTCGGTCCGACCCGCGCCGATCTTGAGGCTATCGTCGAAGCAATGTGCGTTTCCATTGAAATCATTGATTCCCGATTCGCCGATCACACCCGAGTGGCCGCGCCGGTCAAGTTGGCTGACCTGCAGACTCACGGGGGTCTGGTTTGCGGTGCGCGCGTACCGTTTCGCGTGCTTGACTGGAAGGCGCAACGCTGTGTGCTCGTTATCAACGGCGAAACCCGTTCGGATACACGGGGTACGCATCCAGGGGGTGAACCATTGGCGGCCTTGCGCTGGCTGGTCGCCCACGCGGCGAGTCGCTACGGCGGTTTACGCAGGGGCGATGTGGTCACGACAGGCGCGTGGTGCGGCATTGTTCCAGCGGCGCCCGGCAGCCGAGTCGAAGTGTATTTTGAGGGTATCGGAGAAGCTCGCGCCGTGCTGGGCGGCTGAGCCCCGGAAGGCCGGGTCGCATGAAGTCCCGTCGCCGCGGTCGCTTGGATGGCGGAGAGTGAGGGATTCGAACCCCCGGACCACTTGCATGGTCAACGGTTTTCAAGACCGCCGCATTAAACCGCTCTGCCAACTCTCCGTGTGCGTTGATTGTACAACCGTTTTCCAGCAATGTTCTGAGACTACTGGCAATGAGATTTCCTGCGCGCAAAACGAAGCGTCTTGGCTTCATTGTTCCATCGATCAACGTGATCGCCGAAGATGATTTCATTGCGATGGCACCCCCCGAGGTTGGAGTGCATTTTGCGCGCGCTGACGTTGACACGACGCGGACACTCGAGGGGCAGTTTGAGCAGATGCTCGATGCCGCGCCTAGTTTGGCGGCCTCGCTGGCCAAGGCGGGTGTTCAGGTCTGCGCGTTTGCATGCACCTCAGCAAGTTTCTTCAAGGGGCCGGGTTTCGATCAGACGATTGCTCAAGCCATGCGGGCTGCCAGTGGTATTGAGTGCATGACCGCCAGCACGGCCGTGCTTGAGGCCTTGCGGGCCGTTCGAGCCCAGCGTATCGGACTCGCGACGCCGTATGTCAGGTGGGTCGTCGACGCTGAGCGCCAGTTTCTGTCTGAGGCTGGATTCGACGTCGTTGCGGCCAATGGTCTGGAGCGACGTGGCGGCGCTGATATCAACACGATCGATGATGAGACGATTCATGCACAGGCGCTGGAAGTTGCGCTACCCTCGATCGATACGCTGTTCATCAGCTGCACTGATCTCCCCTCTCTCGCTTTGGTCGAACCCTTGG
>JBIKMC010000383.1:0-3164 GCA_044359405.1 Burkholderiaceae bacterium
GGCCCGTCGACAATTATTGGAATCGGCCCGTCGCTTGGCCGAAGGCGGTGAGGCCATCGGCGTGGGTGCTGATGTTCACGACATCATCGCCATCGATGAAAACCAGCGGCCAGACGAGGTCTGGCAGGCGTTGGTGCCCATGCATGGGCCAGCCCGTACATCACCTGATTCCGCAGAAGAGGAATGACATGATTGAACGCTTTGGTCGATGGGTTGCTGAGGGTCTGACGCAGTCGCTGCGGCTGGTTCTACTCGTGTGCGCGACGCTGGGAAGCTTGGGTATAGCGCAGGCAGTGCATGCGCAAGAGTGGCCCAGCAAGCCCATCCGCTGGATCATTCCGTTCCCGCCTGGGGGGCCCGCCGATATCAATGCGCGCATGTTGGCGCCGCGCTTGGCTGAGCGCCTGGGCCAGCCGGTCATCATCGATAACCGACCTGGGGCTGCCAGCAACATTGGTTATGAGGCTGCGGCCAAGTCCCCGCCCGATGGATACACCATGGTGATGGGGGTGGCGGGTATGGTCACCAACCCGCATCTCTACCGCCTTAACTACGACCCACTCAAGGATCTGCAGGGTGTAGGGGGTCTGGTCACTATTCAGGTGGTGCTGGTGGCACACCCGGGCTTTGCGCCCAACAACCTGGCTGAGGTCTTGGCCTTCGCCAAGCAGAAGCCCGGGGTGGCACGCTGTGCCTGGGGCGCGTCCACCGTTCTGCAACTGGCCTGCGAAACGATTCGACTTGATGGCAAGGCCGACATCGTGGTGGTGGCCTACAAGGGCAGCGCGCCTGCATTGAACGATCTGCTGGGTGGTCATGTCGACATGATGTTTGATGTGCCCAACAGCTCCGCGCCCCATGTGCGTGCCGGCCGCCTGAAGGTGCTGGCCACGACCAATGCGGCCAAGGGACAAGCGCCTTTTCCAGATGCGCAGCTCGCCAAAGAGGCTATTCAAGGTTTTGAGATGGAAACCTGGCAAGGTCTATTTGTGCCCAGCGGTACGCCTCAGGCCATTGTTGATCGACTCAACCGAGAGTTGAATGCCGTGTTGGCTGAACCCGAGATTGTCAAGCGCGTCAATGATGGCGGACTGAGCACGATTCCTATGACTCCGGCCGCTTTCAATGAGATGGTTCGCCGCGATTTCGAACGCTACGGTCGCCTCATCCGAGCGGCTGGTATCAAGGCGGATTGAGCGGCATCAACTGATGTGTTGATTGAAAAGATTTTTGGGGCTATCAAAGAGATCGGCCCGCACTTCAACCCCGAGGTGCTGCGCCAGACTCGCGACATTTATCGTCCACATATCGCAGCCACGGATGCTTCGATTCGCGTCGATCGTGATGTTGTCTACGGGCCTCACGATCGTCATCGCCTCGATCTTTATCGCTGCGGAACTGATACCCAGCCCCTGCTGGTGTTCATCCATGGTGGGGGCTTTGTAGCCGGGAGTAAGGACGAAGATGCCACGTTTCACCGCAATGTCGGCGAGTACTTTGCGCGTCACGGCTATGTCACGCTAGTGCCCAACTATCGCCTGGCGCCGGCCGACCCGTGGCCTGCCGGTGCACAGGATGTGGGCAGGGTACTGCAATGGGCAAGCGCGCATGCGGGAGAGCATGGCGCGCACCCGCACTCAATTCGATTGATTGGACAGTCAGCGGGCGCCTCGCATGCGGCTACGTGGCTGTTTGATCCGCAGCTGGCTTCCGAACGAGGCCCCGACGTATCAGCCATCGTACTCATGGCGGGCTTTTATTCAGCGCAGGATCCGCTTCCCCCGCCGATACGTAGCTATTTCGGCGAAGATGTAAAGACTTACGCCGAACGCTCGCCGGCCTCACACGTGGCGGCAGGCGGCCCCCGCGTATTTTTGACCATCGCTGAATTCGATCCTGGGGCTATGGCTCGACAGACCTATCTGATGGCGGCAGCGCTCAGTCAGGCCCGTGGTGCGAGCGCCCGACTACACTGGTTTGCCGGCCACAATCATGTCTCGACGGTGCAGAGTCTGGGCTCGCCGCAGGACGACGTCGGCGAGCGACTCAGGGTGTTTTTGGCTTCCTGATGGTCGATCTGACCGCTGTCAGGCGCCGAGGTGACCTGCACCTCGATTGATCAGGCAGAGCATTCAGGCACTGAGCGAAGTAACCGGGCCTATCGGCCGCCCTGTGGACTTGAGATGCGCAGCTTCGGCAATGTTGACCGCGTGGTCGGCGATGCGCTCGACATTTTTAACGCAGAACAGCAGATGAACATAATCGCCGATTTCGCGCCGTTCAGTTTTCATTAACTCAATCACGCGATCGACAATGGCATGGTGCTTCTGGTCGATCGGATCATCAAGCAATTTTACGTCACGTGCCCGTCCTGCATCACGGTGCAAAAATGCACCCACAGCGTTGCGCAATTGCGCGTTGCATTGCCGGCTGAGATCACTGACTGACACGGTCAGCTCTTCAGGGAATCCGGACTCAGACAGAGAATTCGCCCGGCGTGCGATGTTCTTGGCCAGATCGCCCACCCGTTCAAGATCTTCGACGATCCGAAGATCGGCCAGCACTTCATCAAGATCGCTGGCCAGAGGTTGCCTCTTGGCAATAACCAGGGCCGCACTGGCAGACAGGTCTCGTCGCAACGAATCAATCATATGGTCCTGCTCAACGATGCGATTGGCCAGCGGGACATCACGTGCCATCAGGGCCCGCACCGCGTCGTCTACCTGCGAGATCGCGAATTCGCCCATGGCTCCGATGCTCGAGGTCAAGCGGTCGAGTTGTTCGTCGAAGAGCTTGTCGGTGTGAGCGGGTGCCATGGTGGTTGCGCCAGGTTGGGTTTGGTCGAAACGAGGTATCAGCCGAATCGTCCGGTGATGTAGTCTTCGGTCTGCTTGCTTTTGGGCTTGAGGAAGATTTCGTCGGTCCTGCCGTATTCGATCAGCTCACCCAGGTACATGTAGACGGTGAAGTCCGACACGCGGGCGGCCTGCTGCATGTTGTGGGTGACGATGGCCACCGTGTATTCAGATTTCAACTCGTGCACCAGGGTTTCGACCTTGGCGGTCGATATGGGGTCCAGTGCTGAGGTGGGCTCATCGAGCAGAATCACCTTGGGTTTCACCGCAACCGTGCGCGCAATGCAGAGGCGCTGTTGCTGGCCACCC
>JBIKMC010000199.1:0-6503 GCA_044359405.1 Burkholderiaceae bacterium
GATCGAGACGAAGACCATGCGACGCAGACGACTGACCAACCAAGCAAACAGCGGATTGATGGCCAGCGTAACCAAGACCGTACCGAAAAATAGCCAGCGGATCGCCTCTATGCCCCGCTGCATGCCCAGTGCCTCTCGTGCTGGCCGCAACACCATCAGGGCCGTCAGGACGCAGAAAAAGAACCCCGCTGCGAGCAGTAGCGGGCCAAGTTCTCCACGACGTACATTGGTCAGGCGACTCAGCAGCCTATTATGTTTAGGTTCGGTCAATCTTTACCCTTCTCGAAGCGCGGAGCCCCGCATGAGCCACACTGACACGACCCGACCTTTGGATGGATTGTTAGTTGTTACGCTGGAACAGGCCGTTGCCGCACCCTACTGCAGCAGCCGGCTGGCCGACGCCGGCGCCCGGGTAATCAAGATTGAGCGGCCCGAGGGTGATTTTGCTCGCGGCTATGACCGGGCCGCCCACGGCGCGTCATCGTACTTCGTCTGGACCAATCGCGGCAAAGAGTCGATTGCGCTCGATCTGAAGGCACAAGCCGACCTGAATCTGCTCAGACGTATGATCGCCCGGGCGGATGTCTTCATTCAGAACCTGGCTCCGGGTGCCACCGCTCGCATGGGCCTGGCCTCGGACATCCTGAGGCAACAGCATCCACGGCTGATTACCTGTGACATCAGCGGATACGGCGAATCGGGCCCTCTGCACACCATGAAGGCATATGATCTGCTGGTTCAGGCTGAGAGCGGGCTGGTAGCCGTAAGCGGCGCACCCGGCGACGGCGTTGAGTCACTTGGACGAATCGGTGTCTCGGTCTGCGATATCAACGCCGGGTTGAACGCACTCATCGGCATCCAGCAGGCATTGCTGCAACGGGCACGAACCGGGCGCGGCTCGGGCGTCACCGTGTCCCTCTTCGGCTCGGCCGCAGAGCTGATGAGCGTCCCCTACCTGCAGACACGCTACGGTGGCCAGGAGCCGCAACGCGTAGGACTCAGACACCCCAGCATAGCGCCCTACGGCGCTTTCACCTGCGCCGATGGGCGCGACATTGTTATTTCGATCCAGAATGAACGCGAGTGGGTCGACTTCTGTCGCGAAGTGTTGGGTGAACCCGACCTCCCGAGCGATCCCAGAGCCGTCAACAACAGCGCTCGAGTTGCCAACCGTCCCTGGCTGGACGGCAAAGTAGCCTCTTTATTCGCTTCATTGCCCAGCGCCGACATTGTTCGGCGTCTGGATGCTGCGCAGACCGCTTACGGCAACGTCAACGGCGTTCGCGATCTGATCGCGCATCCGCAGCTGCGAACTCACCCCATGCCCGTAGGCCCAGCAGAAATTTCTGTACCCGCTTCGCCCTGGATCACCGATTGGGAGGCGCAAAGCTTTGCACCGGCGCCGGCGCTGGACGAGCATGGGCAGGCTATTCGACGCGAATTCTCAGATTAGCCGACCGCGAGTCTTAAGGGCCCAAGGCCCTGGCACACCACTTGCAATCCCGTCTTGTATACAAGATGGGATGACTCAAAGTGGTGCATACCGTAACGCTCGCAAACTCCGGCCACCCGATCTCGGGCCAGCCATCCGCCGCCTGGATTCACCGCGCCTCAAGCCCTGTCGGTACCGCCGCCCAGGGGCCGTTGTCCAATCTAAGCTTCGCCGTCAAGGACAACATTGACGTCGAGGGCATTCCAACCACGGCAGGCTGCCCGGGTTTCGCCTACTCACCCGGTCACACCGCACCAGTGGTAAGCCGTTTGCTCCAAGCTGGTGCACAACTGCTCGGGAAGACAAACCTGGACCAGTTCGCCTGTGGATTGAACGGTACTCGAACACCGTATGGCGTGGTCCCGAACGCCTTAAACCCTCGCTATGTCAGCGGCGGCTCAAGTTCCGGCTCTGCCTTTGTCGTTGCCACGGGACAGGTCGATTTCGCTCTTGGAACCGATACCGCGGGTTCGGGGCGGGTTCCTGCGGGTCTGAACAACATCGTCGGGCTTAAGCCTTCGCGTGGACTCATCAGTACACGCGGCGTGCTGCCAGCTGCGCAAAGCGTTGACGCTGTATCGATCTTCGCCCGTACAGTGCCCACTGCACTACGGGTACTCGCCGCGGCCATGGCTCACGACCCTCGGGACGCCTACTCCCGTCGCCTGACGATGCGTCCGATGCCATTTGGGAAGTCCTTCCGCTTCGGCATACCAGACCGCCTCGAATTTTTTGATGATGAGCTTTCCCGCGCTGAATTTGAACTGGCCGTGCAGCGCCTGGTCTCACTCGGTGGAACAGTCGTACCGTTTGACTATGCCCCGTTCGCGCGTGCGGCCGCCCTTCTCTATGAAAGCGCGCTTGTGGCCGAGCGCTATTCGGCCATTAGATCTTTCTTTGATGCCCAGCCAGATCAGGTGCTCGAGCCGGTCAGAAGCATCATCGCGCGCGGACAGCAGTACACCGCAGCCGACGTGTTCGAAGCACAACTCAGTTTGAAACTGATCGCGCAAGAGGTAGCACCGCTTTGGGACAGCATAGACCTCATGGTGGTTCCCACCGCGCCGACCCACTACACGGTGTCGCAGATGCTGGCTGACCCTGTCGCGCTCAATCGAAACCTGGGGTTTTACACCAACTTCGTCAACCTGCTTGACTACGCCGCATTATCGGTTCCGAGCAGCCTCAGACGGGATGGCCTGCCCTTCGGAATCACACTGATAGGTCCCTGCGCATCCGATTGGGCGCTGGCGGAGTTGGGCCAGCGCTATCACCAGGTCACCGGGCTTACGCTTGGTTGCGGCGAAGAGTCCCTATCCCCCGCTGAAGCCCTGGTCGCCATCCCGCCCACGCATCATGAGCCTACCGTGCTTGTCGCCGTGGTGGGAGCTCATCTGAGCGGCATGCCCTTGAATGGTCAGTTGATCGAGCGGGGCGCGCGCCTGCTGCGAGCAGCCGAAACCGCTCCCGACTACCGTCTTTATGCGCTCGCCGGAACCTCGCCACCCAAGCCTGGCCTCGTGCGCGTACCCGCCGGAACGGGCGCAAGTATTGCGCTGGAAATCTGGCAAATGCCGGTCGCCCACTATGGATCGTTCGTGGCACTGATTGCCCCGCCCCTGGGTATCGGCACGGTACGCCTTTCAGATGGCTCTCAAGTGCAGTGCTTTCTGTGTGAAAACGAAGCCATTCAAGACGCGCACGACATCACGCATCTCAAAGGGTGGCGGGCTTACCTGCAGACCCGAGGCCCGTCCTGACATCCGCCAGCTTGCCCAGACCCTAAGTCTTTAACGTCCTCCAACTCCCAGGAGATTCTCATGACTCAGCCCAAATCCCGCCGTAACTTCATCAAGATTGCCGGAGCGACAACCGTCATCACAGGCGCACCCGCGGTCGCTCTCGCCCAGGCAAATCCGAAGATTCGCGTTGGCTTCTGGCCTGTGGCTTCCGCCATTCCCTTCTTTGCAGCGATCGAGAAGGGCTACTTCAAAGAAGCGGGCCTTGACGTCGAGCCCCTCAAACTGGCCAGCCCCCAGCAGGTGGCCGAAGCCATGATCGCCGGCCGTGCTGAAGGCAGTTCAAACGGAACCGGGTCTGCCGCCTTGGGTATTGCCGAAATCGCGCAACCCGGGCTGCTTCAGATTTTCTGCACCAACCCCACCAATCAGAAATACGTGCTTGATCAGTTCATCGTCGCCAAAGACAGCCCCATCAAAGCGATCAGCGAGCTGTCGGGCAAGAAGGTGGCCTGCGGCCCCGGTGTCCAGAATGTGGTTTTAGCCCGGACCGTGCTTGAGCGAGCGGGCGCACGCAACGCCAGCGTCGTCGAGCTGCCGATTGGTCAGCACGTCGCAGCTATCGCCGCCAATCAGGTTGAAGCCTGCTACACGCTGGAACCGACTGGGACGGTAGGACGACTCAATGGCACGACGCGAAACCTTGAAGTCGGCGTCATCGCCAAGTATGTGTTGGGTGACCCGATGGCGCCCTGGCACGGAGGATCAGCAAGCCTGACCAGTGAATTCATCAAAAAACATCCGGAGGTCACCAAGCGCTACATCGCGGCATACCGTCGCGGTGTTGACCTGGTCAAAAACAATCCAGCCGAGGCACGGCCCTTTCTGAAGGGGTACACGGCAATCGAAGGGCCGCTCACCAATGAGGTGCCGATGGCCGACTACCTGATGTCGGCCGACTTCACCCCATCTGATGTCGCCTACTTCCAGAAATTTTTCGACTTGTTCACTGAACGCGGCATCTTCAGCCGCAAGGTCGACGTCGGCGCCATGCTTTACAAGGGCTGAACTCATGCGTACCGATGACAACTCGGGCGCTGCGACGGTCGCGCCTCAATGGCAGCACCGCGGATCGCCCGTAGCGGCCAACCCGCGCAAGCGGATTGACTGGAGCCGGGCCCTCCCATTGATAGGGCCAGTCCTGCTGATCGTGATCTGGGACCTGGTCGTTCGAGTCGGCTGGATCAAGCCGATTCTGCTACCGCCGCCCATCGATACGCTGCTCACGCTGATCAACGGTATGGCAGGGCCCGTGCTTTTGCCGCACTTTTTGGTGACTCTTGAGCGCACTTTAGTGGCCTTTGCGATTGCCACGGCAATCGGAATGCCTCTGGGTATCGCACTGGGCAGCAATGAGCGAGCGTATCGCAGCGTCGAGTTCGTCATCGATTTTTTTCGGTCCACACCCGCCTCAGCGCTCATCCCCTTGTTTCTGCTGATCTTTGGTATCAGCAATGTCAATAAAGTTGCCATTGCCGCCTTCGGTGCCTTCCTGATCGTGATCTTCAACTGCGCCTATGGCGTGATCAATGCACGAAAGCAGCGCGTGGCCGCGGCCAAAGTCATGGGTGCCTCGCGCTGGCAGATCTTCAAGGACGTATTGTTCTGGGAGAGCCTGCAGCCGTCATTCGTAGGCCTGCGCTCAGCTGTGTCTATGGCCCTGGTGATTGTGGTCGTGGCCGAGATGTTCATCGGATCTGAAAACGGACTGGGCCACAAGATCATCGACGCCCAGCAGGTCATGAACGTGCGGGTGATGTACGCGGCCATCATGGCGGCCGGAATCCTGGGCTATGCGCTGAACGTGCTTTTTCTGGCGCTTGAAAAGCGCGTGGTGCATTGGAGCGGACGATGAGTGAAGTGATCAATGGCCCCATTTACGCCGACACCCCCAGGCCCGCCTTCAAGCCGGGTCCGGCTGGCACTCATATCACCATCCGGGGATTGACGAAATATTTTGCCGGCTGGCCACTGTATGAGAATTTTGATCTCGACATACCGAAGCACAAGATTGTGTCCATATTCGGACCTAATGGCTGTGGAAAGAGCACCCTGATCAACATGATCTCGGGCCTTGTACCGATAGACTCGGGCGAGATTCTCTTTGACGGAAAATCGCTCAAAGACACCAAGATCGGCTACGTATTTCAGAATTATCGAGAAGCGCTTTTTCCGTGGATGCGCACCATCGACAATATCGCCTATCCACTCAAGCTTGAAGGCCGCAGCAAAGCCGAGGTCGATCGTCGCATGGAGGAACTGGTTGCGTCCTTCGATGTGAAGTTCGACCTCAATCGCTATCCCTATGAGCTGTCGGGTGGTCAGCAGCAGACCGCCTCTATCATGAGAGCTCTGGCCCCCAAACCCGAAGTGCTGTTTTTAGATGAACCGTTTTCCGCCCTTGACTTCGAAATGACGCTTTTTATTCGGGAAAAACTCCAGGAAGTGTTCATTCAGACGGGCACCACGATGATGCTGGTATCTCACGATCTGGAGGAGGCAGTTTATCTGGCCGATCAAGTGCTGCTGCTTACCAAGCGTCCAACCTCAATCGCGGAGATTCTCACTTATGATGACCCTCGTCCGCGAACGGTGACCACGCTGACCGAACCCACCTTTGTGGCCACAAAAAAGCGCAGTCTAGAGGTTTTCCAACGAGAGGTTCGTCGCTGAAAGCGCCCATGTCCACACCCGTGCGTATCAGTCTCGCTGATGAGGCGTACCGTCGCCTCAAGCAGGACCTGGCGGACTTCGTTCTCGTCCCCGGCGATCGATTCACCGAAAATGAGATCTGCGCGCGATTGCAGGTTTCCAGAACGCCCGTGCGCCAGGCTCTGCTGCGGCTGCAGACTGAGGGACACGTTGAGGTTTTATTTCGCAACGGTTGGCGGGTCCTGCCTTTCGATTTCGATAAATTTGACCAGCTGTACGATCTGCGCCTGCTTCTTGAAACGACCGCTGTACGCCGTCTCTGTGACGACCGTGCGCGCGTGGATCGCGCGCAGCTTGATTCGTTGGCGGCCACCTGGTTGGTTCCCGAGGCCCGGCGCAGCAATGACGCCGTTGAAGTCGCCCATTGGGATGAGACTTTTCACTGCACGCTGGTTAGCGCGGCGGGAAACTCGGAGATGGCGCGCGTTCATCGCGAGGTCACCGACCGAATCCGAATCATCCGGCGACTCGACTTCACCAAAAAACCGCGCATCGCCCTC
>JBIKMC010000291.1:0-4577 GCA_044359405.1 Burkholderiaceae bacterium
ACCTATGAGGAGCATGCCAAGATTCTGCGTGCCATCAAGGCGCGACGTGCCGAGCAGGCAGTGATGATGTTGAGCGCGCACATCATGGCCAGCCAAACCGAGGTGCGCAAGATCACGCTGCACGAGGTGCACATGGCGCAACTGGCCAATCGGAGTCTGGCCGCCTGAGGCGCCGATCAGCTTTTCGGCCCCCCGATCGGAGCACACACAAGGTCCAGGGTCTCGCTGGACGGCTCTTGAGGCCCGCTTCATGATCCAAGCCATGGATCATCCTCTCACCATCATCGCCATGTTCGTCGCATTGGTGGCTGCCATCGGCATGGCCGTGCACCACGCCGAAGTGGTCGCCCTGCGTGTGGGCGAGCCCTTCGGAACCCTGATTCTGGCCATCAGCGTGACCGTCATTGAGGTAGCTCTGATCGCCACCATGATGCTGTCCGACTATCCGGGCGCTGAAACCGTGGCTCGAGACGCTGTCTTCGCCGCGATCATGATTGTGGTCAATGGCGTGGTTGGCCTGGCCATCCTGGTCGGCGGGGTACGCTATCACGAGCTCGCCTTTCGTATCGAAGGCGCGAACGCTGCACTGACCGTTCTGACGGCTCTGGCCACGCTCACTCTGGTGCTGCCGGCGATGACCACTAGCTCCCCCGGTCCCACCTACACCAACAGTCAACTCGCGTTTGCCGGCCTGTGTTCCCTGGCTTTGTACGGCACCTTTGTCTTCGTGCAAACCGTGCGTCACCGGGACTATTTTCTGCCCGTAGAGGCCGCTGGCCGGGAAGATCAGAATCAACACGTTGCGCCACCCTCGCGGGCGAAGGCTCTGTTCAGCGGCACTTTGCTCGTCGTCGCCCTGATCGTGGTCGTCGTCCTGGCCAAGAGGCTCAGCCCCCTGGTTGAACAGTCGGTGCTTGCCAGTGGCGCGCCCAAGGCTTTGGTGGGCGTCATTATTGCAGCCCTGGTGCTGGCCCCCGAGAGTATCGCCGCCATTCGGGCCGCCTTGGCAGATCGACTGCAGACCAGCTTTAATCTCGCCCTGGGCTCCGCGCTGGCCAGCATCGGGCTGACCATTCCAACCGTGGCGCTTCTGTCGATTGCCTTTGAATTGCCTCTGACGCTGGGTATCAGTCCAGTACAAACCACCCTTCTGCTGCTGACGCTTCTGGCCAGCATCACGACGCTTGCCACCGGCAAAACTGCGGTTTTGCAGGGGGTTGTTCACCTCGTGATATTCCTGGCCTATCTGTTTCTTACGATCGTTCCATAAGCTGCACAACGGCCTCTCTCATGCAAAACCTTCTCGACCCGGCCATTCTGTTCTTCGTATTTGGTGTCTTTGCAGGTGCCGTTCGTTCCAACCTGCAAATTCCCGAGGCGGTGGCGAAGTTTCTGTCCCTCTATCTGCTGGTGGCCTTAGGCCTCAAAGGCGGCTTTGCGCTCGCACAGTCCGGGGTCAATCTGGCCGTGGGCGTCAGCCTGTTTGCCGCCGTGCTGATGGCTTTGCTGGTGCCCCTTCTGGGCTACGCATTGCTGCGACATCGCGTCAACCGCTTTGATGCCGCCGCAGTGGCCGCCTCCTACGGTTCGGTCAGCGCAGTCACCTTCCTGACCGCCATGCAATATCTTGAAAACGCAGGCACCGAGGTGGGCGGACATATGGCAGTTGCCATGGTGCTGATGGAATCACCGGCCATCATCGTGGCCGTGCTGCTGGCCAACACGCTCAGGCAACACTCCGTGCTTTCTGCGCACAGGCAGTCATCGCCCAGTCTGGCTGATCCCGATTCAAACACAACCCCGCAGGCGGGTGTGTCCGTCTTGCACATTATTCATGAGTCTCTCACCAACGGCGCGCACCTACTGCTGCTTGGCGCCATGGTGGTGGGCTTCGTGACGGGCGATGCAGGCCGGGCCTCCATGCAACCCTTTTCAGGGGATCTCTTCAAGGGCATGTTGTCGTTTTTTCTGCTGGATATGGGCCTGATGGTGGCACGCAACTTCAGCGACGCTCGCAAGGCCACCCCGTCCCTCATCGCCTACGCTCTGCTGGCACCTCCGGTCCACGCCCTGCTTGCGCTGACCCTCGGCTGGTCCCTGTCGATGTCAGCGCCCGATACCGCCCTGCTGATGGTACTGTCGGCAAGTGCTTCGTACATCGTGGTACCGGCTGTGTTGCGCTATGCGATTCCCGAGGCGAATCCGGCGATCTACTTTGGTCTGAGCCTGGGCATCACCTTCCCCTTCAACATCCTGGTCGGCATACCGCTCTACACAAGCATTGCCCGCCTAGCGTTGGGCTGAACCCTTATCACCGGCCAGGCTATCGATCAGTGCTGCGATAGCCTGGGCGGTCTCAGCGGGCCTCTCCATGGGGAACAGATGTGTGCCATCAAGAAACCGCATGCGTTCGTGATCTTGCGTACCCACGACCCGGCGCGTCATGCTCAGACCGACCTGTCGCATCTCGCGCGAGCGAGTGCCACCGATGAATCCGACCGGACAGGCTAGCGGGTGCGCTCCCAGAAGACGGTCGAGATTGTGCGGCAGCGTATCGTAAATGCTGGTCTCTACGTCACGGTCAAAGCTCAGCGTTCGGCAAGGTCTGCCCTGACGATCGACATCATCGTGAGTTCCATGGCGTGCGTAGTCGTCAAGCACGCGCGGATCCCAATGAGAGAACGCCCGCTTGGCCTGAAAGTGCTGACGCACTGATTCGAGGTCAGGCCACCGATAGCGGCGCTTACGACTGATACGGCCCGGCGATACCGAGCCCACCAGCTGGGTGAGCTTGACCAGCCCCAGGGTGCGCGCACGCCATCCCCCCAGCAGCGGCGAATCGAGCAGCACAATGCCATTGACGCCGCGCCCGCCTAAGTGCGGGTGACGGGCCGCGCACATCACACTGAGGAATCCGCCCAGGGAGTGCCCAACCAACCATGTCTCGCCGGCATGCCGGCTCATCTGATCCTGCGTGAAGTCAGCCAGCTGGCGGACCAGGTGGGGCCAGTTGCTGGTGACGGGATAGCGTGGATCGTGTCCGAAACGATCGATAGCGGCCACCGTAAAGCCACGCGCGCCAAGCTCCTCAAAGAGGACCCCATAAGTCGAAGCCGAAAAGCTGTTGGCATGCGAAAAAATGATGAGGGGCATACGGTCAGTGCGAGCGCAGATTGGAGACGGAATGACCGCTGACTACGCCGCGGGCAGGGTCAGCCCTTGCACACCATCGACCACGCGCTCCCAGTGCACAGAGGCCTGCGGTAATACCCAGTTGAGTCCATAGCGCATCTTGTCGAGTTTGCCGCGCACGAACTCACCATCTGGCTGCCTGGTGGCAGCCAGGGCACTGACCGCGAATGCCCACGCCATCATGGCGTGCGAAAAGCCAAACAGAAAATCATCGGCAACACGAGGCACACATGTAGGATCATCGGGCTGCGCCGCCATGATGGCCTCAAGAGCATTTCGCGTATCGGCGATGGCATGTCGCAGGGCAGCGGCAAAATCAGCCAGCCCAGCCGCCTCGCAGGCCCTGGCATCGTCACTCGCCTGAACATGCCAGGCCGATAGCGCCACGGCTCCATCGCCCAGAATCTTGCGCTGGAGCAGATCAATCGCCTGAATTTCGTTGGTCCCTTCGTAGATCATCGCGATGCGACTGTCTCGAAGCGTCTGCTCAATTCCGTATTCGCGCACGTATCCGTAGCCGCCAAAGACCTGTAGCGCAGCGCTGGCTGCCTGAAAGCCCTGGTGGGTGAGAAAAGCCTTGACGACCGGAGTCAGCAGGCCGGCAAGCGCCGCAGCCGCCGAGCGGTGAACTGCATCCGGATGATGATGAGACTCATCGATGGCGAGCGCCGCCCGATAGGCAATCACCCGTTGCGCCTGCGTCATGGCCTGCAGCCTGAGCAGAATATGCCGCATGGCTGGATGATCGACGATGGCAGTACTGGTCGCTGGCATAGCGCGCGAGGCGCTGCCCTGCAATCGATCGCGTGCGTATCGCAAGGCGTTCTGACTGGCCATTTCCTGATGACCGAGCCCCTGAAGTCCGACATGCAGGCGGGCAGAGTTCATCATCAGAAACATGGCGTTAAGTCCCCGCCCGGCTTCGCCAACCAGCCAGCCGCAGGCACTCTCATAGCGGATCGCACAGGTGGCGCTGCCGTGGATGCCCATCTTGTGCTCAACACCATCGCAGAAGACCGAATTGCGCGCTCCGTCAGGCAGTACGGTGGGCACCAACACCAGCGACAAACCGCGCGTACCCGGCGCCGAGCCAGGAAGCCTGCACAGGACCAGATGCACGATATTGTCAGTGAGATCGTGATCGCCACCCGAAATAAAGATCTTGTTGCCGCTCACCGCAAGCGAACCATCTGGCTGGGGCTCTGCGCGCGTACGGATAAGACCCAGGTCGCTTCCGGCCTGGGGCTCGGTCAGGGCCATGGCGGCAAGCGATTCACCGCTGGCAATGCGCGAAAGGTAACGCTGCTTGAGTGCCTCATCGGCATGACCCAGAACGCTTTCATAGGCCCCATGCAGCAGATCGGGATACATGGTCCAGGCGTGGT
>JBIKMC010000101.1:0-11082 GCA_044359405.1 Burkholderiaceae bacterium
ATGCTGGTCGCGATGCATGGCGACGAAGCGCTGGCACGACAGCTGATCCAACGAGGCGCCCAGGTCAACCGACCCGGCTGGACCCCCTTGCACTATGCCACCACCGGAGGCCATCTGGGCATGGTCAAGCTTCTGATTGAAGAGCATGCCTTTATCGATGCACAGTCGCCCAACCAGACCACACCCTTGATGATGGCCGCGCGCATGCGGCACCCGTCGGTGGTCCGCCTGCTGATCGAGGAGGGAGCCGATCCATCGCAGGCCAATCAGGCTGGAATCGACGCGGCCACTTACCTTGAACGCGCCGGATATGCGCAGGAAGCCACCTGGGTGCGCGAACGTGCCGCAGCCTACCTTGCGCGCTACGGTACTGTGCTCAAGCCCAGGGTGTCCTCCGGTACGACGCTGACGCCAGAGCCTGACAAGTCCACAAGCAACCGTCCTGCGCAGTCGCAGGGCTCATCGGCTCCCTCCACACCGGCGGTAACCGCTACCGGCGGCACCCTGCCTGAACGGCCCGCCATCAATCCCGAGCCCCGACCGGCCCGGAACGCCTCAGGTCGATCGGTTCCGGAGGTGGTGACGCCGGGTGCCACCCCGACAAATCCCCAACCCCGTCAACCCTGATGGGTGGGTCGGGATAAAATCATGTGTCCATCCTGCAAGGTTCACTCATGAAATGGCTTATTGAAGCGCGTATCAAGCGCAGCGTTTTTTCGATGCTAGTCTCACCGACGCTTGCCGGTGTGGCCGCCATCAGTGTGGCCGCTGTCAGTGTGGCCAACGCACAGGCCCAGACGGCTTCGTCGCGTAATCCGGTCGCCCCGGTGCAGGCGCCGCAACCGGCTCCCGTCTCTGGCTCGCTCCTGGGAGGCGGGACCGCGTCCACATCGGGCGCACACGCCACACCCGATGCATCCAGCCTGCGTATGGGACCAGGCCTCTATCGCTGTGACTCGAATCGCTATGTCGCGGTGCGGCGCGTCGCCGATGATGGCAAGACAGCTGTGCTGTTCTGGAATCAGCGAGAGCACACGCTGAAAGCGGTCGATACGCCCAGCGGCGCGCTGCGGTTCGAAGATACTGCCTCAGGCCTTACCTGGATCACCATCGTTGGTAAATCCATGCTGCTCGACACGCGCAAAGGCCAACAACTCGCCAACGAGTGCCGCGGTTAGCACACACGTGGTACGCCCTCAGGTGCTTTCCCCGGCGGCCTGCAGACAGCTCATCAGCACCGTCTGATCGCCAACCTGATTGGCCAGCAAAAATACCAGCCGAGCGTTCAGCTCGGCACTTTGTTGCTCGCTAAGCCCTTCGTGCGCGAGCACCAGGGCGTGATAGAAGGCATCCGGATCTGAAATATTAGGCTGGGTTTTCATGCGCATCGGTCCGAGGGTAGGGGCCTTAATTGCACAGCAGGGCGGATAAGCGAGCACGCAAGTCTGCGAAATCAGCTGGCTTCAGGCGCAGAGCCAGATACGCATCTGGCCGCAGCACAATGCAATCTCCTGGTTGCGCCTGCGCCTGCGATCTGAGCAAGCCTTGCGTGTCGATGATCTGTTCTGGCGTTGTAGCCGACGCCGACTGCTGCCTGCATATCAGCGCACGGATGGGCAGCGAACGCTCCGCAGCCTGCGCTTCAAGCACCCAGCGCGCCTCGTGCTCGGCCGCCTCGTCGCCTCCCTCGAACAGTACCAGCAGAAAGCGCGTCGGGCCCCGTAGCAGCACCGACAGGGTGGTGGCCAACCCAGCCTGCGTTCTGAGCGGAACATTCTGAATCGACCGCGCGCCCTCCGGTAGCATGGGCGAGGGCGGATAAGCATTCGCAACCGACATCCGTCCCGTGTTGACCAGCGGCCGTGCGAACTCGAACCGCTTGGCCAACGCAATCGCGGCTCGCCGAAGGACCTCCTCGGCTGGCGACCTGGGCGCCAGAAATCGGGCGGTGCGGCTGGTCACCGTCAGGTTCTCAGCCGCTGCGGCGCGCCTCTCGTCGTGATAAGTTTCAATCAACGAGGGGGAGGCTTTCTCGCTAAGAACCAGATCGAGCTTCCAGGCCAGGTTGGCCGCGTCCTGAATACCTGTGTTGCCACCCCGCGCGCCAAAGGGGCTCACCACATGGGCCGAGTCTCCAAGAAAGAGCACGCGCCCTTGCCTGAAGCGGTCCAGCAGATGGTGCCGATACATGTACGGACCGATCCAGACAAATTCGAATTCGACCTCGTCGCCCAGTTGACGACGAATGCGATCGCCGGCCACCTCCGGTCGGCTGACATACTCGGGATCTGCGTCGGGTGCCATCTGATAATCAAGGCGCCAGACGTCATCGGCCATCAGGTGCTGCCAGACCGCCCTGCCGTCATTAAAGGGCGCGTCAACCCAAGTCCAGCGCTCAATGGGCAGGGGCTTTCGAAACCGTACGTCGGTAATGCACCAGCGATCCGCGCTCTTGGACGGATGCGACTGAAGTCCCAGTGATTCGCGAATAGGACTGTTCGCACCGGTGGCGTCAATCAGCCACTCGGCCTGCAGTGTGTAGTTGCCCTGAGGCGTCTCAACATCGACGCTGACATGGTCGTCGGACGGGCGAACCGCAGCAACGCGGTTCTTCCAGCGCAGATCGGCAAAGCCAAGTTCGTGTATACGGTCGACCAGATACCACTCGAGGTAAAACTGTTGCAAATTGATGAACGGTGGCTGCTCAGACTGGCTGCTCAATTGCATATTGAACGAGTACACCGTGTCGTCGCCGCTTTTGGTGACACCGACCGACCAGGTGATTCCCTTCTCACGAATCCGTTCGTAGATACCCAGCCGTGCAAACACCTCCAGACTCTTTTGAGCGTAGGCAATGCCGCGCGATGAGGCGCCCCGCACGCCAATGGTGTCGTCCTCGTCAAGCAGCACACAGCGCCGCCCCCGACTGGCCAGATCGCAGGCGAGAGTCAAGCCGGAGAGCCCACCGCCAACAATCACAATCGGATGCCGCACCTTCGCAGCATCGCCACCAAGCTCTGGCGGGGCAACGAATGGCCAGCGGGGCAACTCATAAGGCGGGGCGAATCGGTATTCGGGAGACTTCAACTCGGTCACTCCTTGCGCTTCTGTCATCATGGATGACTGTATCAAAGCAGATCATTTCCATCAGCGCCACCGCTGATGTCCGCAACTCATCAACCTGAGAATTACCTTGACGACGCTTCACTATCCATTTGAAAAAATTCCTGATGCCGGCGACTCGGCCGTAGTCGCGCCGGGGGTACGATGGATCCGCATGCCGCTACCCTACACGCTCAATCACATCAATCTATGGCTTCTTGAAGACAAGCAAACCTGGACGGTTGTTGACACCGGCGCGCAAACCCCCGAAGCCATCAGCGCCTGGCGCACGCTTTTCACGCGAAGCATGACGGGCAGGGCAGTCGGCCGGGTGATTGCCACCCACATGCATCCCGATCACATCGGGCTCGCCGGATGGCTGACCCGGCGCTTCGGATGTTCCCTCTGGATGACCCGCGGCGAATATCTGACCGGCCGGGTACTGGTCGCCGACACCGGGCGCGAGGCCCCCGACGAGGCGATCCGATTCTATCGATCCGCCGGCTGGGACGACGAGGCCCTGGAAGACTATCAAACCCGATTCGGCAGCTTCGGCATGCATGTGCACGCGCTGCCAGAGAGTTTTCGTCGCCTACACGACCGCGAACGTTTCATCGTGGGCGAGCATGAGTGGCGCGTCGTGGTCGGAACCGGTCACTCTCCCGAGCATGCCTGTCTCTACTGTGAAAGCCTGGGCGTTCTAATATCGGGCGATCAGGTCCTGCCGCGAATCTCATCGAACGTGTCGGTCTTTCCGACCGAGCCCGAGGCCGACCCCTTGGGCGACTGGATGGCCTCGCTTGAGAAGCTCGCTCGAGAGGTTCCAGACAATGTTCTGGTGCTACCGGCACATAACGAGCCATTTCGAGGATTGCACGCCCGGCTTGAGCAACTGCGCGCCGGCCACGAAACCGCGCTTGCCCGTCTCAAGCGCAGTCTTGCGCAACCCAGGCGAGCCATCGATGTATTCGCAGCGCTCTTTGGACGCGCCATCGGAAATAGTGGATTTGTGCTGAATATGGCGACTGGTGAAAGCATCGCCCACCTCAACCGGCTGCTGGCTTGCGGAGAGGCCATCCGTGAGGCCGACTCGTGCGGCGTGTGGTGGTATCGCGCGACTGCAGCTTGAATGACGCCCGGTTTACATAATGCAAATTATGCGGCAAACAGGTGTATCGCGCTTTGTACCTTAGATGATCCGACTCCGCAGCCACGACGTCACAATCTCGGTGGCAATCACCACCGAAAAAATCACGGCCAAAATAAGGCCTACCTGATCCCAATACAGGTTATTCAACGCGGCATCGAGGGCAACGCCGATACCGCCAGCGCCCACCAGACCCAAGACCGCGGACTCGCGAATATTGATATCCCAGCGTAGCAAGGCCAGCGACCAGAACGCCGGCTGCACCTGGGGCCAATAGCCCTTGGCCAGGACGAGAACACGCGGCGCTCCGGTCGCCGTGAGTGCCTCGATCGGCCCCTGATGCGCCTCTTCAAGGGCCTCACAGAACAACTTGCCCACAAACCCGACCGAACGAAAGGCAATCGACAACACCCCAGCCAAAGCCCCCGGTCCAAAGATAGCAACGAACAGCAACGCCCAGATCAACGAATTGACCGACCGCGATGACACAAAGATGAATTGAGCCAGCCAATTAAGACTGCGAAGCGCTGTAAAGTTTCTCGCCGCCAGAAACGATAGCGGAATCGCCATGGTCAGGGCCAGGATGGTTCCAAGCGTGGCAATGTGCAGCGTCTCAATCAGCGCGTCGTGAATGGCCTCGCCGTAGAACGGCCAGTCAAAGGGCCACATCCGCCTGAACAGATCAGCCGTCTGCTCGGGCGCGTCATACAAGAATTCAGGGATGACTTCGATGCTGCGCAATGACCACATGACAGCGGCGACACTGCACAGGTAAACCGCGAATCGACCTACGCGGACCGCCGCTGAAAAGCGCTGCCAGCGCCTGACACCACCCGGGGATAAGCGAACCTCAGCCGGCATGCTGAGTCCTCGATTCAACAATCATGTCGACCTCTCGGTGAGTACAGCCGACCTTTCATTGAAAGACCTTGCGAATGCGTACCGACACGACCTCACAGACCATGATCAACGCGATGATGATCAATAAAATGGTCAGGACCACGTCGTAGTCGAAGCGTTGGTACGCCGTGAAAAGCGGGGCGCCTATGCCCCCTCCTCCAACAATTCCCACCATGGTCGAATTGCGCAGATTTGAGTCAAACTGGTAAACCGACAAACCGATGAAACGCGCCATCACCTGGGGAAACACGCCCATGATCAGAACATTGGCGAAGCCTGCACCGGTTGCCCGAATCGCTTCAACCTGACCCGGGTCCATCTCCTCAACCACTTCGGCAAACAGCTTCGCGACAAAGCCCATGGTTGACACGATGAGGGCCAACACGCCCGCGAGCGCCCCAAAGCCCACCGCCTTGACGAACAGAATGGCAACAATCACGGGGTGAAATGAGCGACATACCGCAATCAACGCCCGCATTAAAACGCCCAGCCAGCGTGGCGCAAGATTGCGCGCAGCAGCAAGCCCAAGCGGTAATGACAGAGCGATACCAAATGCCGTCGACAAAACGGCAATCTGCAGGCTTTCAACGATTCCCTGCGCAATAAGCTCAAGCTTGTCGCCAGCCAGGTTAGGCGGAAACATTCGCCCAAAAAACCGCTCTGCATTGTCAAGCCCCTGTAAGACGCGAAGCGGCGACAATTCGAGAAGTCCCGCCGCGTAAATCACGTAAAGGGCAAGGGCCGCCCAACCCAGGCGGGCAGGCCAATTGGCTGGGAAGGCAGTGCGTGGCTTCACCGCGTGCTCAGAGCCAGTCCTGACCGCCATAGATCGTCTTCAGATGAGCTTCGCTCAAACCCGATGGCAATCCGTCATATACAACCGTGCCGCCCGACAACCCGATGATTCGGGCCGCATACCGTCGTGCCAGATCAACATTGTGGATGTTGACGATGATGGGTATCGCGCGCACCGATGAGAGCTGGGCCATCAGCGCCATGATCTCGACCGACGTTTTAGGATCAAGCGATGAGGTGGGCTCATCGGCCAGCACCAGCGCCGGTTGCTGCATCAGGGCACGGGCAATCCCCACCCGCTGACGCTGACCGCCGCTGAGCTGATCAGCGCGTCGATTGGCGAACGCTTCACCCAGACCAACCGCATCGAGCAGGTCAAAGGCCCGCTCGATATCCTCCGGGGGGTATTGTCTGAACAGCGCCCGCCAGGCCGATACATAACCCAGCCGCCCACTCAGCACATTTTCGATCACGCTGAGCCGTTCAACCAGGTTGTATTCCTGAAAAACCATTCCGATACGCCGCCGTGCGGATCGGAGCGCCCTACCCTTGAGCTGCGCCAGATCCTCCCCCTGAAACCGGATACTTCCCCGGGTGGGCTGCACCAACTGATTGATACATCGGATCAGGGTGGACTTGCCTGTACCCGATGGGCCTATGATGGCCGTCATGCCCGAACCCGCGATATCAAGGTTGATATCGCGCAAGACAGGTTGGCCCGCGCGATACTCCTTGGTGAGCTGGCGAATCTCCAGCAGACCGACGCGACTGCCCGACGCGTCGGCCCCAGGGGTGGCCTGGGTCACGGTTTCTTGGCGGCTTCTTCGGCCTTCTTGGCGCGCTCGGCCTCACGCTTGACACGGGCAGCCTCTTCGCGACGCGACTCGGCTTCATAGGCTGCCTTGTTGTAAGGCGTGCCAGACTTCTCAGCCACGTCTCTCACAACTGCCCAGTCCTTCTTATACGTAATGGGCAGAAAACGGTCATCGCCATTGAACTCTTTCTGCATCGCTGGCGTAAATCGGAAGGAGAAAAAACATTCCTTCAGCTTGCTGGCCAGCTCGGGCTTGAGGTCGTGCGCGTGGGCAAAGGACGAGGTCGGAAATACCGGACTGCGATAGACGATGCGAAAGTCCTGCGCCTTGATCGTTCCTCGAGTACCCATACGGTCAAACACATCGGAGGCGACGGCTGCCATGTCGTAGTCGCCCGAGTTCACGCCCAGTACGGACTTATCGTGTCCACCGGACATCAGCGGCTTGTAATCGGTCTCGGGTGTCAGGCCTTTCTCGGGGAACAAAACTCGAGGTGCAAGATTCCCCGAATTGGATGACGGCGACGTGTGAGCCACCTTTTTGCCTTTGAGATCACTCAGCGACTGATAGGGACTCGTCGCCTTGACGATCGCCAGCAGGTTGTAGCCCCGCACCTCGTCGCCAACCCCCTTGGCCGCAAACGGTACCGCGCCCGCCATGTTGACGGCGAACCCCGTCGGCCCGGTTGAGAACCCGGCGAAATGCAGACGCCCCGATCGCATCGCCTCAATTTCAGCCGCATTGGACTGAACGGGGTAGTAAACCGTACGCTTGCCCACACATTTCTCAAGGTGGTCGGTAAACGGCTTGAAGATGTTTGCGTAGACCGCAGGATCTTCCACCGGGGTGTAGGCCCACACCAGGGTCGAGGGATCGCGCCACTTGGCTGGGTCTTTGGGCGGGTCAGCCACCAGATCGCCATCGGCATCGCAATAAAGCGTGTCAAGCTGGCCACGGTTGGCGCAGTTGTCCTGCGCCTGCACTGCCGTGCCCATCAAGGCAAGGCTCAGCGTCAAGGCCGTCCTTGACAAAGTCTTCATTGCGCTCATCTTGTGTCTCCGCGTACGTTTTTTGATCATCGAACAGCTCCGGCGAAACCGCGTCGCACGACTCGTTGCCTCAACGCGTACTTTAAACCATGCGCCCAGTGCGTCAGAAACCTAAACCCCATCAGCCCGGGCGTTTCGGTCACTCGTAGCGCAAGGCTTCAATCGGTTGCAGACGTGCCGCCTTACGAGCGGGATAAAAGCCGAAGAAAATGCCGATTCCCGCTGAAAAACCCACGGCCAGCACAATGGCGGATGGCGACAGACGCGTGCGCCAGCCCGCAAGGTCTCCAATGGTCAGCGCGGTAACGACCCCCAGTGCGACGCCGATCAAGCCGCCAATGAGCGAAAGGGTCGTGGCCTCGACCAGGAACTGGGCCAGAATATCGCGTCCTCGGGCGCCCACAGCCATGCGCAGGCCGATTTCCCGGGTGCGCTCGGTCACACTCACCAACATGATGTTCATGATGCCAATGCCGCCCACCATGAGACTCACCCCAGCCACGGCGGCCAGTAACCAGGTGAGGATTCGGCTGGACGTTTCCTGAGTCTGCAGAATTTCGGTGAGATTGCGAATACTGAAGTCATCCTCCTGACCCGACTGCAACCGGTGCCGTTGTCGCAGCAAGGCTCGAATCGATTCCTCAGCCACGGCCATGTTCATGCCATCCCGCACCTTCACACTGATCGACCCGACGCGCTTCAGACGCCCGGTGGCCTGCCCCTGAATTCGATTACGCAGCGTCGAAATCGGCACGGCCACGAGATCGTCCTGGTCTTGTCCCAGCGAGTTCTGGCCTTTGCCTTGCAGCACGCCAATGACGACGACAGGGAGCTTTCCAACCCGAATCGTGCGGTCAAGCGGGTCTTCGTCGCCAAACAATTGACGCGCCACCGTTTGACCGATGATGGCAACCTTTCCCGATGCGCTCAACTCGCCCGCCTCAAACATCCGACCACTGGCGAGGGCCCAGTCACGCACCTCAAAATAATCGTTGCTGACGCCAAAGCCACCCGTCGCCCAGTTGGTGTTGCCGTAGACCACCTGCACACCGCTGCGCAGCAGGGGTGCAGCGGCCTGAACTTCGGCGACATCGCGCGCGATAGCCAGCGCATCTTCTTCGGTCAGGGTCTGTTGCGAGCTCGTACCCAGGCGAACGCCACCCGCCGTACGCGAGCCAGGCAGAATCAGCATGATGTTGGATCCCAGCGAGCGGATCTGCTCCGCTACCCGCTCCTGCGCCCCCGTACCGATGGCGATCATGGTGATGACGGCAGCCACCCCGATGACGATGCCCAGCATGGTCAGCGCCGAGCGAAGTTTATTGACCGACAACGCCTTGAGAGCGATGCGCAGCGTTCCCAACACGGTCAGACGCCGTTGCCGTTGATGGGCAGTTCAGTCAGGGCCTTGGCTGCCTCAGCGGGAGCATGGGCAACATCGCTGACGATCCGACCATCACGAAAGGTGACGATACGCGAGGCGAACTGCGCCACATCGGGTTCGTGGGTGACGAAAAGCAAGGTCTGCCCTTCGCGGTTCAAGGCCTGCAGCAGTGCCATGACCTCAAGCGACGTTCGGGAATCCAGCGCACCCGTCGGCTCATCAGCCAACACCAGCACCGGGTCATTCACCAGCGCCCGTGCGATGGCGACGCGTTGCTGCTGACCGCCAGACAGCTGCGCCGGCGTGTGTTGCGCGCGACTGGCCAGACCCACCTGCTCAAGGCGAAGCCGCGCCTTTTGCTGCCGCTCATTCTTGGCCAGTCCGGCGTACAGCAAGGGAAGCGTGACGTTCTCAAGCGCCGAGGTACGGGCGAGCAGGTTGAATTGCTGAAACACGAAGCCGATATTTCGATTTCGGATTCTCGCGAGCTGATCGCCCGTCAGGCCGGCGACCTCTTGTCCGCCAAGGCGGTAGCTGCCGCTGGATGGGGCATCAAGGCAGCCGACCAGATTCATAAAGGTGGACTTGCCCGAGCCAGACGGACCCATGATGGCCACAAACTCGCCCTGTTCGACCTCAAGGGACACGCCGTCAAGAGCCGTAACATTGCCCTCGCCCATGCGATACACCTTGCTCAGGTTTCTGACCTCAATGAGTGCCATCCTAAGGTCCCGTCAGCGATTGACGCTAGAAAAACAGGCGGGGGGCGCCGCTGGGCCGACTCGCCGAGGTGGACGAAGGCGGCTGCCCGATGACTACCGACAGGCCCGCATCAACTCCAGCACCACGAACTTCCGTGCTGGCTCCGTCGCTGATACCCGTCTGAATCTCGATCGGTGCCAGGCGGCCGTCCGACTGAACCAGCCATAACCTTCCCCTGCCCGACGCGCCGGATCGCTGCGCAACCTCAGCCAACATCCGCTCATACTGAGGTCTTTGCGCGGCCGTAAGCAGATCCTGGATTCGGGCCCGTAAATCGTTGCGCTGCGCCTGGATCAACTTTTGACGCTCCTCCGGCGCAGCCTGGCGAATACTCGCCCCACGTTCGCGACTCGCCTGAAACAGTGCATCAAGCTGGGTTATCTGCTCAGCGCTGAGCGCAAGCTCTTTCACCAGTCGGTCACGCCATGCCTGAAGGGCAGCAGCACCGGCCGTGCCTGCCTGTGCGCCCGGCGACGCACCAGCGCCGACAGCGGAAGACCCCGACCCAGACGCCTGGGCTGCTTCGGGTGCGCCGGCGGTCGGAGCGACCCATTCAGCGGGCGGACGATAGCGAAGCGCCGAGTTGGCTACCTTGAGGATGTCGTCGCGTCGCTCGGTCACGATTCGAACGTTGGCCGTCATACCCGGTAGCAGGCTGCCATCGTTATTGGCGAAGCGAACCACCACGACATACGTAATGACGTTCTGGACATTTTGCGCAGCTTTGCGGACCTGCTCGACCCGGCCCTCAAAGTTTCGGCCCGGAAACGCGTCAACCGTGAAGCTGGCCACGAGACCTGGCCGAATACGCGTGATGTCACTTTCATCAATGCTGGTATCGACCTGCATATCACGAAGATTACGAGCGATGACAAAGAGCTCAGGCGCCTGCAGACTGGCCGCTACCGTCTGCCCCGCATCAATCGAACGCTTGATGACCACGCCATCCACCGGGCTGCGGATAACCGTGCGCTCGAGGTCAACCCGCGAGGCATCAAGCGCCGCCTCGCGCTGATTGACGATGGCCTCACTATTTTTTACCTGTGCAAGCGCAACCTCCAGCGCCGCCCGCGCGGTCAAGAGATCTTGCTCGGTCGTGCGAACCAGCGACTCTGCACGATCGCGTTC
>JBIKMC010000102.1:0-11005 GCA_044359405.1 Burkholderiaceae bacterium
TTGAAGACACCGATCTCGAGCGCTCCACGCCCGAAGCCGTACAGGCCATTTTGGACGGTATGCAGTGGTTGGGCCTCAAGCCCGACGAGGGTCCGTTTTATCAGACTCGGCGTATGGATCTGTATGGGCAGTTTATTGCGCGCATGCTGGCCGAGGGCTCGGCTTATCACTGCTACTGCACACCTGAAGAGCTCGACGCTATGCGCGAGGCGCAGCGCGCGCGTGGTGAGAAACCGCGCTATGACGGTCGCTGGCGTCCGGAGCGCGCGGCAGGACTGACACCGCCGCCCGGGGTCAAGCCCGTGGTGCGGTTTCGCAACCCCACCGAGGGAGCAGTCACCTGGGATGACCTGGTGAAGGGACCCATCAGCATCGCCAACGAAGAGCTCGACGATCTCATCATTGCGCGCTCTGACGGCACGCCCACTTACAATTTTTGCGTGGTGGTTGACGACTTTGAGATGCGCATCACGCACGTGATTCGGGGTGATGACCACGTCAACAACACCCCGCGCCAGATCAATATTCTGAAGGCGCTGGGGGCACAACTGCCACGCTATGGCCACGTGCCCATGATTCACGGCGATGATGGCCAGAAACTATCCAAGCGGCACGGCGCCGTATCGGTCATGCAGTATGACGCCGATGGCTATCTGCCCGATGCCGTCATCAACTATCTGGCCCGCTTGGGCTGGAGCCACGGTGATGATGAAATCTTCTCGCGCGAGCAGCTGATTAGCTGGTTCGACGGGTCACATCTATCCAGTTCGCCATCGCAGTTTGACACTGACAAGCTGCGCTGGATTAACCAGCACTATCTTAAGCGAAGCGACGATGCGTTTTTGGCGCAGGCGATTCGTGGTCGACTTATCCATGCCGGTATTCACGCCCATGCCCTGGCAGCCCCTGACGCGCCGGATCTCGCAGCAGTATGCGCACTGCTCAAAGAGCGCGCTGCAACCCTGAATGAACTGGCCGATGCGGCGCATATGTTTTATGCGCAGCCGCATCCTCGCGCGGAAGACCTCGCAGCCCATCTGAAGGCTGAGATGCGACCGGCGCTGGCGGCACTGGGGCAGACGTTTGCCCAATGCGACTGGACTCGCGAGGGTATCGCGGCAACATTCAAGCCGGTACTGGCGGCGCATGGCCTGAAGATGCCGCAGCTGGCCATTCCGGTGCGACTGCTGGTGTTTGGCCTTGCGCAGACGCCGTCGGTGGATGCGTGCCTGGCCTTGATGCCCCGAGAGGTGGTTGTTCGGCGCCTGTCGTCGGCGCCTGCCAACTAACGACCGTACTTCACGCGCCGCAGGGGCAGGCCAGCAGTACGCGCGGGGACGGGGCACATGGCAGGCAATACATTTGGCGAGCTGTTTCGGGTCAGTAACTTTGGTGAGTCGCACGGACCAGCGATCGGCTGCGTGGTCGATGGCTGTCCGCCTGGGCTGGCCCTGTGCGAACAAGATATCCAGATCGAACTCGATCGCCGCCGGCCCGGTACCTCGCGTCATGTGACGCAACGCCAGGAGCCTGATCAGGTCGAGATTCTGTCGGGTGTCTTCGAGGGACGCACCACCGGTACGCCCATCATGCTGCTCATCCGCAATCAAGATGCCCGCAGCAAAGACTACGGCAACCTGGTCCAAACATTTCGGCCGGGGCATGCCGACTACACCTACTGGCACAAGTACGGCATTCGTGATCATCGTGGCGGAGGCCGCTCGTCGGCGCGCCTGACAGCGCCAACTGTGGCCGCAGCGGCCATTGCACGTAAATGGCTGCGCGAGCAATTCGACACCCGCTTCATCGCTTGGATGTCGCAGCTGGGCGAGGTCAGCATTCCGTTCACCGATGCCGCACAGATTCCGCTGAATCCGTTTTTTGCGCCGGATGCCGCCGTTGTTGGGCGACTTGAGGCCTACATGGATGAGCTGCGGCGCGCCGGCGACTCCTGCGGTGCGCGCATTGAGGTGGTCGCCGAGTCGGTACCCCCTGGTCTGGGTGAACCTATTTATGACAAACTGGACGCGGATATCGCCTGGGGCATGATGGGTATCAACGCCGTCAAAGGCGTTGAGATCGGCGCCGGGTTTCGCAGCGTCTCGCAGCGTGGCAGCGAGCATGGCGACGAGCTGACACCCGAGGGCTTTACGAGCAATAACGCGGGGGGTGTTCTGGGTGGCATATCCACTGGGCAGCCCATTACCGTATCGATCGCAGTAAAACCCACTTCCAGCATTCGCACCGAGCGACGGTCCATTGACATTCAGGGCAATGCCACGACGGTGCAGACGCTGGGCCGCCACGACCCCTGCGTTGGCATTCGGGCTGTACCGATTGCAGAGGCCGTGCTTGCGCTGGTTCTGATGGATCATGCGTTACGAAATCGGGCGCAAAACGCTGATGTCCGGGTTGGTACGCCACGCATCCCGGGGCGCGCTGGGCAGAGCGGACGCTGAACCGCCGCCGGACCACTGCTGAACGACCACATCGTGCACGACGATCGGCAGGCTCGCCGTGGGGTGCGGGCTTTCTTTTTTGCCTATTTCCTCTATGTGGGCGTGTTCTCGCCTTTTTTCAGCCTTTACCTGAGCGAAGTGGGTCTGAGTATCACCCAGATCGGCATCGTCATGTCGCTGCCCCAGGTGGTACGACTGGGGGCTCCGGTGTTCTGGGGCTGGTTGGCTGATCGCACGGGTGAGCGCGTGCTGCTTTTGCGGGTGAGCGCCGCGATGGCCATGCTGGCCGCGCTTGGTTTGTGGCCGGCCGGGGCCAACTTTTACGCGGTGGTCCTGCTGGGGCTGGCCCTGTTCTTTGCCGCGTCCGCGCAGATGCCCATCATGGAGGCGATTGCACTGGATGCCTCGGGTCGCGATGCAGGCGTATACAGCCGCATGCGGGTCTGGGGTTCTTACGGATTTCTGGTGGCTGTGCTGGCCATGGGGCCGGTACTTGATCTGGTGGGGGTGACCAGTGTGCCCGGGTGGCTTGCTTTGTTGCTGGCCTGCGTGCTGGCCAGCACCTGGCTACAGACCCCGGTGGCCGGGCGCGCGCGTGAACGGATCGTCAGCCCCGTTCTCAGTCGGCTGCGTGAGCCGCGAGTCGCGGCGGTTTTCGCATCGATGTTTTTGATGATTTGCGCGCACGCGGCGCTCTACGCCTTCTTCTCGCTTTATCTTCATGAGCAGGGTTACAGCAAGAGCAGCATTGGCCTGATCTGGGCGCTGGGCGTGGTCGCCGAAATTGCTATGTTCTACCTGCAGCGGCCCCTTTTTCAGCGCTTTGGCGCGATGAGCCTGGTGGGCGCGTGCATGGCCCTGGGCGTACTGCGTTTTGCCCTCATCGGAGTGTCGGAAGGGGCCCTCGCGTTGATCGTACTGTCGCAGTTGCTTCATGCGCTCACCTTTGGGATGCACCACACGGCGATCCAGATCCTGCTGCAAACCTGGTTTGACCCGGGACAGCAGGCTCGCGCTCAGGCGCTGTACGCCACCATCGGCTACGGGTTTGGCGGAACTGCCGGCGGGTTAGCGGCCAGTTGGCTGTGGGTGCACATGTCGCCGGCAGCGGCCTTTTATGGCGCTGCGCTCATGACGCTGGCGGGCTGGCTCGCGTGGTGGGCGGGCATGCGATCACCGGCGGTGCGCGTGGCATAATCCAAGGCTTTTCAAGGGGTTGTTATCGCCATGTCGCTTGCTCTGCGAACGCTTTACGACAAGCTTTGGGACGCGCATGTCGTCCATACCGAGGCCGATGGCACAGCCATTTTGTACATCGATCGGCATCTGGTCCACGAAGTGACCAGTCCGCAGGCCTTTGAGGGGCTGCGTCTGGCGGGTCGCAAGCCCTGGCGGGTCAGCGCCAACCTGGCGGTGGTTGATCACAACGTACCCACCACCGATCGCTCACGTGGCATTGACGATCCCATCGCTCGCCTGCAGGTCGAAACACTGGATGCCAATGCCCGCGAGCACGGCATCACCTATTTCAATATCTCTGATCGGCGTCAGGGTATCGTGCATGTCATCGGACCCGAACAGGGTGCCACGCTGCCGGGCATGACGGTGGTGTGTGGTGATTCACACACCAGCACTCATGGCGCCTTTGCCTGCCTGGCTTTTGGAATCGGAACGTCTGAAGTCGAACACGCCCTGGCCACGCAGACACTGGTGGCGCGCAAGATGAAAAACATGCTGGTGCGCGTGGATGGTCGACTGGGAGCGGGTGTTACGGCCAAAGATGTGGTGCTGGCTGTCATTGGCAAGATTGGTACTGCCGGCGGCACAGGCTTTGCCATCGAGTTTGCCGGCTCAGCGATAGCGTCCTTGTCGATGGAAGGGCGCATGACCCTGTGCAACATGGCCATCGAGGCTGGCGCGCGCTCGGGCATGGTCGCGGTGGATGATACGACGCTGCGCTACCTCAAAGATCGGCCCCTGTCGCCCGTTGGTCCTGATTGGGATCGCGCGGTGGCTTACTGGAAAACACTGCAGTCTGATCCCGGTGCCAGGTTTGATGCCGTGGTGACACTCGATGCCTCCAGCATCGTGCCGCAGGTTACCTGGGGCACCTCGCCTGAGATGGTGGCCACCATTGATGGTCGTGTGCCTGATCCCGACAAAGAAAAAGATCCAGTCCGACGTGAAGGCATGGAACGTGCACTGGTCTACATGGGACTCAAGCCCAACACGCCGATCACCGACATCCGGGTTGACAAAGTTTTCATCGGTTCTTGCACCAACTCGCGTATCGAAGACCTGCGCGAGGCGGCAATTGTTGCGCGCGGGCGCCAGAAGGCCTCTAACGTGAAACAGGTGCTGGTGGTGCCCGGGTCTGGTCTTGTCAAGGCGCAGGCTGAGGCCGAAGGCCTGGACAAGATTTTCCGAGATGCGGGCTTTGAATGGCGCGAGCCTGGGTGTTCGATGTGTCTGGCCATGAATGCCGACCGCATTGAGCCCGGTGAGCGCTGCGCCTCAACCTCCAACCGCAATTTTGAAGGGCGTCAGGGGGCCGGTGGCCGCACCCACCTGGTCAGTCCGGCGATGGCTGCTGCCGCTGCGGTAACAGGGCATTTCGTCGATGTTCGTCGTCTCGGCTGAGCGCTTCGCTGACCGCGTCAGGAAACCACTATGCAAAGTCTTACTGTTCATCGCGGGCTGGTTGCGCCGCTTGACCGTGCCAACGTCGATACCGACGCCATCATTCCCAAGCAGTTTCTCAAGTCGATCAAGCGCTCAGGCTTTGGTCCGAACTTGTTTGATGAATGGCGTTATCTCGACCGGGGTGAGCCCGGCATGGATAACAGCCTGCGGCCGCTCAATCCTGATTTCCCGCTAAATCAGGCGCGTTACAGAGGCGCTTCCATTCTGCTGGCGCGCAAGAATTTCGGCTGTGGTTCATCGCGCGAACACGCGCCCTGGGCGCTTGAAGATTATGGTTTTCGGGTTGTCATCGCGCCGTCGTTCGCTGACATCTTTTTTACCAATTGCTTCAAGAATGGCCTGCTGCCGGTGCGTCTGGCTGAGGCCGATGTCGACTTTCTGTTCCATCAGGTGAACGGTTTTGTGGGCTTTGAGCTGGTGGTCGATCTGCCGCAGCAGACCGTCAGCATGGCTGACGGCTCGCGCAGTTTCCGGTTTGAGGTCGATGAGTTCCGCAAGTACTGTCTGGTCAACGGCCTTGACGAAATCGGGCTGACCCTGCGGCACGCCAGCAAGATTCGCGAGTTTGAGACCCGAAGACTGGCCGAGCAGCCCTGGCTGGCGCAGACGCTCGCCCGCTGATGCGCGGGTGAGCATTGACCAGCACTCTTGAAATCGCTTGTCCGTTGCGTATGTTCATCACGTAGGCTCGCCTGAGCGAGCCAGGGATTTTTGTAGGTTCGTTTTTTTTCAGAGATCACGCCATGAAAATCGCTGTATTGCCCGGTGACGGCATAGGTCCCGAAATCACGGCTCAGGCCCTGCGTGTGCTGGCTGCTTTGGCCAGCGACGGCCTTAGCATTGAAACCGAGACGGCTTCCGTTGGAGGGGCGGGCTTTGACAGCGCGGGTGACCCGCTGCCGGCAGCCACTTTGCGCATCTGCGAACAGGCGGACGCCATTCTTTTTGGCGCGGTGGGAGGCCCACGCTATGACACGCTGCCGCGTCCCCAGCGCCCCGAGCAGGGGTTGCTGCGTCTTCGCAAGCATTTTGATCTGTTCGCTAATCTACGGCCAGCCACCGTTTTCCCAGAGCTTGCGCACGCCTCCACGCTGCGCAGCGACGTGGTCGCGGGGCTTGATATTCTTATTCTTCGCGAGCTCACCAGCGATATTTATTTCGGTCAGCCGCGCGGCATTCGCACCAATGAAAAGGGTGAACGCGAGGGCTTTGACACCATGCGCTACAACGAGAGCGAAATCCGCCGTATCGCGGTGGTTGCTTTCGAGGCGGCCCGCAAGCGTGGCCGCAAGGTCTGCTCGGTGGACAAAGCCAACGTGCTGGAGACCACGCAGTTGTGGCGCGATGTGGTGACTGAGGTGCACCAGTCGTTTAAAGACGTGGCGCTCAGTCACATGTACGTGGACAACGCGGCCATGCAATTGGTGCGTAACCCCAAGCAGTTTGACGTGATCGTAACGGGCAATATGTTTGGTGACATTCTGTCCGATGAGGCCTCCATGCTCACAGGGTCAATCGGTATGTTGCCGTCGGCGTCGCTCAACACCGAAAAATTCGGTTTGTATGAGCCCATCCATGGCTCAGCGCCCGACATTGCCGGTAAGGGTGTAGCTAATCCTCTGGCCACCATTTTGTCTCTGGCCATGCTGCTGCGTTACTCGCTGGGCCAGGAAGCGGCCGCCGCGCGCGTCGAGGCTGCGGTGCGAAAAGTGCTGGCGCAGGGTTTACGAACGCCTGATATCGCTGAGACGGGCAAGCAGACGGTGGGTACCACAGCGATGGGCGATGCGGTCATCGCCGCGCTCTGAGACTGACCCCCAGGCGGAGAACGTTCATGAAAAAGGTCGGTATTGTTGGCTGGCGGGGTATGGTCGGCTCAGTGCTCATGGATCGCATGCGCACTGAGAATGATTTTGCCCTCATCGATCCGGTGTTTTTCAGCACCTCCAACGCGGGCGGCCAGGCGCCGTTGGGCGCTGAGCGCTTGCAGGATGCGTCCTCGATTGATGCGCTGCGCCGTATGGACATCATCATCACCTGCCAGGGCGGTGACTGGACCAACGAGATTTTTCCGAAACTGCGCGCCGCGGGCTGGAACGGCTACTGGATTGACGCGGCCTCGGCGCTACGCATGAAGGACGACGCGGTCATCATTCTCGACCCGCTGAACCTGCATGTCATTCGCGAAAGTCTCAAGCGTGGCGTGCGCAATTTCATCGGCGGCAATTGCACGGTCAGCCTCATGATGATGGCGCTTAACGGCCTGCTTCGCGAGAATCTGATTGAGTGGGTATCGGCCATGACCTACCAGGCAGCCTCGGGTGCTGGCGCGCAAAATATGCGTGAGCTCCTGGAACAGATGGGTCGGCTGCATGCAGCTGCCGCCCCCCTGCTGGCTGATCCGGCTTCGTCCATCCTAGAGATTGATCGTCGGGTGACGCAGGCCATGGCGCAGGTCGATTTCCCCATTGAACATTTCGGGGTCCCGCTCGCGGGCAGCCTCATCCCCTGGATCGACAAAGATCTTGGCAATGGCATGTCGCGCGAAGAGTGGAAGGGCGATGCCGAGCTCAACAAGATTCTGGGCCTGCCAGCATCAGGAGCTGGACACATCCCCGTCGAGAGTTTGTGTGTGCGCATCGGTGCGATGCGCTGCCACAGCCAGGCGCTCACCATCAAACTGCGTCGCGATGTGCCGCTGGCTGACCTTGAGGCGCTGCTTGCCGCAGGCAATGAATGGGTACGCTGGGTTCCCAACACCCGCGAGGCCAGCATCAAGGGGCTGTCGCCGGCCGCGGTCACCGGAACGCTGGCCGTACCCGTTGGGCGGGTTCGAAAGCTGGCCATGGGCCCTGAATTCGTGAGCGCGTTTACGGTTGGTGACCAGCTGCTGTGGGGGGCTGCTGAACCCCTGCGGCGGATGTTGCGCATTCTGCTTGACTGAGCGGCGGGCGTGGCCGCCAGGTGGCCGTCTCCGGTCGTGCAGACAGGTTTTTCCAGACCATGCTACCGTGATCGACATGTCTGATTCCTTGTCTGCCGCTGCAGTCCTGGCGAGGGGCCTCCGAGCGCCTGCTGCGCGTTCCCCCGCATCGCGTATGCCGGCGGCTTGGGCCTCGCTCGCGGCTGTAAAGACGTTTGCTTGGCGCTGGTTCTTGCTGGTGGTCGGGATTTTCTGGGTGTCTGCCAGTGGGGCTGTTGGGCTGGGTGGACTGACAGTACTGTCGTCCCTGGGTCAGCCGCTCCATCTGGAGGTCGCGATCACTGGATGGGCCGGAGAGCCAATTTCAGCCGTGCGTGTACCTGGGCCTGCGGTGCGCGGTGCTCGCCGCGCTGAGCCTCTGCAATTTGAAGTCGATGGCGCCGGTACTGCGCTGCCGGTATTGCGCATAAGATCGCGCGAGCCCATGGATGAGCCCTTCATGGAGCTGGTGCTGCAGCTCGATTCGCCGCAAGGGCGTGTGGTGCGTGCCTACACGTTTTTGCTCGATCCGCCCGGGATGCGGCCCGTGGGTGAGACCGTGCCCGGTACCACGTTGTCGCGCAGCCTGGCGGCGAGTGGGCCGGCACCCACGTCTGTGATGCCCTTGGCGATTGCTCCGCCGTCCGCGCCGTCGGCGGTTCCCTCGGTACAGCGGTCGGCGGAAAGAGCGGTGCTCCCGAGCGCAAGCGGGGCCGTCATCCTAGCTGCGCAGACACCGGCTGCTGCACCAGGAGCTTCATCGGCACCTGAACCCGCGTCTTCGCTGACGCCTGCATCTGGACCCGGACCTGCACCTGAGCGCTCATCGGCGCCTTCCTTGGCGGCGGCGCCTGCGCCAGAGTCGTCCGTGGCGACGCTGCCCGTCACGACCGGGCCGACGCTACCCGCACCCGCACCAGCTCCAGTGTCGGTGGGCATGGCCGATCAAGCTGCGCGGGGCGGCACGGGCGAAGCGCCTGCGGGCATTCCTGCGGCCAGCCCTCCGGACCTGTCTGCGCCGACCGAGATCCAGGTGCCGCGTGGAATAACGCTGAGCGAAATTGCGCAGAGGCTCAGACCCGACGGGGCCTCGCTTGAGCAGACCATGGTTGCGCTGTACCGCGCCAATCCATCGGCATTCGGTGGTACGGTTCATGTCCTGCGCGCGGGGGCGCGACTTGATGTCCCTCCGGCGGCGCAGATCAAAGCGGTTGCGCCCTCCGATGCCCGGCAAGTGCTCAAGCTGCATGCCGAGCAGTTCCGCGCGCAGCGCGAGCAGATCGCAGCCGCGCCCCGTCAGGTCGAAGCCAGGGCGCCGACTCAGATGGTGGGCGGGGCCGTGGGTGGTGCTTCTCCTGTTCCCCAGGTTGAACCGCCTTCGGGTGACCGATTAGAGCTCTCCAAGGCCGGCTTGACGGGCTCGGGGCAAGCAGATCGGCCGGCGGCGTTGGCACCTGCGGAGTCTCAGGTGGCGCTTGAGAATGCCCTGCGCGAGCAGAATGAGCGCATTGCGCTGCTCGAGCAGAACCTGAAGAGCTTGCAGACGCTGCTCGCTCTGCGCAATGAGCAACTGGCGCAGCTGCAGAATCGTGCTCAACCGTCTCCTGAGACCACCTCCCCTGCGCCAGGTACCAGTGTTTCGGTAACGCCTGAGCCCTCGACCGGCGCGTCCACTGCATCGACTGCCGTGGGTGCTGCAGGGGCGACGCCCCAGCCGATAGCCGCCGATTCGCCCCAGACGGGCGAGTCCTTGCAGGCCCGCTCGGCCGAGACGTCTGGTCTGGGCGGCCCCGATTTAGCAGAGCGCCGCGGTTGGGACGACCTGCTCGAGCATCCCTGGGTGTTGCCAGGGGCGGCAGCAGGGCTCGCGCTCGTGGCGCTTCTGATCGGTTGGAGCCTTTTTGGTTCGCGCCAGAGGAGGCCACTGCTGGGTGACGATCAGGATGAACTTACAACGGTCCGTCCTGCACCGCCTGCGGAATTGCAGTTGGGACGATCGCCTTCTGCGACTGATGCCCGGTCTGGATCAGAGCCATCGGAGACGGACGCTCCCATTCGGTCGGACACGCGGTCGCCGGACCAGGGCTTATCGGTGATCGGAGCATCGCCCGTCCGCGGGGCGGCGGCGAATTTCGCGTCGGCGGATGAACGGTCGCCCGGGAACACGCCCGGGAACACGCCCGGGAACACGCCCGGGAACACGCCCGGGAACACGCCTGCGGCGGAATCAGTGAGTTCACTTGAACAGGCGATTGGTGGCCGCTTTGATCTGCCCAGCCTTGAATTGGACAGCGCAGGCCCGTCGGCTGCCACGCCCCAGCCGGCTCGGGCCAGCAATCCCGGTATTGCGGCAGTCGCCACGCGGCCCGATCCGACACCGTCTCCGGTAAGCCCGACGGTGGCGGCGACCGGTCTGTCGCAAGCCGTTCGGCGGCAGATGGCTTCGCAGCTCGAGTTGGCTGCGGCCTACCTCGAGATCGGTGACCATGAGCGCGCGCGTGAACTGCTTGAAGCGGTTCGTACCCAGGGTGATCCTCAGCAGCAGCGGCGTGCACGCGACATGCTCGATCGGCTGTGACGGCGACAGCAGCATCCTCGTCAGTGGCGTTGCCTCGACGTCTGGCCTTGACACTGGCCTATGACGGCATGGCTTTTGACGGTTGGCAGACGCAGGCTTCCGGGCGTACGGTTCAGGACACGCTCGAGCGCGCCCTTTCACAGATGGCCGACGAGCCCATCAGCACGGTTTGCGCGGGTCGGACCGATGCGGGTGTGCATGCCTTAGGTCAGGTGGTGCACTTCGATACCGGTGCGACGAGACCTCTGCAGGCCTGGGTGAGGGGCGTGAATGCGCTGCTGCCGCCCACGGTAGCGGTTCAGA
>JBIKMC010000385.1:0-3134 GCA_044359405.1 Burkholderiaceae bacterium
CGCGTGTTCTGGGGCTACGTGTCTGATCGCTGGGTTGATCCCGCCCGTCTGATCGCGTTCCTGGGGCTTGCTATGGGGCTATGCCTGACGGTGCTCGGGCTGGCTCCGGCGGGGCTACCCTGGTGGGGCATGCTCGCAATCACCACGGCGTGTGCCGCCACCGCGGTTGCCTGGAACGGCGTGTTTTATGCGGATCTGGTGCGTTATGTAGCCGCCAGCGAGGTCGCCGCCACGACAGGTGCCACGCAGTTTCTGACGTTTTCAGGCGGCGTATTTGGAACAGCGGTCTTTGCCGCGCTGGTCAGCGCCACGGGCAGCTACACCGCGGTGTTTACCTTTATGGGCCTTTTGCCGGCTTTGACCGGCGTGGCTTTGCTGTTAAGGGCTCAGCGCTTCAAGGCCGAAAAGACCTGAGCCAGCCGGCCCAGGCCTGGCACTTACGCGGAAGGGGCTCGCCACCGCCACGCGGCGATCGCCATCAGCAGCCAGCCACCCATGAAACAGAGCCCGCCCAGCGGGGTGATCGCGCCCAGCGTGCGCCAGCCCGACAGACTGAGTGCATAAAGGCTGCCGCAGAAGACGACACTGCCCAACGCGAAGAGCCCTGCGGCCCACGACAGCAGGCGCGCAGGACCCCGTTGCAGGTAAAGCACTGCGATAACGCACAGCCCGAGGGCGTGATAGAACTGGTAGCGGGCAGCCGTCTCAAACACCGCCATGCGGTCGACCGTCAGATGGGGCCGTAGCGCGTGCGCACCGAATGCTCCGGCGGCCACTGCGGTGAGCCCCAGCAGCGCACCTGCTGCCAGCATCAGGCGCGCGGGTCGCGGCGCGAGTGGGCCCGCCATCTCAGGCGGCTCTGGGCCCCAGTTTGCCGCGCTGGCGAGCGCCCTCGTAAAGAATTTTCAGCTGGCGATCGATGATGGCGCCGTGACGGGCGACCGCGTCAGGGTGCATATCGGCCTCGGGCGCCTGCTCGAGATCAAAATGTCCAAAGCGATCGGTGCCGCGGACAAGGGTCGCGCTCTCGCGAATGCCCGCCGTCTGCTTAACGTAGGTCGGTACATAGCGAATGGCAAAACCGATGCGCGGATGATCAGCCCGATTGGGCTCGGAAGCATGAAATATCAGGACGTGATGCAGCGAGAATTGCCCGGGTTGCAGCGATACATCAATGGCCTTTGACTGATCGACCTGAACGGCGATCTCCTGGCCGCGCGACAGCAGGTTGGCCTCGTCAAACTTGTCCTCATGGGCCACCTGGGCGCGATGGGTACCCGGAATCACCTTCATATTGCCGGCCAGTGGCGTGCTGGGCGACAGGGCCACCCAGGCGGTGACCACGTCGGGTGACGACAAGCCCCAGTAAGTGGCGTCCTGATGCCAGCTGACGTATCCAGGATCACCCTCGGGCTTGGCAAAAAATTGCGCGCTCCAGCAGAGCAGATCAGGTCCCAACACATCTTCCACGGCATCGAGGATGCGCGGCGAGCGGATCAGCTCATTGAGCCATGGAAACAGCAGGTGTGGTTTTTGGTTGTTACGGCCTTTAATCAGGTGCGCCTGTGATTCATAGCGCACGCGCAGTGCCCTTGTTTCTTCGGGCGACATCGCATCGATCGGGAAGTGGTAGCCGCGCTCGTGATATCGCTTAACCTGTTCGTCGCTCAACACCCGGGGCATGTTTGGTCTCCCTGCCAGATGGCACGTCATCAAATTCGGTTCGCCTGAATCTCACACGCGGGGCAGATGGTGTCAATCCGAATTCCGTTTCTGCGGCACGATGCGGGCCCTGCGGGCTTCGGTACCATCGGGCTCGACGTTATAGTGTTGATCTTGATCAGAAATTTTTGTTCCTTGTCTCGGGAGGATGCCCTGATGAAGACACGCCTTGCCATATCGGCCTCATTGTTATCCGTCTGTGCCGCGCTGTCGCCGGCCAAAGGTATGGCTGACGGGTGGCCCTCCAAGCCAATCCGTATGATCGTCCCCGCCAACGCGGGCGGCGGTACCGCCAATCCGGTTTCACGCCATGTGGCCGATGAGCTGACGCGCATCCTCAACCAGAAGGTGATCGTTGAAAACCGGGGCGGTGCCAATGGCAATATCGGGGCAGCGCTGGCGGCCAAATCACCGAATGACGGCTACACGCTGCTGTTTTCCTGGGCTGGCACGCTGGCCACGAATATCAGCCTGTATCGAAGCCTGCCTTTTCATCCCGTCAATGATTTTGATCCGGTCATTCTGCTGGGCGGCGTTTCCAATGTGCTGGTGGTCAATAACGATCTTCCCGCCCGCAGCCTTGGCGAGGTGACCGACTACATTCGCAGCAGGCCAGGGCGTCTCAACTACGCCTCATCCGGGCAGGGCAGTTCGATGCATCTGGCGGCTGAGCTGTACAAGAAGCAGACTGGCACGTTCATGATCCACGTGCCCTATAACAACGTCGGGCAGGCCACCACCGACCTCATGGCCAACCAGATCCAGATGATGTTCCACCTCATCACCGGGGCACAGGGGGCCATCCGCGCGGGGCAGGTGCGTCCTATCGCAGTGCTGGCTCCTGAGCGCTCGCCGGTGCTGCCCGAGGTGCCCACCATGCGCGAACTGGGTATGCCGATTGAGTCTCAGACCTGGTTTGCACTGATGTTTCCAAAGGGCGCGCCCAAGGATGCCATCGGCAAACTCAATGAAGCCGCCAATCGTGTTCTCACCGATCCGGCTTCCCGCAAGAAGTTGATGGAAATGGGTGTTGAACCTGCCGGCGGCGCGCCTGAGCGGCTGGCCAAACATTTGGATGAAGAGATCCGCAAATGGGCCGAGGTGGTGAAATTTTCGGGAGCAACCATCGAGTGAACCCGGTTACAGGACTCGATGCGCTCGAAGCGCGCTTTCGGCAAGACCTCGTCTGGCTTGAGCTGCCCCCTAAGTCCTGGGTGATCCAACGCCGGCAGGGTGGTGAGCCCCTGCTTGACGTCGCCATCATTGGGGCCGGTATGGCCGGGCTGACCGCTGCGACCGCACTCAAGTTTCTTGGCATTCGTGCGGTCAATTTTGATCGTGCGCCCGAGGGTTTTGAAGGCCCTTGGGCAACCACCGCCCGAATGGAGACGCTGCGTTCTCCCAAGCAGCTC
>JBIKMC010000103.1:0-10960 GCA_044359405.1 Burkholderiaceae bacterium
CCTGGGTGACGGTGGCGTTGACGGTGGCACCGGTGTTGACGATGAGCACATCGGGGCTCGCGCCGTTGCCCAGATCGTTGAGGGTGTCGGTGCCAAAGTCAATGACAAAGGTATCGGTGCCGGTGCTGCCGGCGATCGTGTCATTGCCGGGGCCTGCGGTGATGGTGTCGTTGCCCACGCCGCCGGTGATGGTGTCGGCCAGTGCAGAGCCCACCAGCGTCGTGGCAGCGTCCTGATTAAGAACGCTCCAGCCGTTGCCCGAGGTGATCACCGACAGGTCAATCGCCAGGCCCTGGGTCAGCAGATTGGCGGTGCCCAGGTTGATCGATGACACCCCAGCCGTCCAGGCGCCCACCACCGTTGCGTCCACGCGCACGTCGGCTGCAATTTTGAGGATGTCCGCGCCAAAGCCCAGATCGGTCACGCTGTCGGTGCCAGCGTCGACATCAAAGGTATCCACCCCGTCGCCGCCGGTGAGCTCATCGTCGCCCAGGCGACCCAGCAGGGTGTCATTGCCCGCGCCGCCCACCAGACTGTCGCTGAGTTGTGACCCGATGAACTTGGCGGCGGGACCGGTATTGATGACGCGCCAGCCAATGCCGTTGACGATGGCATTGAGGTTGATATCCAGACCTGCGGTGCGCAGATTCACTTGACCATAGTTCGCCGAGCTTGCCCCCGCCACCCAGGGCTGAACCGCCGTCGCATCGGCGGTCGCGATGGCGCGTACGATCAGAATGTCGGTGCTGCCCGCGGCGGTATTGCCGTTCCCCACATCGGTGATGGTGTCCGAACCCGCGTCGACGTCGAAAAAGTCGTCACCCTCGTTGCCGGTGATCGTATCGTTGCCCGCGCTGCCACGCAGCGTGTCATTGCCAGCTGCGCCCAGCAGTGTATCGTTCAGCGCCGATCCGACCACGGTAGTGGCCACGCCGGTATTGCTCACGCGCCAGCCCAAGCCCCGGGTAATCGCGCTGAGATCGACTGCGTTGGCATCGGTAACCAGATTCGCAATACCATTGTTTTCGCTGGCAGCGCTGGCTGTCCATGCCTGTACAACAGTGGCATTGGCGGTGGCACCGGTGTTGATAACAACGATGTCGCGTTCGATACCCAGATCGGTGATGACGTCGGTTGCGCCATTAACGACAAACCGGTCCTCACCCAGCCTGCCCGTAAGGGTGTCATTGCCGCTGCCGCCGGTGAGGGTGTCATTGAAAACCGAGCCTGCCAGACGCTCGATGCTGACAAACGTGTCGTTACCGTCGCCGCCGCTGGCGCGTTGAGTGCTGAGGTTGGCGTCTACGGCAGCGATGGCGTCCCGGTAATCGGCGAGGTCATTACCGGCCAGACCACCGTCAATGGTGTCATCGCCCGCATTGCCGAAGATGGTATCGTCGTCGCTGCCACCCACCAGGTAGGGATCATCGTAGGGGCTGCCGATGATGGTCCAGGGCTGGGTGCCCAGCAGAAAGCGGTAAACCCCAGATCCGGTGATCACCTGCTCGCCGACCAGGGTTACGGTGAACCCGCCGAAACCGTCCACGCGTAATTCGGCCGGTTCGTCATAGACCAGCCGCAGATCAACCCGGTTATCCGGCTGATCGCCCTCGATACGAATATTGCGGGGCGATACGATTTCAAACCAGTCGTTGCCATCGCCACCGATCAGGGTGTCCTGGTCGCTGCCATACAAAAAGTCATTGCCGCCACCGCCCATGACCACATCGGTGCCGGGTCCGCCATTGAGCGTGTCATTCGCTGAGCCGCCTTTGAGCGTGTCATCACCCAAGCCGCCGTTGTAGTTGACGGGAAGATCGCCGCCGATGAGCAGGTCATCGCGATCGGTTGCTCGGGCCGGTATGGGCTCAAGCAGTACCGTGAACAGCACGGCGTCCGCTACGGATGCCAGGGTGCTGGCGGCCGAGGTGAAGGTGCTCTCGACGCGGTGATCGCCCGCGCGCGTCAGAAATTCCTGCGGCACCAAGAGTACGACGGTACCCGTGGCCCGATGCTGTTCGGTTATCAGGGTAGTCAGTGTGATTTTTTGATCGCGCGGGTTCGTGACGGTGGTGGCAAGTCGATCGCCCGATGTGGCTCTGGGCGGCAGGTCATAGATGAGTCGAACCCCCCCCTGCTCAGCGATATCGGTCCAGTTGACGCTGCCGTCGGTACCGGCCGACGTCGCCGGTGCCGCCAGGGCGATGGGTGTCTTGGTCAGCACCAGCTCGAACGTCCCCGATAGGCGTGGCGCGACGCCGGGTAGTTCAATCTTGGCCTGGTAGACATAGCTCTGGCCGGCCGGCAGTTCAGCCAGAGGCGCGCGCAGCGACGAGGCCAGGTTACCGTCTTGGAAGGTCCAGCTTTTGCCCAGCACGTCAGCGTCGCCGACCGCGACACCATTGCGGTAGATGGCAACCCTTTCAGTACTACCCAAGGGTAAGTCGAGGCTACCGATAAGGAGCGGTGAGTCGTCGTCGGTGGTAGTGCCCGAAAAGCGCAGACCCGTTGACGGACCGCGGTTGTCATCAAAACTGAGGATGGCGACTCGGTTGGTCTGAATGTTGGTACTGAGGGTGGCCGAGGTATTGCCCGCCAGATCAAGCGCAATGAGTTCGATGGGAGTGCCGGCCGGCAAGGGTTTGTCCAGTCGGATCGCCCAGTTGCCATTCAGGCCCGCGTACTCCGAGAAGCCCAACTCGCGGCCATCGACCGTTCGGGCGAGCACGCGGCTGCCCAGTTCAGTCTGCCCTGACAGCCACAGCCCTTCAGCGCTGCCCAGGCTGGGTGGGCCGGGCGCAATGGTGTCGACCACCAGTTGGGTACGTAAGGCGATGGTGCTGATGTCGCGACCGACATAGGTGCTGGCCAGCTCGTATCGCCCGTCTCTGACGGGGTCCGTCAGCGGAAATTCAAGCAGGAGTCTGCCAGCGTCAAGATCCTCCTGCGCGAGGGTGACACTGAGAATACGCTCAACCCCTTCGGGCACGGTGACCACGACACGCACGATATCGCCCAGGCGCGCACCGCCGGGCAGACCGACTTCAAAATCGAGTTTGGGTTCGGGAAGTTCAGCGTTATTGATAAACCCGTCTTCGCCGCGCGTGGCGACGATCCCCAGACTGGCTGTACCCACGGCCTTTTCGGCCAGCGGCGATACATTACCGAGTGCATCAACCGTGCGCGCTTCGATTTTGATGGGTAGCGTTTTGCCCTCTTCGAAGCGGTAATGCCACAGACCGGTTTCGTCGACCCGTATCTTGATGGGCTCAGCCCGTTGACCCGACAGATCGAGCATGATCAGTGCAACGTCGCTGTCAGGCGTGCCGGTGCCCTGCACCAGAGCGCGGCTGATGCTGAGCACCTTGGGTGCTACGGGAACGTCCAGCGTCAGACCCAACTGTGCGCCCAGCAGGTCGTAGGCAATCAGCTTGAACGACGCATTGGCTGGGCCGTCAACGGGGTCAGGCGGTACGCTGGCGACGAAGCGGGCGTCGGCAGACACCGCAAACTCGAATGACTCTTCAGCGCCCGAGGGTAGCGATAGGCGTATGACCTTGATCTTGCCGCCCGGCGCTCCGGTACCGGATAGCGTGAGCGTGCCGTCCGATGCGCGAACCTGGTCGGTGATGCGCACATCGCCCAGCAATCCTTTGCGAAGACGCAGGGCTTCGGCGTCTCCGGGTTGGGTGGTGAAGGTACCTGTGCCGTCGCGCGCTGCGGCCAGTGCGATCGAGCTTCCCTGGTCAAGCAGACTTGCGCCGACCGCGGTGAGGGCGCCCGGGCGTCCGAGATCAATGCTGGCCCTGAGTTCAGTCTCAAACTGATCAAGCGTATCGGCCACCTTGCCATCGTTGAGGGCATCAACGCCCGACAGTTTGGCCAGGACCAGACCGTACTTCTCGGCGCTGGAGGTCTGGCCCTCGATGCCTTGAGGGTTGAAGGCGCTGGAATTGGTGGTGATTGGCGCGCTGGTGATACTGATGCCGCTCAGGCCGAAGGCCTGGGCGACCTGACTGTTGGCGTTGAGTACGGTGCCGCTGTTGAGTACCGTGACGCCATCGCTGCGCTCGAGCGTGTCCGTTGCGCCTGCCAGGCGTGCAGCCAGTTCGGTGAGCGGCGTAATGCTGAGCTTGACGAAGACCGATGAGCCTGCGCGGCTGACCTGCGGGTCATTGGTGTTGCCGGGGTTGATGACATAAACCGCGTGCAGCGGCGTATTGATGGAGCGGTTGAGACCGGTGACCTCATCGACATAGTTGGCGGCCGCGCCGTTGATATCGGTGGCCCGGGCCACGATAGGGCCCGTGTAGCTATTGCCTGCCACTCGCGCAACCCAGCTGCCATCGCCCTTCACCAGGATATGGTCAACCAGCACATCCTGCTCGTTGTAGATGGGCAGCGGCTGGCCTCGCTCGTTGAAGAGTTTGACGGCAATGCCGCCGCTGACCGGGCCTGCACTGACCGAACCCGAAAACTCGGTGAAGGGCTCGACGTAGAAGCTTTGTTCGACCGTCTTGCCGATGCGGCCATCCGCGTCGACCACATTGGCGGTGATCTTCCAGTTGCCGCCAATGCCGCTGGGCGCGATCTTGGTGAAGTTGTTGCTGGTCAACGAAAGCTTGAAGAAACCGTTGGCGCGATCAGCGTCGCTGATGGCGTTTCGAATTTCGCCCGAGCGGGATTCATCCGGACTTTTCAGCGTGAGGACCAGGGTAGCGCCCGTGGGCGTTCCGCTGTCAAGAATGACCAGAACCTCTGAACTATCGGACAGCTCCAGGCGGGTGAGGGTTCCGTCGGAGGCCTCTGAAAAGCTTACCGTTTTGGGCGCCGGTGGCGGTGCGGGGGCAGGGGCCGGAGCGGGCGGAGGGGCCGGTGCTGGCGCGCCGCCCCCTCCGCCGCCGCCACCGGCGAGACCCAGACCGAGAAGGCCAGCGCCGGCACCGGCCAGGGGGCTGACGCCGGCACCCGCTGCCGCGCCCGCCGCCGCTCCCGCTGCACCCACGCCTGCGGCGGCACTTGCACCGGCGGCCGTACCCACCGCCCCAGCCGTGGCGCCCGCCGCCGCAGGAGCAGCGATCACGGGGGCAGCCACCATGGGCACCGGGGCGAGCGCCAGCTGCATCGGGCTCTCACCCAGGGTGTCGAGGCTGACCGCCTCGCCGCTGCTGGTCACGTAATGCCAGCGATTGTCGCCAGGTCGGGTTCCGAGTTGATTGGCGTCCTCGCCGGACTCATCAAAATAGCTTTCGATGACGAGTTGCGATGAATCGTTTTCACCCAGAAGCAGAATAAGGGACTTGCCCAGACGCCGGGCCTTGAGGTTGCGCAGCGGTTTGCCGCTGGACGGGTCTTGAACCTCGAAGGTTTCGCCCGCACGGGCGCCTACGCGAGTGGTCCTGCCAGCCGGAACCAAGATCTGACGTGCGCTGTCAGCCTCAGCCGACCAGGCAAGTACGCGGTAAGACTTGCGTGCGGCATCCCGAGAAAAACTGAGTTCCATTACAACATCCCCTGGCTTGCCACCGTCTTGTCCGCGCGCGGACGCGACCATCAACCGGCGATCGATCGCTAGACACTGCAGCGCTCAGATCGCATGACTTCCCCACCGTTGAATCAATCGGCGGCGCGGGGGGAAACTTTAGTCAAATGAGCCATGGGTGCTACGGCATTGTTCACAACTGAGACGATTCTGGGCTCATGGTTTCGCCCATGCCAATCCAGGCATCGTTGAACCAGCCATAAATGAGCTCAGCGCAGTCTGCGTCAGCCAGTAGAGACTGGCATTCCAGGGGGCTGAGCGCGCGCCGGTCGGCGAGTCGTCGTAGAAGGCCAGCGCCCCTTCGGGGCAGATCAAAGGCCTCGCCGTTCAGAAACAGCAGGCGCGATCGGTACAGGATGCGGCTGCGGATGTCGACATGCAATCCACGTTTGACCGCCCGCAGCGCGAAGCTGCGCCGGCTTAACACCTGGTGAGCCTCGAACCAGACATTCGGTTTGGGTTCGGTGAGGTAACAGCCGATGAAGCGTTCGATATCGGCCCGTTCGGGGCGCCACTGGTTCGCCCAGGCCAGGAGAGTCGAGGCCAGATCTGCCGGCAGTCGCGCCGGTTGATGGCTGTGAGCCCGTCCGGCATCCGAAAAGCGCGGGTCAGGCCCTGTCAGTTGATCAGCCGCCTGAGCGAGAAACTCGCTCAGAAACTCGTGACGCGAGGGGGCGCGAAAGCCGATCGAGCAGGTCATGCAGGGCCCGATCGCCACGCCCTCGTGCTGCCAGCCTGGGGGCAGGTACAGCATGTCGCCAGGCTCCAGGACCCACTCTTCGGTCGGTTCGAAACCCTCGAGAATTTTGAGTGGAAGACCATCGATCAGCTGTGTGTTGCCGGGCGGTGCGATCCGCCAGCGACGACGGCCCCAGGCCTGCAGCAGAAACACGTCGTACGAGTCCACGTGCGGTCCCACCCCGCCCTGATCGCTGGCCAGACTGATCATCAGATCGTCCAGGCGGGCATCGGGTAGAAAACGAAAGCGCGACAGCAACTGGTGTGCCGCCGGAACATGAAGATCGACCCCCTGAACCAATAAGGTCCAGCGTTTGCGGTTTGACGAGGGTAGCTCTTCTGCCTGAAAAGGGCCGTGTTCAAGCTGCCATCGACCGTTAAATGCGGTGATCAGCCTCGATTCGATGCCGTCGTGTGCGGCCAGATCGCATAGCGACTGCGCGTCCAGCGGGGCCGCCCCCTCGGGTAGCGCCTGACGCACCAGCAGCGGCCGTCGTTGCCAGTGGCGCTTGAGGAAGTCGTCTACACTGAGCGTCCCCAGCAGTGCGTGCTGCCCGCTCGCGGACGCTGCGCGCCCGTGCCTTGAACGACGGGTCTTACCGGCCTGCTTGTTGGCCGGAGCCAGACCTTGTTGAGCTTGTGCGGCGAGCCTGCGATTGGGTTGGGTCATAGTGGACGAATTCAGTGGTATTGATCGTGAGGAGCGAGGGCGATGTCAGCAGTGGTATCGGCTGGAATGTGGGTGGAGTTGAGATATCGCGTGACCGATGCCCAGGGCGAACCCATCGAACCCGATGAGCGCGGCCTGACTTACCTGCACGGCGGTTTCGGCGTGATATTTCCGCGCCTTGAGGCTGCGCTTGAGGGGCAGTCGGTGGGATTCAGTACCATGGTCCATCTGGAACCCGAAGATTCATTCGGCGATTATGATGCCTCGTTGCTGCATTTGGCCGCGCGCGAGCACTTTCCCGAGCATCTCGAGCCAGGTATGGGTTTTCAGGATGTACCCGGTGTTCCTGATGATGGTCGCGTCTATGTCGCGACCGATTTCACCGAGGATACGGTCGTACTGGATGGCAATCATCCGCTGGCGGGAATGGCGCTGCGCTTTCAACTGCGCATCGTGTCCATGAAGCCGGCCAGCGAAGAAGAAATTGACCGCGAAAGTCTGATCACAGAGCCGGGCGAGGCCATGGGCACGGCGTTTCATCTGGTCAGCCGGCAGCGGCATTGATATTCGGTGTGCCCGGTGCAGCCTTTCACGGAATGAATCAGCCGTTCACAAGGTTCGCGTCTATCGGGCGAATCTCGATCGAGAACGCCTCTCGCCCTTCCGGCCTGCGTTCCAGGCGAACCCATGACGCGTGAAAGGGGCTACCGAAGCACTGAACGCGCGTAAGACGCGCGGTGAGTCGGTCCAGGCGATACCGGTGCGAGTCGCCGTTGAGGAGCAGCACATCGCCCGGCCACAGGTCACTGAGATCGATCAACTGGCGACGAAAGCGTGCATAGCCGTCTTCTTCATCGGGTCGGGCGTTTTTGCGACCAGGCTTGAGCATGCTGGGGTGATGTTCTCGCTCGAAGCCCATATCCGCGTGCAGAGCGATAACCAGGGTCCTGAGCCTTGATGAAGTCGCGCGCTCAAAGCCCCGCTGCATCCAACGCTCATTAGCCTGTCGGATGATCTGCAGGCTTCGATCATCGATGCCGCTGGCGTTCAGACCATGGTTGGAGCCCGGAACATTCAGCGTGACGAAACCGACATCGCCGGCTTCCCAGTACAGATTCTCGGGTAGACCCAACCCGTCGCCGTCAGACTGTCTTTGCGGTGGTGACCATGCGGACGGCCATGCGGCACCCAGCGCCGCTGTGCGCAAGAAGACGTGCCGTCTGAGCCAGTCCAGACGCTCAAACGGATCGAACTCTCCCGCCAGTACGCGATTACAGTCGGTCCACTCATTGTCGCCCGGCACCAGGATCAACGGACAGGGGCACTGTTGCAGCAATGCGATCCGACGCGAGATCAGCTCGTCGGCGCAGGATTCAATCCCACTTTTGATGTCACCGACATGGATGACAAGGTCGACCTCATCACGGACCTGCTGCCAGAGCGCCAGCAGCCGCTGCTCTTCGTATCGGCTGTAGGGAATATCGCCAATTAAGGCGATACGCGGCCTGATCGGTGATCGTTCACTCGCCACACTGTCAGTGCCGACGATTGCGATCACCGGTACGGCGCCAAGCCCTTGCAGTAACAGGCGTCGACGCGCATGGGCGCCCCGCGTGGCGACGATACCCCGCATGGTTCAACCCTGGCCTGATTTCAGTTGATCGAGCTGGGTCCGCAGCGCATATAGCTGCGTCAGGGCTTCACGGGGACTCAGGGTGTCAGGTTCGATCGCATTGAGCGCATCAACAAGGGTGGAAATGGCGGCGATATCCAGGCCCGCGAGCGCTGGGCTCTGAAGGGGCTGATGTTGGCTCGTGATGTCTGCTTCGATGAGTGAGTCAGCAGGGTCAGTCGATGGGTCATTTGCCCCAAACAAATCGAACTGTGAATCATCGGCGCGCGCTCTGGCCTCAAGCTCAGCCAATAACGACCCGGCTGCCCGGATGACCGGTGCAGGAACTCCCGCCAGTCTGGCCACCTGCAGACCGTAGCTGCGACTGGCAGGTCCTTCGCGCAGCTCATGCAGGAAGGCAATGCCGCCGCGGTGCTCGGTGGCGGCCAGATGCATGTTGATCGCCCCAGCCTGGGTGGTCGCAAGTTGAGTCAGCTCGAAGTAATGCGTGGCAAACAGGGTCAGGCTTCGATTGTGGGCAAGCAGGCGCGAGGCGATGGCATGAGCCAGTGACAGTCCGTCGAATGTGGATGTGCCGCGTCCGATCTCGTCCATCAGTACCAGCGATTGCTCTGTGGCTGAATTAAGGATGGCGGCTGCCTCGGTCATTTCGACCATGAAGGTTGAGCGTCCACCCGCCAGATCATCTGAGGCACCAATACGCGTGAAAATGCGATCGATGGGGCCCAGCTCGCATTCATCAGCGGGCACGAAACTTCCGCACCACGCCAGCAGCACCACCAGCGCGACTGAACGCATATAGGTGGACTTGCCACCCATATTGGGGCCCGTGATGATCATCATGCGGCGCGACTCGCGCATCGCACAGTCGTTGGGAATGTAGCGCTCGACCTGTGCTTGCACGACGGGGTGTCGTGCACCCCGAATGTTGATGCCGGCTCGTTGCTCGAAGCGTGGCCGCACCCAGTTGAGCGCGCCCGCCCGTTCGGCCAGCGTCGCCAGCACGTCGATCTGAGCTACGGCTTGTCCGATACGCTGCCAGGTTGAAACCGACTGGGCCAGCTCGATCACCAGTTGATCAAATAAGTGACGCTCACGCGCAAGGGCACGCTCGCGTGCGGAGAGCGCCTTGTCTTCAAAGCGTTTAAGTTCGGGCGTGATGTAGCGCTCGGCGTTTTTCAGGGTCTGTCGGCGCCGGTAGTCATCGGGCACCTTATCGGCCTGGCCGTTACTGACCTCAATAAAGAAGCCATGCACGTTGTTGAAGCCCACGCGCAGATTAGCAATGCCCGTGCGCTCGCGTTCGCGCTGCTCGAGCGCAGCCAGAAAGCTGTCGCAGTCCTGGTCGATGGCGCGCAGCTCATCGAGCTCGGCATCGAATCCCGGGCGAATAACTCCACCATCGCGAGCCAGAGCGGCGGGTTCATCGAGAAGTGCCTGCGCAATGGGCTGCCAGGCCGAGTCGGGCACCTGCAGCGCTTCACACAAATCGGTAAAGCGTTCGAGACCGTCTGCTGCGTCCGCCAGCAGTTGCGTTAACTGGGCAAGCAGCGGCACTGCGTCGCGCAGGGCGGCCAGCTCCCGCGGCCGAACAGAGGCGACGGCGATGCGCGCTGCGATCCGCTCAACATCGGCGATGAGGGCGATGCATTGATGCAGAGGGCTATGCAGCTTGGCGAGACTTTCGATGCGATCATGGCGCTGCGACGCAAGTTCGGCTGAACGCAGCGGCGTCAGCAACCAGCGCCGCAGCAGGCGTCCGCCCGCGGGGCTGGCGCAGTGGTCGAGCACACGCAGCAGGGTGGGGCCGTCGTCGCCGCGCAGGGTTTCAACGAGTTCGAGGTTGCGACGAGCTGCCGCGTCCAGCACCACGAAGCGGTCACCGCGATAAACGCGCAGACCCTGTAAATGAGAGGGCGAGCGGCCCTGTGTACGGGTGACGTAAGCCAGTAGCGCAGCCGCAGCGCCTTGGGCCTGCGGCAGGTCGGCCGCATCAAAACCTGAGAGATCCTGGGTGCCCAGCGCCTGCGCCAGAGCCGGGCCGGCACGGTCTACCTGCACATGCCAGTCGGGTACCCGGGCAATGGGCGCAGCGCCCAACACGGCGGCCAACTCCGGTGCGAGCCGGCCGCTTTCAGCCAGTACCAGTTCGGCCGGGCGCAGGCGATCAAGCTCCCGCGCCAGAGCCTCAGGGGGAAGCTCGGCCAGCCAGCACTCGCCGCTGGCCAGCGCCATCCAGGCGAGCCCCCACGGCGTGCCGGCGCGGGCTGGTGCGTTGAGGGCCGCCAGCAGTCGATCTTCACGCTCGGGCAGCAACTGCGCATCGGTCAGTGTACCCGGCGTGACGATGCGAACCACCTTGCGTTCAACCGGACCT
>JBIKMC010000104.1:0-10946 GCA_044359405.1 Burkholderiaceae bacterium
TACAGCTGCCTCCAGCAGACCGGATTTTTCAGCGATCAGGGTGAAGGCTGTCCGCGCGCGGGTGATGCCGGTATAAAACAGCTCGCGCGTCAGCACGCTGGCAGCGCGGACAGGCAGCACGAGCACCGTGTGACTGAATTCTGACCCCTGGCTCTTGTGCACGGTCATGGCGTAGGCCGTCTCAACCTGAGTCAGACGGGTGACCGACACGGATCGTACTTTCTCACCATCGAGGAAGTAGACACGAAGCCGCCCATCGCCCTCGGGAGAGGGCAGCGCGATGCCAACGTCGCCATTGAAGACCTTGAGTGTCGGGTTGTTCCGCGTGACCATGACGGGCCGCCCCGCATACCAGGCACCCTGAGTCTCAATCAGCCCTTCCTGCGCGAGGGTCTGTTCAATGCCCTGGTTGAGTCCTGCAACACCCCACGGGCCTTCTCGAACCGCGCTCAGGATGCGGAATCGATCGAAGCTTTGCAGGATCTCGCGGGCCCAGCGCTCATGATCTGCCTTGCCTGAGGCGCCTGGACGATCGCTCAGTTTGAGCAGGTAGTCGCGATAGCTGTCGGTCGCCCCGCCTCTGCCGTGTGCGGCGATTGAACAAACCAGGGCGGGGCTTGCGCCGATCGCGGCCCAGAGCGGGCTGCTGGCATCGCTGGCTGCGAACTGCTCGACCGTGCGCTGCGCGTCGCCGGCATTGACGGCTTGCGCCAGTGTGCCGATCGGTCCACTAAAACGGCGGCTCTGGCGCAGCATGACGGTCTGCTGAGCGAGGAGGGGCGACGGATCGGTCTGATCAGCGCGATAGGCATGGGGAATGCACTCACCGGATGAAGCCTGCACGTAGACCGAGGTTGCCTCGCTATAGCGACCCGCTTGTGCGTCCCGACAGAGATCCCCCAGAACGGCCCCGGCTTCAACCGATGCCAGCTGATCCTTGTCGCCCAGCAATACCAGCCGTGCCTGCGGCGGAAGCGCTCGAGTCAATGCCGCCATCATCTCCAGGTGAATCATGGATGCCTCATCGACGATCACCACATCGACATCCAGCGGATTGCCTTCATGATGATGAAATTGACGGCTGTCGGGTCGACTACCCAGCAGGGCGTGCAGGGTCGTTGCGCCGCCCAGGCGTCGTGTCAGCTCGGCCAGGTTCAGATGCGCGCCCAGTCGACCCTGCAGGCTCTGAAGCGATGCATCAATAGATTGTCGAAGCCGCGCGGCAGCCTTGCCAGTGGGCGCGGCCAGGGCGATTCGGAGCTGCTCGGGCGCTGGGCTTATAGCGAACAACAGCGCCAGCAGACGCGCTGCTGTGTACGTCTTGCCCGTACCTGGACCACCGGTGATAACGGTGAACCGTCCGCGTACGGCCAGTGCGCATGCGATTTTCTGCCAGTCGGCTGTCCCCACACTGGAGTCGTCCGGTGGCGAATACTGTTTGTCTCTGCCTGAATCGACGGTACCACCTGATTCAAACAAGCGATCAAGCCAGCCGCGCGTCAAGGGCAGGTCGACCGATTCATCGGTGATGCATCGAGCTTGCACCGCGGTCCTGATGGTCTGCTCATCGCGCCAGAAGCGTCGCAGATAAAGAGCTGCCGAGCCATCTTTGCCGACCATGACCAGAGGCTGCCCACGATCTTCGTCGTGATCAGCGCGTAGTACGGTTGTGCTCGCACCCAGCTGGCTCTGCCATGCGTCGACGTTATCAGGCAGTCGTTGCCAGAGTTGGGCAATCTGATCGCGAGTGCCGGCAGGCCAGGCAAAGCGCGCATGGTCGGCATCGACCAGCGCCAGGATGGGTAGGCTGGTGTGGCCCAGACTTTCGAGTCGGGACAGCAGGGCGGCGGCGACGGGGAGCGCGAGGCCAGGCTTGTCGTCGAGCTCGTGGACGAACTGTGCGAAAGCGAGATCGAGCCGTCGCAGCGCACCGGCATCAGCAAGGCTGCGCAATGCCTGGATGATGGTGCCGGCATCGTCCGCCAGCGCTCTGCTCATGACCATGCCTCCGGCTGGCCGATCAGATGGTCAAGCGCCTCGAGCATCTGCAGAACAGAAGGATCGGCCGCAATTGAATATTCGCCTCGAGCGGGATCATCGAGGCCCCGGATGAACCAGTAGATCGCTCCGCCCAGTTGACGCTCGGGCTCATAGCTTGAACCCAGCCGCGCTCGCAGTTGCCGATGAAGTGCCAGTAGATAGACCGCAGCCTGCACGTCGTAACGGTGGCTGGCCATTTCAGCCTGCAGAGCAGATCGCGCGTACAGGCCCTGTGCACGCGCCTTATCGTCGTGCGATTTAGGTCGAGGGCGATTCGTCTTGTAGTCAAGCACCCAGTAACGGCCCTCGTGCTCAAAAACTAGATCTGCGAAACCCATCAGCATGCCGTTGAGGGATCGCGCAGGCAGCGCCGGGCGATCGCATTTGTTCAGTAGATACTGGCGGCACAAGGCGTCGACCGCATCGGCCCTCACAAAGTTGGCCGGCATCCAGAATTCCATTTCGGTGATCCTGCTGCGCACCTCGGGTAGACTGGCCCCGAGGCTGGGCAGGCGGGTGGCGAGAAGGGTTTGAATCCAATGAATGAGAAGCTCCTGGTGCCGAGGATAGCCCGCGCGACCACAACGCTCTTGTAGGGTCGCCGTCAGCCATGGCCTGGCCGACAATTCAAAGGACTCGGTAGCCAGCCATTCAAGCACGCTGTGCACAAAGTCGCCTGCCCGGGCCCCGCCGGGAAAGCGATGCCACGCCGCCAAAGCTGCATCGACCTCAGGTGCGGGTTGCGGCGTATCGTCAGTATCGGTCCGCTCATCATCGGCGGGGCTGCGCGAGTCGTTCATCAGCGCGTTTGCGCTGCTCATCGTTCGGATGATGGATGAGTAGCTGCCCACCGACCAGCGACGTTCGAAGTCGGCCCGATAGGGCTTGACTGCCCTCAGGGGGGCTTGGCTGAAATCACGGCTTATGCGGCTGAACGGTGTATGGGCCGGGGCAGCTTGCAGCGCGATGATCGTTGGGTGGACACCCCGCGCCAAGGCCTGTAAAGGCTCAAGCCATTGTGTTTCATTGAGGGCTGTATCGCCTGCCAGCAGGTAGCCGGGTGCGCTCTGATGAGTGTGGCAGTCTTTCTTTTGCCCCTGCCTAAGGGCTGCAAAGCCCATCCAGACCGCGTAGCGCGCGCGTGTGAGCGCCACGTAAAACAGGCGCAGATCTTCGCGCTGTCGCTCTAGGTCTGCCTGAGCAAGTTCTTCATCGGTGAAGCTCAGTCTGAGTACGCGCTGACCCGAAGCGTTGACCAGCGATAAAAAGTTGGCCTGTTGACGCTCAAGTGGCTTATGGCTGCACGCAAAGGGCAGGCATACCACCGGATATTCAAGGCCTTTGCTCTTGTGAATGGTGACGACCTGAATGAGATCGGCATCGCTCTCTAGTCGCAGCACCTGATCGTCGCCTGAGCCCTGAGCACTGTCCTCAATGCGGCGGGCAAACCAGTGAATAAGAGACTGTTCGCCATCGAGCTGGGCGCTCGCCTGCTGAAGCAATTCAGCCAGATGCAAGAAATTGGTGAGGCGACGCTCGCCGTCGGTGCTGGCCAGCCATCGGCCGGGACAGTCAAACAGATGCAGGCTGCGTCGAATCATGGCGAGAATGCCACGCTGTTGCCAGACCGTGTTCAGTTCTCGCAGGCGCTCGGCCGCTGCGTCAAAGCGATCTTCGTCGTGAGCCAGCGCCGCCAGCTCGGCGAGTGGCAGCGCCAGTGTGCGGGTGGCAAGTGCCGCTCGAGCCAGTGCAATATCAGCGGGTACAGCGATCGCACGCAGCCAGCGCAGCAGGTCGGACGCCTCAGGGCTGGCAAAGACGGAGTCCTGATCGGACTGAAACACCGACGCAAGGCCTCGGACGCTCAGGGCCCTTCGCACGGCCGCGGCTTCGACTCGAGTGCGGACTAACACCGCGATATCGGCCGGGCGTAATCGGGTAAAGCCGCTGAGCGTGTTCTGCAAGCCAGCCCTGTCGTCGTTGAGCCAGCCAACGATCTGCTCGGCGCAGCGGGCTGCGAACTCGACCATGCTGCGCCGCTGACTGTTGAGCTTGAGATCGTGTTGAATGGTGATGGCCGCGACCGGTCCGTCCTGGGTCTGAAAGACTGATTCGCTACCCCTGGCGCTGACGGTCATGAAAGGCATCGCGTTGGATTGACCCTTGCGAAGGCGGAACGCTCCGCCAGGCCGATCAGGTGAATCGTTTGCCGGGGGTCTTGCTTCGGCATGGGTGAACCAGGCGTTGACTGCGGCCACCATCTCGCGAGTGGACCGATGATTCACGTTAAGCGCGTAAATTCGATCAGCGCAGGCCTCACGCGCTTTCAGATAACTGTAGACGTCGGCACCGCGGAACCCGTAAATGGACTGCTTGGGATCGCCAATGAGAATGAGCGCAGTATCGGGGTCAGAGCGGGCGCACCGATACAAGGTATCAAACAGGCGGTACTGCTCGGGTGAGGTGTCCTGAAACTCATCAATCAAGGCGACCGGGTACTGATCGATGATGCGCTGTCTCAGGGCCGTACCGCGTGGCCCGGCCAGTGCGGTCTCAAGTCGCTGCGTCATGTCGATGAAGCTGAAGCTGCGCGACTGCTGCTTGAGCCCTTGCAGGCGCGTGGCGATACAGCCGGCCGCATGCTGGCGCAGCCGCAGGGTGATGTCGGGCATCGAGGCCAGCCCATCGTAAAGCGTCGCGAGTGCTTCAAACGCCTCGGGCAGCTTGAACTCGGCGTGATCGCCTTTGTAGGCGGCTCGCACGCCCTCGGGAGACAGTCGCCTGAGACCCGCCTCTGATAGGCCCAGTTGGGCACTGACCGGGCTACGGGCCCAGGTCGCGATCTGATTAAGCCAGCGATGAACATTTTTTGCGCTGAGCTGTCGGCGATCCCAGCGCTTGGCGTTGGCTTCGACTTCAGCGGCATACCAATCGAGGAGGCTTTGCACGCGATCGACCCAGCCCCGGCTTAGCTGGGCAAGGGCGGCGCGCTCGTCAGCGATGAATTGTTCGGCGACGCTTGCCAGTGGCTGATCTTCGCGGCCCCATTGAAGACTGCGTTTGAGGAGTGGTTTGATCGAACCGACCAGCGTATCGGCGTCCTTCCAGACTTCGCTGACGCGCGCCAGGCTCTCGTCGCGCAGCGGGTAGCAGTGCTGCCGCCAATAGTCGCGGATGGCATCATCGAGCAGTGCATCGTCCTGTGCCAGCAGCGTTTCGTCGAACGGGTTTCCGGTCTCGAAGGCGTGCTCGTTCAGCATGCGCTGGCACCAGGCATCGATGGTCATGACTGCGGCCTCATCCATCGCCTCGGCGGCCTTCTCCAGTTGCCAACCAGCCCATTCGCGTTGAGTGGCGTCAGGGTAGTCGGCCAACAGCTTTTGCAGTAAGGGGTCGGAACCAACCGATGCGCGGGTATCCCGAAAGCAACGGGCTGCCTCGAGCAGTCGCGCGCGAATACGGTCTGAGAGCTCTTGCGTGGCGGCCCGGGTAAAAGTCATGACCAGGATTTGCGACGGGGACAGTGGCCGTTTGTAGGCCGTCGCCGTACAGGCTTCGTCAGCCTGGGCTGGTACGGGACTGTTGGCGAGGTCGACTTGACCGTGTCCCAGTACCAGTCGCAGGTAGAGGGAAGCGATGGTCCAGGTCTTGCCGGTGCCCGCGCTGGCCTCGATCAGGCGCGAACCCCAAAGCGGAAAGCGGTGTACCTCGAGTGCCTGGATCTTGGTCATTCGTCGCCCGCCTGCGGGTCCGCCTGATGGTCGTAGGAGGTGACCTCGATATGGTCGCGGGCCCAGCGGGCCAGAGGGCTGTACAGCTGCTCGGCCAGCCGCGCAAATCGGCCATCTGCGCTCAGTGCTTCGAAGTCGGGATAGCAGCGGGCGAGGCAGGGGTCGTCGACCTCAGCGCCGCTGAACTCTCCGCCCTCGTAGGTCCTGAGGGCTTCGCTGTTGTCGCCGGATGCGATGAAGGCGAGCGCTGTTCTGGGCGCGATCGGCAAGGGTTGTTGCTGTCCTTCAACCCAGGCCTCGAGCAGATGCGACAGACTGTCTCGCGCGCAAGTCGTGGCCAGGGGATAAATTTTCAGTAAGCAGTCGCGGCCCACTACGATGCTGAGGTCAGCGCAGTTGGCCGTAGCGGCCAGGAGACTACGAACCCAGACGCCGATCAGCCGGTCAGGGCGGAGTGTCTGCTTCTTCTGATCAACTAATAGTTGGGAGGCGGTGAGTGTGAGCCACACGCCGTTTTCAGACTGCGGTTTCGCTGCGAGTCGTTGATCAAGCCAGTCTTCGAGGACTACGCCGGCGTGCTCATGACGCAGGGCAAGGCGGTGCAGCCTGACCGGATGAGCCGCCCGTTCGGCTCGCCATGCGTTGATCATGGGCGAGATCATCGTCTTGATGCTGTTGCGAGTCTGCAGCCCGGGGCCACCCATTGGCAGGCCGCCTGAGCGGCTCAGGCGATCGAGCAGGCGCTCGAGGATGGGCTCCACTTCGATCTGGACGATGCGATCAGCACCCCGGGATGACAGGTGATGAATCAGCCTGTCGGATAGATACTCAATCAGACTGTGACGCTCGAGCCCGTCCACAGAAAATGCTTCTTCGTCGGGCAGTGCCTGCAGGCCCTCGTCAAAAACCACCTGCAGCCGATGTCTGAAAAATGCTTTGGTCGGGTTACGCAAAAACTGAGCGAGTCGTGCGATGGACAGCGGTGACCCGGCTGCGATCGGATCGACCGAATCGGCGACGCTGCCCGCCGGACCCGATGCGACCCGATCGTGCGCAGCTCGCCACTCAGCCGCGTGTGTGAACAGCGGCGTACCGAGCTCAAAGTAGCGGCGGCTGAAGGGTTGCAGCGGGTGTTCGGTGGTGCGCGTGCTCACGGCATCGTCCGACCAGGCCGCTGCGAGATAATCACGCAGCTGCGAGACCAGCACAGAGGGAGGTTGGCGACTGTTATCGCGAATGCTGCGCCCGCACCAGCTGATGTAGAGCACCCGTCGCGCGGACAGCAGCGCTTCGAGCATCAGCTGACGGTCGTCGTCGCGTCGCGCGCGGTCACCGGGCCTGCTTTGCCCACTGAGCGCGATCAGGTCGAAATCGCTGCGCGGATTGCGCCTGGGGAAGTCGCGGTCATTCATTCCTAGCAGGCAGACAAGCTCAAAGGGGATGGCCCGCATGGGTGTCAGCGTGCAGAACGTGACGCCACCCGCGCGGAAACGGCGTCTGAGGCCGGGCCGCTCGAGTGTATCGAGCCAGACGGTGCCGGCTACCGCCAGGGGTAGTGAGTCTTCAAACCCGGCCATCTTGCATTGATCAAGCCAATGTTGCAGAGCTTCTTCAAGTGCGGTGAGCGTCTTGCGGTCGGTGTCATCGGCTGGTTTGAAAAAGTCAGCCAGCAGGTTGCGCAGTCTGAGCACCCAAGCTTCGGGCGAGGCTTCGGTGCGGCTTTCCTGATACCAGCGTGCAAGGCTATCGACCAAACCTGACAGTGCACCCACCAGTCCAGCCTCAAGGCCGCCGACCTCGCTCAGCGGCTCTATATCGCCATAGGCCGACGGTGCGTCGATGGCATCCAGTGCGCCACCGACGGCGTATCCCATGAGCAGGCGTCGCAGTCCAAAACGCAGGGTCTGCGCGTCGCCACAGGCTGCCAGAGCAAGATCGGCACGGTGCTGGGCGTCAAGCCCCCAACGCATGCCCGATTGATGCATCCATCGCACCAGGGTGTCGACGCTTTCAGCGGGCACATCAAAGCGAGCGGCAATGGCCGGTACGTTGAAAAGCCCACAGACATCTGGCAGGCGGAGTCGGTCGTGGGCGATACCCAGCAGCCATTCGATGGCGGTCATCAGGGGGCTGCTGCCGCGCGCGGGCAGATCAGCGATGTCGAAGGGAATATGTCGTGGGTCATTGGCATCGTACTGACCGAACACTGCGCGGATGGACGGCGCGTAAGTTTGAATGTCAGGCACCATGACAACCATGTCGCGCGGCCGCAGTGCGCGGCCCTCGGGCGGATTGGCAAGCAGACTGAGCAGCTGGTCGTGCAGGATCTCAAGCTCGCGAACGGGGCTGTGCGCGATGTGAAACACAATGGAGCGATCGGTTGGGGCCAGGGCTGCAGGTTGATGCGCCTGCACGGGGTCGAGGTCTCTGATGCGCGCCTGTACCTGCCGCAGCAGCGTATCAGCCGGTTCTTCATGGTCGAAGAGCTCGAAACGCTGCAGTGGGAAGCGCTGCCGGGCCGCCTCAATATCATCGAAAGCGTCGAGCTGGCGTATGAAGTCGCGCCCCTGGCGCCCCCACGCGGCCAGCAGCGGATGAGCATGATCGTGCATGTGCTGCAGCGCGACCGAGGACAACACTCGCCCCCCGCGAAGCGGATGACGTGTCCGCGCCTGTCGGAGTAACTCGCGGCCGTCGATGATGTCCGCCCAGTGAAAGCGGCAGGGGTTGGGGATAGCCATCATCACTTGACTGTGATGAGCCAGCGCGGACAAGAGTTCAAGCGTGGCCAGCGGCAGGTGAGTGACGCCGAAGACGATGATTCGTCGCGGCACAACCAGGCGAAGCCGGTTTGCCTCATGGGGGGGGTGATCTTGACGCAGAAGGCGAATGACCCGTTGCTGAAGCCCATGCCGCGTGAGCTCGCGCTGTGCGGGCTCGAGCTCGGATAGCACGTGCCACCAGAGCAGCGCCTGCCAGCGCTGTTCGGCCGGCAGGGGGGTTGACACCCCGGCGGCGCTGATTAAAACGGTTTGACCGGCGGCCCATGCCTGCAGCCAGTCGGGGCGATGGACCTGATACTGCTCGAACAGATCGGCAATGCGCAGGGCCAGTTGATGTCGGCGCAGCGGTTCGTCAGCTTGACGGCCGAGGAATGCGTTCAAGGGCTCGAAGGCCGGCTCGGGTGGAGCGCGCTGAATGTCCGACAACACGCGCATGATTCGCCAGGTGAGCGGCTCTTTGTCGAGCGCAGACTGCTCGGGCACTTCGGCGCGGCCCAGCAACTGTCTACAGATTGACCACTGAAAGCGCGCAGGCAGGCGGAACTGGACCGCTGCACTGATGCCCAGATGTTGAGCCAGCGCCATGCGCACCCACTCGCCCATGCCGTTGTTCTGGACGAGGATGACCTCGGACTCGAGAGGGGCCAGTGGGTCAGCTGCTACACGCTGGATGACGGTTTCAAGCAACCACTCGGTGCGGTTGCCGTGCACTGCGATAAAACCGGGCCTGACGGATGAGGAGCTCATCCGCGCAGTGTAGAGGCCTTCAGGCTCATAGCGTGAGCCTGGGCGTTGATGCCGGACTTAGCGACCCAGGCGGCACGTCGTCATGGGTCAGTGGTCCGTGCCGGCGGCCCGCTGCAGACGGTTCAAGCGCCAGTGGGACATGAGGCCGGCGCCGGTAAACGCCGTCATGAGCACAGCCACCTGCAGACTACCCTGGTGAGAGATGTAGCCGACCAGATAACCGCCCAAGGCGCCGGTCAATTGCTGAAGCACGCCGGCCACGGCGGCCGCGGCACCGGCGATGGCGGGTACGGTTCCGACCGAACCTGACAGGGTTGGAGGCATCATCAATCCGTGGCCCAACCCCATCAGCATCACAGGCATGGCAAACGCCAGCGGGGACGGCACGCCTGACAGGCTCAGTATCAGGATCATGCTGGCGCAGGTAAAAGCCTGTCCGGTCAGCATCAGCCCTCGATCGCCCACCCGACGGATCAGGCGGCTCGTCAGCCAGTTGCCGGTGATGTATGAAAACGGCACCAGCATCACGTAGAAGCCAACCCCATCCGGCCCGACCCCGTAGCCGCGTAAAACCAGCGGTGCGGCCGACAGAAAGGTGTAAAACGCACCGGTGGTTGAGGCAAGAAGCGCCACGAACAGCAGAAATATCGGTACTCGGGTGAGACTTGCGTAGGCACGGATCATGCCTGCGAGCCAGGCGTCCTGCTGGCCGGCGCGCTTGTGCGGTGGCAGCAGGCGCCAGGCCATCACGAACAGAGCCACCGCGAGAACGGCCATCAGCACCAGGTTGGCCTGCCAGCCCAGCCAGACATGCAGTTGGCCACCGATAACGGTGGCGGTGGGTGGGCATAGACCCAGCGCCATGCCGATGAATGCCATCACGCGAGTTCGCTCGGCGCCGCTGTAAAAGTCCTGAGTCAGCGAACGACCGATGACCATGGTGGCGCCACTGCCCAGGCCCTGCAGCGTGCGGGCGGCGATCAGCGTGTCAATGTCGCTGACCAGTGCACCGGCTGCCGATCCGACCGCCCCCAGCGCAAGCCCCACCAGCAGGACGGCGCGGCGGCCGTAGCGATCTGACAGGGGGCCGAACAAGAGCTGCGAGCCACCGTAGGCGATCACGAACGCACTGAAGGTGAGTTGAACCCGGGTGTTGTCCGCCTGAAAAATGGCCCCCCATTCCTGCATGGACGGCAGGCAGATCGTCATGGCCAGCAGGCCAAAGACAATCTGACCCAAAAGAACAGGCAGTAGCGCTGGGGGACGGGTTGATTCCATGCCGGATTGTCCCATGGAGCAGGCTGCTTGCATCGTTCAGGTTCCGGGTTTACCCGCAGGGCCATTGCGTGCGGGGCGGCCGGCGTCTTTCATCCCTTGGGATAAGATCGTGGTGCTTAGAGCAATGATTCAGGGGGAGACATCCATGTACTTGTTGAAAAAGAGTCTTGGCCAGGGACTGGCGCTTTGTATCGCGGCTGCTTTGTCCGGAGGCGCCGCAGCGCAGATCAAGATCGGCTTCATGGCCACCATGAGCGGTCCGGCCGCAAGCCTTGGGCAGGACCAGTACGACGGTTTCATGCTGGGCATTGAACACTCGGGTGGCAAGTTGGGCGGCCAGTCGGTCACGGTCATCAAGGAGGACGAC
>JBIKMC010000386.1:0-3114 GCA_044359405.1 Burkholderiaceae bacterium
AGGCGCTCGTAGGAGATGTGCAGCAGTGCCATCCCCGGCGCCTCATAAATGCCGCGGCTCTTGGCCTCAATAATTCGGTTCTCGATCTGGTCACACATGCCCAGACCATGGCGACCACCAATCCGATTGGCTTCTTCGAACAAAGCCACCTGATCCGCAAAGGTCTGACCATTCAGCGCCGTGGGAATACCCTCTTCGAAACGTACCGTCACGGTCTCGGCCTTGACCACAACATCGTCCCGCCAGAAAGCCACGCCCATGATGGGATTGACAATGCCGATGCCTTTATTCAGAAACTCAAGATCTTTGGCCTCATGGGTAGCGCCCAGCATATTTGAGTCGGTGGAATACGCTTTCTCGACGCTCATCTTGTACTCAAAGCCATGGGCAATGAGGTACTCACTCATTTCCTTGCGCCCGCCCAGCTCATCGATAAATCGCTGATCGAGCCAGGGCTTGTATACGCGCAGGCGCGGATTCGCCAAGAGCCCATAGCGGTAGAAACGCTCGATGTCGTTACCCTTGAAGGTGCTTCCATCGCCCCAGATATTCACGCCATCTTCCATCATGGCCACGACCAACGCGGTTCCCGTTACCGCGCGGCCCAGCGGGGTGGTATTGAAATAGGTGGCTCCCGCCGTCGAAATATGAAAAGCGCCGCACTGAATCGCCGCGACCCCCTCGGCCACGAGCTGCGCGCGGCAGTCGATCAGACGGGCAATATCCGCGCCATAGGCCTTGGCCTTGCGAGGAATATCCTCATAGTCGCTTTCATCAGGCTGCCCCAGGTTGGCGGTGTAGGCGCAGGGAATGGCTCCCTTGGCCCGCATCCAGTGCACTGCGGCTGACGTATCAAGCCCACCTGAAAACGCGATACCCACCCGTTCGCCAACGGGCAGAGACTGAAGAATGTTTTGACTCATGAGAACCGGGCTCCGCACTGAGCAGCGACACTGCGTCGCAATATGGCGCGGAATCGTACCACTTCCGCCCTTCAGAGCCGCTCAAAACAAAGGCGCTGTGTATCATCGACGGCGGCACATAAGCCGGGCATCCGTCGTGCTTGCGTCGGGGCCTGATTCTGAATGACGAATCTCATGACCAGCGAAGATCAGCGCGGCATACCCGAGGCATTCATGGCCGGTTTCAAATCGGCTGGACGTCTGCGCGCCGGAGTTACGCGGCAGATGCTGCTTGAGCGACACGAGCTGTGCGAGGACCTTGCCCAGATGCTGACCGAGACTGCCCAGGCGCGCCGCTGGGAATTGGGCATTGCAGAAGACCAGGTGCTCGATCGGATACGTCGCGGCCTCCCCCAGGCAGGACTTGAACTGAGCGACTTTGAATCGGGCTGGGTGATGGCCCGCCTCGCCGAGCTGCTCGCCTGGAATGTCAACGATCACCCCCCCTCAAGTGAGTGAGTTCACCATGAGCAAGAACCCAGCGCTACCTCGAATTGGCTTCATCGGTCTGGGCGTCATGGGCGCCCCCATGGCCGGGCACCTGGCCCGGGCCGGATACCAACTGGTACTGCACGATATCGACGACAAGGCGGCCAGCGCCGTTGCAACCGAGACCAGGATGCCAAGCGTCTCATCGCCGGCCGCCGTTGCCGCAGACAGCGACATCATCATCACCATGTTGCCCACGGGTCGACATGTCCAGGAGGTCGCCTTCGGCGCGGACGGTCTGGCGTCTGCCCTACGCCCTGGCATGCTGCTGCTCGACACCTCGTCGGCCGAGCCCTGGATCACCCAGGAAACCGCACAGCGCCTTCAACCACTGGGCGTACGCATGGTCGACGCGCCCGTATCCGGTGCACGCTGGGGTGCCGAGGCCGCTGAACTGGTTTTTATGGTCGGCGGCGACGCCGCTGATATCAATCGCGTGAAGCCGCTTCTTGAATGCATGGGGCGCATGCACTTTCAGCTCGGACCGGTGGGCTCAGGCCACGCCATGAAGTGCATTAACAACACCATCACGGCCATGACCTTTCTAGCCACCTGTGAGGGTCTTGTCCTGGGCAAGGCGATGGGTCTCGACCCCGAGGCCATGACCGATGTACTCAACGTCTCCACGGGCATGTCCTGGATCTCACAGACACACATCCGAAAACGAATCACCAGCCGACAGTTTGATGATCCGTTCAAGCTGGGACTCATGAACAAGGACGTAGGCATTGCCAGCGAACTGGCAACCCGCGCTGGCATTCCGTTTCCTTTGAGCGGCGCCGGGCGTGAACTCTGGCGTGCAGCGACCCTGTCGCGTGGTTCTGATAGCAGCGTGAGTGAACTGGGCCGCTGGGTCGAACTGATCACCGGCGTCGACATAACCCCTGCGTCGGTCAACAAAGACACTGATGACATGGCGACGCCCCGCATGGCGCGCGGCACCGTGCATATCGACAATGAGCGGGTTCGTGTGAGTGAGTGGCGCTTCTCGCCCGGGGCTCAGACGGGTGAACACGTGCATGAATTTGACTACGTCGTGGTGCCGCTGCTTGACGGCGACCTGCGCATTGACACACCCGACGGCCAGTCAACGCGCGTACCTTTGCGAGCCCGCGTGCCCTACTTTCGTCAGGCCGGTGTTCATCACAATGTGATCAATGCCAACGCTTATGACTTTGCCTTCATGGAAATCGAGCTGCGTTGAGGAGATGCCGCGATGTCATCCACTGACCCGCATTTCTCGGTGTCGCACCTGCGTGGCGCCGAATTCAAGACCGACGGCCTTCGCCAGTACTTCGAGTATCGCGACCTGGGTATCCGGGAGTCAACCGGCGGCATGGCGGTTATGCATGTCATCCGCGCCCGCGGCGGCTACCAGGCAGGTGGCGAATGGCACCGCCATGGCGTCGAACTACAGCTGGTTTATGTACTCAAGGGATGGGTTCGATTTGAGTACGAAGGCGTGGGTGAGGTTTTACTGGAGGCGGGCAGCTGCGTGCATCAGCCACCCGGAATACGGCATCGAGAAATCGAGCACTCAGCCGATCTGGAACTGATCGAAATCGTACTGCCCGCTGATTTCAAGACCCAGGCCGCCTGACCCCAGGCCCCGAAAAGCTGCCCGCCGAGGGCCGGGGGCGACCCGCACCGGTCCGCACCTTCC
>JBIKMC010000387.1:0-3110 GCA_044359405.1 Burkholderiaceae bacterium
TGTCCGCCCCTCCGAGTGCGATGACGCGGCCGGCTTGTCCGGGGTTGTCGGTGACGAAATCAGGGCTCGATACTTCGGTGCCGTTGGCGCACCTATCAAATCAGGTGACCGGCTCGCTGTTCAATTGAACGAGGCCATCGTGCGGCCCTTCTGGCGCGGTCTTGATGGCCTCGCACTGGTTTCAGATCCCGCTCAGATTTCCCTCGCCAGCCGTGGGGCATCCTTCGATGCCGGGCAAAGCGTGGCGGTCGGCCGCCCCGTTTCTTCCATAGCTCAGCCAGCGGCCCAGCTCGCCTGGGAGCAGGCCGGTCCGAATCGATTTGGCTTTGAACCGTCGCGCGGGCTTCTTATTGCCGAGGTCAGGGTTGTCGGCCGCTTCCAGCTGCCCAGGACTGACCCCGGTAGCCCGCTGTTAGTCGAACCATTCGAGCTGAAATCTCGGTCAGCGCTGCTCAGCGATGCCTGGAACGGAGTGCCCAACGGTTCAAGCCTGCGACCGCTCGAGGATCGGGTTCGATCGGGTAGTGAACTCGGCCAAGGTCGAGAGGCTTTGCTCAAGCTTGCCTATGCGCCCGTTCAGTCATTACTGAAGGTATTTGCAATGTTCGGTCTTGAACCCCTGGCCGATCAGTTTGAGCGGATGCCCATAAACCTATCGATTCTCCCGCCCGATGTAATGGTTGCCCCATGAGCTCAGGTGTAAACCGATTAAAGATGATCTGTCGGCTGGCGCTGTGCGCGCTCATGCCGATAGCACCGCACGCGGATGCCGATCCGCTTCAGGGCGCCGATTTCGCTCTGACGCTTGCGCGAGTGTGGCTGAACGGGCGGCTGTATCAGGTGATACCGGTCCGAGACGCACGCGATCCTCAGCAGATCATCGATGAATACCGCCGGTCTTGGGAGCGCGACGGGCAGGTTAAGTTGGCTCAGGTCATCGACACACCGTGGCAGCTCGTAACGCGGCGGACGCCTGATTCGATTGAGACGCTCCGATTAAAGCCCAGCCCTGATGGTGCCGTCGGCTACATCACTCGATTGCAGTTGTCGCAGTCCAGGCGGGTGGCCGACCATGCGGCTCGTTCGCTGCTGCCGGAATGCACAAAGGTCGCGACCGAAATGGTCATCGAAGAGGACAGTCTGGGGTCCGCGACTACGGTCACCGCGCAATCCTGCCTCGGGCAAGTCGATGCAGAGCACGCCATACGTGTTCGGCTCGGCCGGGGCGGCTATTCGGCTGAGCCCTCTAACGGTTTGACTGGATTGATTCGCGCTGTGCGAGGCACACGGGTCCTCGTCGTGACCGTCAGCCCAGCGGCGACTGGATCGAACGTGGTGCTCTACCTAAGCGGGCTCGGCCAATGAAACACGCGCAAGCCGGCCAAGCCGCAATCGAGTACCTCTTGATCGCTGCACTCGTTGTACTCGTCCTCTGGAGCAGTCCGGATAACGTCATCGGACAGCTGCTGGAGGCGATTCGAAGCCGGTATCTCAATTTTGTCCAAATCCTATATCAGCCATGAAACGAATCTTTCAATCACGTGTCATCAGGTTGTCCTCCCTCTGGGCTCTTGCGATTGCATCAGGGGGACTGGCGATGATTGCCGGTCAGGCCTACCTTGAGGAGCAGATCAAGCTTGAACGGTCAAAGTTTGAGGCCAGCTCGGACAGGAAGGTGCCCGTGGTAGTCGCCAAGGTCGAGCTGCAGCGCGGCGACCTCATTGATGCATCAAGCATGGCCATTCGAGAGGTCCCGTCCCAGTACTTGTCGTCGTCCTTCGTAAGCCCAGACCGATTCGATACGGTATCGGGTGCTCGGCTGGGGCGCAGCATGCGTAGCGGCGAACCCCTGCTGCTCGAATATCTCAAGATTGACGATGACTCGGTCGGCCTGTCGCATCGGCTCAAGCCGGGAACACGCGCAGTGACCATCAACGTCGACGAGGTTAATGCTTTGTCCGGAATGCTTCAGCCGGGTGATCGAGTTGACCTATTGATATCGGCCAGGGGTTCCGAAACGGCCTCAAGAGTTGGCGCAAGTCGCGAGCTGACCGTACCCCTGATGCAGGACGTGCTGGTGTTGGCAACAGGAAAGCAGCTTGGCCAGACACCCGAGACCGATCTAAAGGGGCGGATGTTCACCAGCATCACCATGGAGTTGACGCCCGATCAGGCCCAGCGACTTGTCACAGCGCAACGGGGAGGGCGCCTGACTGCCATGCTCAGGGCGCAAGGTGATCGTGTTTCGTATTACGCCAGACCCATCGACATTGACCAGCTCTTGGGTGTGGCGACCGCGGTGGCACCCGCAGCACGGGCCGAGCCGGTGCGCACCGAGCTCATCGTGGGCGGAACCGGCACGCTTGCCACCAATTCTGTAGCGGGGTCGTCGGCACCACCGCCAACGGACACGCGCGCTAAGCAAGATGCCACCGATCGAATGGCCGGGGCCCGATCTGCGACCGGCACCGAGGATCGCGGTCGTTCAACGAGCGCCAGTGAATCTGTCAAAAGCCCGATTCTCATTCGATGAGGAGACCGAGATGAGTCTTAACAAATGTCTTTTCGCGACAGCTGTCGTCACTCTCATCACGTCGACGCCTGCACGGGCAAGTTCGGATACGCCCGAGCCTAAGACCATCAATCTTTACGTTGGACAGGCGACTGTCTTGAACGAGCCCCAGTTGCGTCGAATTGCCGTCGGCAACGGCAAGATCATCCAGGCAATGTCCCTTGATGAGGCTCAGGTGCTGGTGATACCCGAGGCGGCCGGACAGAGCACCCTCCATCTTTGGCGTCGGGACGGTAGCGAACAAAGTTATGTCATTTCCGTCGTCCCAGCCGATGCCAACCGGCTACTCACCGAGGTGATGGCGATGCTGGGAAAGCACGACAACCTGGGTGCTCGGGTGGTCGGCGACAAGGTCGTCATTGAGGGTCATAGCGTATCCGAGGAGCAGGCGTCCCGGATCGCTGAAATCTCCAACCGCTATCCACAGATCGTCAACCTCGTAAGCAAGGTTGGACTCGAGGCCATGATCGAGATGGACGTGCGGATGGTGGAGCTTCGGCGCGACACCCTGCAGAACCTGGGCGTTCGATGGACACCC
>JBIKMC010000388.1:0-3105 GCA_044359405.1 Burkholderiaceae bacterium
TGATCAGTCCCGGGCGTTGCAGCCTGCGATCCCGCTCAGGAAGGCTGGAAAAGGCGCTGCGATAGGCCTCTCGCGCCCTCAGCGCTTGTGCGCGCATCAGCGACTGGAAGGCTGGAGAATCGCGGCACGCGAGAATCTCGGCCGCGCTCACTTCATGCTGGCGCAGATCGGCCAAGGGAAGATAAATACGCCCCTTGCGGGCGTCCTCACCAACGTCTCGAATAATGTTGGTCAGCTGAAAGGCAAGCCCCAGCTGCGCTGCGTAGGTTTTGGTAGCTGGATCTTCCGCGCCAAAGATGTTTGAAGCCAGAATGCCCACTACGCCGGCGACCCGGTGGCAGTAAAGACGCAGCCCCTCAAAGTCAAGATAGCGGTTCTGATCGAGGTCCATGCGCATACCGGCGATGATCTCCAGCAGTTGTACCCGCTCGATCCGATACTTCTGCAGGAACGCCTGTAGGGCGCGCGTAACGGGATGTTGCGGCGCCCCCTCAAACAGCCGTTCAACCTCTTGTTCCCACCATTGCAGCTTGGTGCGCGCCACCTGCGGGTCGCTCGCTTCATCAACGACATCGTCCACTTCGCGACAGAACGCGTAGAGCGCGGTGATCGCTCGTCGCCGCTCGGGCGGAAGGAACATAAAACTGTAGTAGAAACTCGAGCCGCTGCGCGCGGCACGGTCCTGACAATACTCATCGGGGCTCATTTGGGCATCCTGAGCGCAAGCCACAGCAGCGCAGGCGCGTCCATCGCGCCCAAAGCCGGGCGATTCGCCAGCGGATCAAAATCATTTTTGCCAAGCCGTTGAATGATACGCAAACCCCCGGCGACGATGGCGCGAATTTCGAGTCCCAGGCGCAGCGGCAGGCGATGACAGAGCGGCGCCCCCATTAACAAGAGACCGCGCGCGCGCTCCGCTTCATCGGCGATCAGCCTGCGCAGGGCGGTTGGGGCATGTTCAGAGTGGCAGGCCTGGGCCAGGTCTGACGCGCTGAGCTCAAACCGTGCAAGCGCATCCTGGGGCAGGTAAATGCGGTCTTTCTGGTGGTCGATGCGGATGTCCTGCAAAAAATTGATCAATTGCAGCGCGGTACAGATGCTATCGGATAGGGCGATGTTCTGAGGCGTCGCGAAACCAAATAGATGCAGCATCAGTCTGCCGACCGGATTTGCCGAGCGTGAACAGTAATCGACCAGTGCAGCGCGATCGGCATACCGCTTGACGGTCACATCTTGCATGAAAGCACTGAGCAAATGTCGAAGCGGCTCGATGGGCAGCCCATGCGCCAAGAGGTGTGGTTTGAGATGTTTGACGATGGCGACACCGGGTGCGACCGTCAGCGCCGGCCCTGCTATGTTGGGCGTCCCGCAAAGCGCGTCATCCATGGCCCGCAATGCGGCCAGGCGTTGATCATTGTCGGCATCGCCTTCGTCAGCCAGATCGTCCGCGTGTCGGGCGAACGCGTACAGGGCACGGACCGCCGGTCGCAACCGAGAGGGCAGCAGCACCGAGCCGACCGGAAAGTTCTCGTAGTGATCAACGGATGTCCAGGGTGCAGTCATGGCCGCAATTGTAGGCGTTTGGAGCGACTCGATTCCCTTTGGCGCGATCCCGTACTTGCGCTTGGGCTAAACTAGCGGGTTTGGCGGCCGTGGCGGAATTGGTAGACGCACCAGGTTTAGGTCCTGGCGCTGCAAGGCGTGAAGGTTCGAGTCCTTTCGGCCGCACCAACGAAGGCACTCTTTAGTCTGATATCCGGGAAGACATAATGGCAACTGCGATCGAAAGCACTGGCACCCTGGAGCGCAAGCTCAAGCTGGTGGTTGTGAAAAGCGAGGTCTCTCGTGAGGTCGGCGAGCGTCTCAAGAAGCTCTCGCGCACGGTAAAAATGGCTGGCTTCAGGCCCGGCAAGGTCCCCCTCAAGATGGTCGAGCGCTCCTACGGTGCCCAGGTGCACACCGAGGTTTTGGGAGAGGCTGTCACCAAGGCATTCAATGACGCGGTCGGTGAGCACAAATTGCGCGTTGCCGGAGAGCCGCGCATCGAGGTCGGTGATGTCGCGGATGCAAGTGCGGCTGTCAACGGGGCGGGCGACGTCCAATCAGGCGCTTCGGCTGCAGTCGAGCAGGCCGAGCTAGCCTTCACAGCCAGCTTTGAGGTTTACCCTGAAGTTCAATGTGGCGACCCGGCCAGCCTGCAGGTCGAGCGGTTTATATGCGATATCGGCGATGCCGAGATCCAGAAGACGCTTGACGTACTGCGCAAGCAGCGGGCGAGCTGGAACGAGGTCAATCGCGAAGCGACTGCCGGCGACCGGGCAACCATCGACTTTGTCGGCACTTTGGACGGTACCGCCTTTCAGGGCGGAACGGCCTCTGATTTCAGCTTCGAGCTCGGCGAAGGGCGAATGCTGGCCGACTTCGAAAGTGGCGTTCGTGGCATGCGTCCCGGTGAAGAACGCAAGTTTCCGGTCGCTTTCCCGGCCGACTATGGTTCTGCCGAGTTGGCGGGCAAGACGGCTGAGTTTCAGGTCACCCTCAAAAAGCTGGCGGCGCCTGAGCTGCCGGAGGTCAACGCTGATTTCGCTACCCAGCTCGGTGTGGCGGACGGCGATGTCGAACGGCTGCGCGGCGATATCAAGGCCAACCTTGAACGTGAAGTCGCTCAGCGACTTCGGGCTCGTACAAAGACCTCGGTGATGTCGGCCTTGCCAGCGCTGGCCACCTTTGAGCTTCCAAAGGCGCTCGTACAGTCCGAGAGCGAGGCTATTGCAGAGCGCATGAAGGCCGACCTTCAGGCCCGCGGCATGGATGTCCGGTCTATCCCCGTGCCGCCCGAGGCTTTCCGTGACCAGGCCGAGAAGCGTGTCCGGCTGGGGCTGCTGGTTGCTGAGGTTGTCCAGAAGCATAGCCTGCAGGCCAAGCCTGATCAGATTCGTAAGCAGATCGAAGAGTTCGCTCAGGCTTATGAGAATCCAGGCGAGGTGATCAGGCACTATTTCTCCGATCGCAACCGGCTTGCCGAGGTCGAGGCCTTGGTGGTTGAGCAAAACGTGGTGGACTGGGTACTGTCCAAAAGCCAGGTCAGCGACAAGCCTTTGGCCT
>JBIKMC010000105.1:0-10907 GCA_044359405.1 Burkholderiaceae bacterium
GAGCTCGGGCAGGCCGTATCGCTCAGGGTCACGGGTCGCCGCCACCAGACGCACCGCGTACTGCATCAGGGCCGGGTCAACGTAACCGCGCCGGCATTCGGTCTGCAGCTGGGCCAGCTGCTCAGTCGTGCAAACGGCGGCCACTTCAATCGCCGCGCCTGTCACCCGTTGAACGATGACGAACTCTTCGTCCTCTGACGGGTAGCCCACCAGCACTTTCATCATGAACCGGTCGACCTGCGCCTCGGGCAGCGGATAGGTGCCCTCGGTTTCGATCGGATTCTGGGTTGCCATCACCAAAAAAGGCGAGGGTAGGCGATGGGTCTCTCCGGCGATGGTGACCTGACGCTCCTGCATGACCTCAAGAAGAGCACTCTGCACCTTGGCGGGGGCCCGGTTGATTTCATCAGCGAGCAGCAGGTTCGTGAATACCGGGCCCAGTACGGTACTGAACTCGCTGGTCTTTTGGTTGAACACCCGGGTACCCACCAGGTCGGCGGGAAGCAGATCGGGCGTAAATTGAATGCGTTTGAAGCTTCCGCGCAGCGTTTGGGCCAGGGTGTTCACGGTAAGCGTCTTGGCAAGACCTGGAACTCCCTCGACCAGCAGATGACCGCGAGCCAGCATGGCCACAAGCACCCGCTCAAGAAATTGATCTTGTCCGACGACAACGCGTTTGACCTCATAAAGGACGCGCTCCATCAACGACGCGACATCGGTTCGCCCGGGTTGTGTACCCGCTCGGGACCAGGCGGAATGTTCAGAAGTGGACATCGACAAAGCTCTCTGTAGTCTCGTGTTGGTCAAAAGGGCGGCAGGCCCATGGCGGATCCCGCACTTTCGATGGTGGCGGCAAAACCGATTCCAATAAAGGTGCGTGCGGGCGTCGGGTTGAGGATGGCCGTTACGATGCCGATGACCTCGCCGGACTGTGTAATCAGCGGTCCGCCCGAATTTCCTGGATTTGCGGCGGCATCAAACTGAATCAGACCCTTGAGCGCACGGCCGCCTTCCTCCGAGCGAAACTCACGATTGAGGCCTGAAACCACGCCCGCGCTGACCGACGGTCCGATTCCAAATGGGAAGCCGACCGCGAGCACTTCATCGCCCGGGGCGATGCGTCGACTCGATCCCAGCGTTGCCGGAGGCAGGTCATCGGGAATGCGGCTGGGCTTGACCACGGCCAGATCATTGTCAGGTTGTACGCCCGTGACTTTGCCTTCAGATTCAGAGCCATCAAAAAAAGTGATGACCAGTTTCTTCGCGCCTGCAACCACGTGAAGATTGGTGAGCAGGGTGCCGTCCTCCATGATGACCACTCCGGAGCCGACGCCGTTTTCTTTGAGCGCACCCTCGGGGTCATCCTCGTCAGGGGCGTAGCCCTTGATTCGAACCACCGACGGGCGGATGGCTTCGGCTGCTGCAGCGTTGCGAGAGGGGAGCTCTTTGGTCTGAAGGGTATGTAGGACAGCTGCGTCGATATCTTCCTGGGTGAGGTTCGCGGGTGGGGTCTGAAGGGCATCACGCATCAGGATGAGAGCCACCGCAAAGAGAGCACCCGCGACGAACACCGCCGCGCGTTCGTTTCTGCGCAGCCAGGCGCGCAGGCCGCGGGCGGCCCCACCTTGAGGCGAAGGGACGGCATCTGCGACATCGGAATTCGTCCGAGCGCCGGCCGCAGCCGCACGTCGGTGCCCGCCACCGTCAGGAGCGACGGCAGGGTCCGCCAGGCCGCGCCGACGCGCGCTGTAAAGAGCCGCTCGTTTCATGCCCCTGACCTTATCACGGTCATGCGCCGGTGATACAGTGCCCCCATCGGCAAACCGGGAAAGTCTTCGTGCGCTTCATCTGGCCGGATGCCCTATGGGGCTTATCGCTCATTCCGCTGTTGGTGCTCGCCTACCTTTGGCTGTTGGCGCGCCGACGCAAATCGGCCGTCTCGTTCACCAGCCTCGATCTGGTGCGCCAGGCGATTGGTACGCAGCAGCGCTGGCGTCGCCACGTTCCACCTATGCTGCTGCTGCTGGCGATTGGGCTGGGTCTCTTCGCTTTTGCGCGACCCGCGGCAAGAGTGACCCTGCCGGCCGATTACATGACCATCGTCATGGCCATCGACGTCTCCCGAAGCATGCTGGCTAACGACGTCGAACCCAACCGCATTACCGCAGCGCAGTCGGCTGCGCGCGATTTCATTCGTGACCTGCCCGATGGGGTGCGGGTTGGTATCGTCACTTTTGCGGGCTCGGCTCAGGTGGTGCAGGCGGTTACAGACCAGAAGGATGAACTGTTCGCGGCCCTTGAGCGCTTCCAACTGCAGCGGGCGACCGCCACCGGCAGTGGCCTGCTGGTCGCGCTGGCAACCCTGCTGCCCGATGCTGGAATTGATCTCGAGGCGGCGCTGTACGGACAGGAGTTCAGTCACCAGTCGCGCAGCGGGGCTCAGCCTTTGGAAGCCAGGGGCAAAGCCCCGGCAACCAAACCGCCGCCGGCCGCCATGGCGCCGGGAACCTACACGGGCGGGGCTATCGTCCTGTTGTCAGATGGACGTCGCACCATGGGGCCTGATCCGGTTGCGGTAGCCCGTCGCGCCGCCGAGCTGGGCGTTCGTGTTTACACCGTCGGCTTCGGCACGCCCAATGGCGTCATACCTGGATTCGAAGGATGGTCGTTTTACGTTCGGGTTGATGAGGAGGCATTGAAAGCGGTCGCCCGAGTGACCGAAGGCGAATACTTTTACGCGGGTACGGCCGAAGACCTGCGCGCGGTCTATCAGAAGCTCTCCTCGCGTTTCGCGCTCGAGAAGCGGGATACCGAGGTAAGTGCCTTGTTTGCGGCTGCGGCTGCTTTTTTAACCCTGCTGGCGCTCACCCTGTCGCTGCTATGGTTCAGACGCGCCTGATCAGACGCTTACCAGGCTAACGACCAGTCGGATTCTCGAAGCGCGGCGGGCGCTTCTCAAGGTTGGCAAACACGGCTTCGCGCTGATTGGGAGAACCCAGCAGCGCGATCTGCTCATTTGACTCCGCCTGCAGTTGCGGCAAAGCCAGACGCTGCGCGGGTGCGTTGAGCAGGCGCTTGGCCGCGCGGATCGCGTCTGGACTGCGTTGGGCGATTTCATTTGCCATCTTCAGGGCTTCAGCCATAGGGTCATCCAATAGCCGGGTGGCCAGCCCCAGGCGGACCGCCTCCTGGCCGTCCACAATGCGCCCCGTATACAGCAGATCGCGGGCAAGATCCGCACGCACCAGTTCAGGCAGCAGCAGGGTGCCGCCCATGTCGGCAACCAAGCCCCATCGAATCTCCATGACCGACAGACGTGCCTGCGCGTTCACCAGTCGAAGGTCAGCTGCGAGCGCCAACTGAAGTCCACCGCCGAACGCCACGCCGTGAATTGCCGCAATGACGGGTACTGGTAGCTCGCGCCACACGAGAGCCGCGTACTGTGCCTGATTCGACGCGCCAAACTGGCGGGGGCCCAGTCGAAGCTCATGCGATAGCGGTTGAGCGCCGGCCGCTTCAGCCTTGATCTGCTCAAATCGCCCCATGTCGAGACCCGCACAAAAAGCCTTGCCCTCGCCTGACAGGACGACCGCCCTAAGCGAGATGTCAGCGGCCAGTGTCTGGCCCGCCTGAATGAGAGCCTCGAACATCGGTGCGTCAAGCGCATTGAGCTTGTCCGGACGATTAAGCCGGACATGGGCAATGCCGCCTGAACGGTCAATGAGGATTCGGTCTTGCATGGGCGTGCTCAGTAGAGTCCAGCGCTTAATCGACGACGGTAGGTACCGACCAGCTGGGGGTTTGCACATAATTCAAAGACCGCCAGCATGGCCTTGCGCGGGAGATCGTCGGCAAACTTGCGGTTGCGGCCGATGATTTCGAGCAACTCGTCCATGGCCGCCTGCCATTGTTCTTCAAGCATCAGACGCTGGGCGAGCCGCAGGCGAGCGTCAAGCGATTCGGGTGATGCCGCCAGCGCCGCACGACAATCGGCTTCAGATGCACCGCCAACCGTCTGTGCGGCGATCAGCAGTTGGGCAAGCGCTGAGCTCGGCATGTCTACGGCGGCCTTCGCCTTCAGCGGTTCGAAGGCGATCTGCGCCTCGCTCAGTCGACCAAGCTTGAGCAGCACCCGAACGTAACTGAGTCTTGCCGAATCCTGCGCCGGATTGATGGCCAGCCCGGTGCTGAATGCCTGAGCCGCGTCCTCCAGACGCCCGTCGGTCATCGCCGTCTGCGCCTGTTGAATGTGATCGTCGCCCGGACGCGAGAGGTGTCTGGCCAGAAAGCTCCGAATCTGTCCCTCGGGCAGTGCGCCCACGAATTGGTCTACAGGCTTGCCACCCCTGAACAGCAGGACAAAGGGAATACTGCGAACCTGATACTGCGCGGATAGCTGCGGACTCTCATCGGAGTTGACCTTCACCAGTCGAAACTGACCGGACATGCCTTGCTCGAGGCGCTCCAGAACCGGGCCCAGTGCCCGGCAAGGGCCGCACCACGGAGCCCAGAAGTCGACAAGGACCGGTAGCTGATGCGATTCAGCGATGACGAGCTCTTCGAAGTTTTGTTGATTGGCGTCTAGCATGGCGACACGGTGTGATCAAAAGGCTTTTACAGGAAGGTGGGGCTGGTTTAAGCGGACTTCAAGGGATGGCATGGTTGCCGACCGGGGCTTGTTCGAACGCGGTAAGCTGTACGGGTGAATGATCTCATGCTCTCCTGGCAACTAACCCGACGCGACTGGCGCGCCGGTGAGCTTGGCCTGATGGTTCTGGCGCTTGTTGTGGCCGTGGCCGCGCTGGCCAGTGTTGGACTGGTCGCTGATCGCATGCGCAGTGCGCTCAACCTGCAGGCCAGGCAGTTGATGGGTGCGGATCTGGTCGTGACCGATTCGCGCAGTAATCAGCCGGCGTTCGAGACTCGGGCGCTTGAGCTTGGTCTGAGCTTGGCCCGCACGGTCAGCTTCCCCAGCATGGTGTCTGCGGGCGCCGCGCCCGTGCTCGCCTCTGTGAAGGCGGTCAGCCCAAACTATCCGTTGCGCGGTGCGCTGCGGGTGACCAGCGCCCGCGGTGTCCCCGATGTTGCAGCCGATCGCGCCCCGGCAGCTGGCGAGGTCTGGGTTGATGACCAACTTCTGCAGACGCTGGGCCTGTCAGTCGGCGGATTTCTGCAGGTCGGCGAACTCAAGCTCAGGGTCGCCCGCATCATTACACTTGAGCCCGATCGTGGGGCCAATTTTGCGAACTTTGCCCCTCGCGTCCTGATCGCCCTTGATGACCTCGGGCCCAGCCGCCTGATTCAACCAGCCAGCCGCGCCAATTGGCGGTTATTGGTTTCCGGCGAGCAGTCGGCGGTTGACCGGTATGAAGTCTGGGCGCGAGAACGGCTGTCCGGGGCGCAGCGCATAGAAACCTTGCAGGCCGGACGTCCCGAGCTTGAAACCACGGTTCGTCGGGCGGAACAGTTCCTGTCGCTGGTTGCTCTACTCACCGCCTTTATCGCGGCCGTTGCGATCGCATTGGGGGCGCGTCGCTTCGCACAGCGCCACCTGGATGCGTGTGCTGTCATGCGCTCGATGGGGCTATCGCAGGCGCGTTTGCTACGCCTGCTGTTGCTCGAGCTGCTCTTTATTGGACTGATCGCGGGCGCCGTCGGAATCGCCTTGGGCGCCGCGCTTCATCAGTTGTTGCTCACGGTATTGGGCCCTCTTGTGAACGTCACACTGCCGGCGCCGTCCTGGCGCCCTGTGGCACAGGGTACGTTGGCCGCTTTGGTGTTGCTGGGCGGTTTTGGCGCCTGGCCTCTTCTTCGCCTGTCCAATGTGCCGCCCATTCGGGTCCTCAGGCGCGATTTGGGATCAGTCAGCGGTTCGGGGTGGGCGGCAGCGCTGGTCGCGATTGCGGCATTTGCCGGGCTGCTGTTTGCCATGGCGGGCGATGCTCGAATGGCCGGCATTGCCATTGCGGGATTTGCGGGGGGTACCGTCGCCTTTGTCCTGTGCAGTGCACTGGCGGTCAGGGTACTTGCCCCGTTGCGACACTCAAGCCTTGTCGCGTCGGCACCTGCGATTCGGGTTGCGTTTGCGTCCTGGTCGCGACGAAGCTCGCTCACGATTGTCCAGACCTCGTCGTTGGCTGTCGGGCTCATGGCGCTGTTGCTGGTCACGGTCACGCAGACCGATCTGGTCGAGGGGTGGCGTCGTGCCAGTCCGCCCGATGCGCCCAATCGTTTTCTCATCAACATACAGCCCGACCAGCGTGAACCGGTGCTGGCCGCTTTACAACGGCAGGGCGTGCGGGCTGACATTCAGCCCATGGTGCGCGGACGTCTGGTGCGTGTTAACGGCGAAGATGCCAGTCAGCGCGGAATCGATGGTGATCGCGCCCGGCGGTTGATTGAGCGCGAGTTCAATCTTTCCTACTCCAGCGAATTGCCCGAGCAGAATACGCTGGTTGCAGGGCGGTGGTTTGACCGCGAGGCGGCTGAGGTGTCGGTTGAGCAGGGTATTCTCAATACGCTCGACCTTAAGCTTGGGGACACGCTTGATTTCGATATTGCCGGTGAGATCGTCGCGGTCAAGATCACCAGTGTGCGCAAGCTCTCCTGGGATTCCATGCGGGTGAATTTCTTCATGATTCTCTCGCCCGGTATCCTCGAACAGCAGCCGCGGACATTCATCACTGCCTACCATCAGCCGTCCGAGGCCTCAGGAGAGACCGCCGAGCAAATTCTCATTCGCGAGTTTCCCAACCTCACCATCTTTGACACCAGCAACCTCATTCGCCAGGTTCAGTCGCTCCTGGGGCAGGTCGTGCGCGCAATTCAACTGCTGTTCATGCTGACGATTGCTGCAGGTCTGGTTGTACTGGCGGGTGCGTTGCTCACATCGCGAGACGAGAGGATGCGCGAGGCCAGTCTGATGCGCGCGCTCGGCGCGTCCAGTCGTCAGCTCGGCGCCGCCCAGGCGATCGAGTTGACGCTGATTGGCGCCCTCGCCGGATTTTTAGCGGCTGGCGGTGCAGCGGCAGTGGGCTGGGCCATAGCGCACTGGGTGTTTCAGTTCGACTATCAGGTGCGGTGGTCGGTGCCGATTTTGAGCGCGGCAGCTGGGGCGGCGATGGCGCTCGTCGCAGGTTGGGCCAGTCTTCGCGGTGTCTTGCGCTCATCGCCACTGGCCAGCCTGCGTGCAGCCTGAGCACTCACGGGTGTGGTAATCAAGCATGGGAACATCGACGGACCAGTCCCTCTTCGAGCAAATCGGCGGTGAGCCCGTGTTGCGCGAGCTGGTGGATCGCTTCTACGATCTCATGGCCATCGACGAACGCTACGCCGGCATTCGGGCGATGCATCCAGCCGAGCTCGATGGCTCCCGCGACAAACTGTTCTGGTTCTTATGTGGGTGGACCGGTGGGCCCGATCACTATATCGAGCGATTCGGGCACCCGCGCCTGCGGGCCCGGCATCTTCCCTACGCCATCGGCATTCGCGAGCGGGATGCCTGGTTGGCGTGCATGAGTCAGGCCATGCTCGACTGCGCTGTGGCCCCTGAACTACAGGCTCACCTGAACCAGGCGTTCGAGGGAACCGCCGACTGGATGCGTAACCGACCCGGCTGACTGCGCCGGGGTTGCCAACTCAGTCCTGATCGCTGGCCAGCTGGTAAACGGTCGTACTCCGAGCACCCGAGCGGCAATAGCCTACGATGGGACGCGGTAGTTCGGCCAATGCGGCTTTTAGTGCGATCGCAGCTTTTTCGGCTGGATACGCTGCCCCCACTGGAATGTAGCGATACTGAAGTCCAGCCGCGCGGGCTGCGGCCTCCATGGTTGCCGTACTCGGCTGGGCAGGATCCTCGCCGTCCGGTCGATTATTGATGACCGATTTGTAGCCTGCTAGGGCAAGTTCGTTCATGTCGTCGGGCTGTAGTTGGCCAGCGACAGCGTAGTCAGGTGCGATCGATCTGAGCATGCGAGCGTCCAGGTAAGTCGTTCCGGCGCTCATTGTGCACCTGAAAACCTTTTTTCGGGATATGAAAAATCCTCGTTGCGTCGCAACTAAGATTTTTCTCGATTCGAAAAACAGTTGATCACAATATGAAATAATAACCTAAACTACTGAATAACAATACGTTTTTTTAAATAAAAAATTGCCTGTGCGATAGTGCTATGCAGCAAATCCAGCCTAAATTAGTGCGTCCGTCGTCACTATCTAAGGAGTTGCTGCCATGTCCTCACGTGAACTCGAGATCCAAAAATTGCAAACCGAGTGGTCGGAGCAGGCCCGCTGGAAGGGCATCCGTCGCGGATACACCGCCGAGGATGTCGTACGTCTCAGGGGTTCGGTGGTGGTCGACCATACCCTGGCCCGTCGCGGTGCCGCGCGGCTTTGGCAACTCATCCATGAAGAGCCCTTCGTCAACTCCTTGGGAGCGCTGACCGGGAACCAGGCAATGCAACAGGTCAAGGCCGGCTTGAAGGCCATCTATCTGTCCGGTTGGCAGGTGGCTGGCGATGCGAACCTGGCAGGCGAGATGTATCCCGACCAGTCGCTCTATCCGGCCAATTCGGTGCCGTCAGTGGTCAAGCGCATCAACAACACGCTGGCGCGGGCCGATCAGATTCAGTGGATGGAAGGCAAGAATCCAGGCGAATCCGGCTACATCGATTACTTTGCACCCATCGTCGCCGATGCGGAGGCTGGCTTCGGTGGCGTACTCAACGCCTTTGAACTCATGAAGGCCATGATTGAAGCGGGCGCGGCCGGCGTTCACTTTGAAGATCAGCTGGCCTCGGCCAAAAAGTGTGGGCACATGGGTGGCAAGGTGCTGGTGCCAACCCGCGAGGCGGTTGGCAAACTGATTGCTGCCCGGCTTGCCGCGGATGTGATGGGAGTACCCACGCTGCTACTGGCCCGGACGGACGCTGAAGCGGCCAATCTGGTAACGACCGATGTCGATGAAAATGACCGTCCATTTCTAACTGGAGAGCGGACGGTTGAAGGATTTTTCCGTTGTCGAAACGGGTTTGAACAGGCGGTGTCGCGCGGGCTGGCCTACGCTCCGTACGCCGATCTCATCTGGTGCGAGACCGGCACTCCTGACCTCGAATTCGCGCGGCGCTTCGCCGAGGCCATCCATCGCCAGTTTCCCGGCAAGCTGCTGGCTTACAACTGTTCTCCGTCATTCAACTGGAAGAAGAACCTCGACAGTGACACCATTGCCCGATTCCAGCGCGAGCTCGGCGCGATGGGCTACAAGTTCCAGTTCATTACGCTGGCTGGCTTCCACTCACTGAACTACGGCATGTTCGATTTGGCCTACGGCTACGCCCGCGACAACATGAGCGCGTTCGTCAAGCTGCAAGAGGCCGAGTTCGCGGCAGCCGGTCGCGGTTTTACGGCGGTCAAGCACCAGCGTGAGGTGGGTACGGGTTACTTTGATGCGGTTACCACCGCGGTCGAGCGCAATGCGTCCACTGCTGCACTCGCCGGTTCAACCGAGGATGAACAGTTCTTTGAAAGCCCGGTTCGAGAGGCCCGCAAAGCCGCCTGAGGGCGTGCCACGCGCAGGCACTCAGCCGCGCGCGATAGCTGCCCAACTCTTGGCCTAAGTCTTAGGCCTGTTCCCCGCCAAAGCCCGCGCCACTGCGGGCTTTGGCGTTCATGGCTTCTGGCACTAGGCCGTCGGCCTGAATTGTCCGCCGCCCGCAGGTCGGGCTCCAATGTGCGCATCTCACGGGCACAAGGAGCCAGCGATGAAACGACGCCAGACCGGTCAGGGTATGACTGAATACATCATTGTCGTCGCACTGGTTGCGGTGGCGGCAATCGGTATTTACAGCCTTCTGGGTCAGACCTTGCGCAACCAGACTGCAGGCCTCGCGCTTGAGGTGTCTGGGCAGAGCTCCAGCACAGCCGTCTCCAAGGCTCAAAGCAGCGCCAATGATGCCCAGAACAGCGCATCGCAGCGTCGCGGCCTCGAAAATTACGGTCTCGGCAACCGGTGATCACTTGATCATGAGCGTATCAATGGTCCGTGATCGTCGCGGTCGCTCAGGTCAGTGCGGTCAGGTCCTGCTGCTGGGTCTGGCGCTGCTGCTGGTGCTGATGCTAAGCGTGTTTGTCTTCTATCAGGCCGGCCGCGCGCTCGATCAAAAAGCGCGTGTGCGGCAGGCTGCAGACGCTGCGGCGCTCAGCGCGGCGACCTGGCGGGCCCGGGTGTTCAATGCGGTCGCCTATGCCAATCGGGCAATCCTGGTCCAGGATCTTGCAATCGCCCAGGCGGTCACACTGACCTCCTGGTCGGGTTATGCCGCTGACTTTGCTGAGCAGGCTCAAGTGCTTGCATCGGTTTACCCGCCGGCCGCTTCGCTACTCGCGTCCCTGGCCACGACGACAGATCGGGTGGGTGCACTTGCAGCTGATGCTGCCCAGGCCGAGATCAGCTGGCGGGCAGACGCGCTGTCGGGTCACCGCTCGATGCTTGAGCGCAGTCAGGCCATGCTGCTGGGTTCCGCAGACAGCTTTGGTCTGAGCGCGGTCGCCAACGAGATCGCGCGGGCAGCAGATCCGCGACTGTTTGCCTTTGTGATGGGGGATGACGGTGCCTACGCTCAGTTCGTCACGCTCCAAAATGTTGGCACGCAGCCTCTTAGAACCGCTGATCTGGTCGTGCGCTCGCTCGACGCGTTTTCTGGTGGTTCGCGCGCGCTCGATTTAAGACTTCTGCCGCTGCCATCATCATGCGTGGGGCAGTCAACCCAACTCGATCGCTGGACGCAGTGGTATCGAAAGCGCGGCGCCACTGAGCTATCGGCTGATCTTTCCCACTGGACCGCAGCGGACACGGGCTCAATTCACGACTGGCGTCGTAAGCGCTTCATCTTCGGCTCGTGCCGAGACCTTGA
>JBIKMC010000443.1:0-10868 GCA_044359405.1 Burkholderiaceae bacterium
CGAGTTGCGAGCACGGATCGCAAAGGCCGGCCTGTCAGACCGCATCATTTTTCTGGGTGAAGTCCCCGCAGGTCAGATCGCCGACTGGTATCGCCGTTGCCTGGTCACGGTCGCATGCCCGCGCTATGAACCGTTTGGCCTGACGCCCTTTGAGGCCGCGGCCTGCGGCTGCGCGCTGGTCTGCTCGCGCACCGGCGCTTTCGAAGAACTGGTGGTACCCGGCGAACACGGCTGGTTAACTGACACTGGCGACGCAGCCGGTCTGGCACAGGCAACGCTGCGTATGCTGCAAGACCCCGATCAGGCGCGTCAGATGGGTGAAGCCGCGATGAAGCGAGTAAGGAGCCAATTCACGCTGGAGCGCGAGGCTGAGGGCATTGGGCGCGTTTATCAACAGCTTCTTCATGCTTGAGCGCCCGCCTATGCACGAGCTCTCCCGCAGCGGGATAGACTTACTCGCGCAGGTGACGGTCGTCGTCGTAACCTATGAAAGCGCGCACTGTCTGGAAGCGCTATCCACGCTCTTGCTGGAGTGCCCCCATGTGACTTTCGTTGATAACGCCAGCAACGACGGCAGCGCAGCGTTGGCCAGACAGCGATTCCCTCATGCGCAGGTCATTGCCCTCGAGAGAAACATCGGATTCGGCGCCGCCAATAATCGCGCCCTCGATCAAGTCCGCACCCCTTACGCGCTTTTGCTGAATCCCGATTGCGAGATCGGTGCAGAGGCGCTGGCCGTTCTTGTTCAAGAGGCCCAACATTTTCCAGACGCCGCGATCATCGCGCCCCAGTTGGTCAACCGCTCCGGCGAGCCCGATCTGAGCTACCGATGGCCATTGACCGAGTGGTCATCAAGGGGCCCTGTGGCGGTCGCCCCAACATGCGTCGGCTTCGTCTGCGGAGCGGCCATGCTGTTCGTAATGGCCAACATGAAAGGAGCCGACCGTTTTGACGAACGCTTCTTTCTCTACTACGAAGACGATGATCTTTGCCTCAGGCTGTTCAAGCTGCGGAAATCGCTGATCGTGGTGCCACGGGTTACCGCCTTGCACCGATCACGCGGCTCGGTCAAAGGACGGTCGCGCCTGAAGTCGGAGTATCTGCGCGGTTATCATCATGCCCAGTCCAAAATTAAGTTTATCCAGAAGCACCTCGGCGTTGACAGGGCAGCCCGTCAACGTAAGCGCCTTATTTTGCAGACCACGTTGCTGACTCCGCTTCGTCTTCTGTCACCCCCACGCTTAATCGGTAGACACCTGGGCAGATTAAAGGGCCTTCTAGATTTAAAACCCTGAATTTTACTGGTGACCCCGTCTCAACCCATGATTTTCGCTGAAAAAAACCCTACAAAGGCTGCGTCGAACAACGCTTCCCGCGCCGATGTTTGGTTGGCACGCTTGGCGGTTGCGCTATTTTTGCTTTTTCCTTTATCAGCGGCTCTCAGCAACACCGTTTGGGGGATACTGGTTGTAGTCTGGTTCATCGTTCGACTGCGACAGGGCCGCACAGCGGCAGCATTCAAAAATCCAGTTGGAATTTTATGCTTAGCCCTTTACTCGATCGTAGTACTGGGAGCATTGCATTTCTCAGCACCTTGGGATGACATCTGGCAGCATCTTAGAAAATACGGAAAGCTTCTACTTATACCTATCGTGGTAGATATCATTAACTCCTCCGGGGCGCGTCGCCGCTGCGAAAACGCCTTCGGAATCGCCTGCGGAATCGTGATTTTCATCACTCTCCTCAATTATTTCAGACTGCCTGATCGAAGCGACATAGGGGCTCTATCGAACGCCGCTTTGTTTGGTGATTATCTTGTCCAATCGATTCTAATGGCGGGGTTTGTTATCTTAGCCGTGACCCGGGCGCTGGCAGACTGGAAGCACCACAAAATTCTCGCCCTGTGTTGGCTACTGGGCGGCTCTCTGGCTGTTATGTGCAACCTTTATTTGTCTATTGGCAGAACCGGGGCGGTAATGCTGATGATCGGTGCAGCGACGTTAACCCTTGTGCGTATCAGGCCTTTGAAGCTGGCAGTGTGCTGCGCGGCGATCTCCGTCGCAATCACGACACTCGCCGTCATCACATCGCCTGCACTTTCTTCACGCTGTAACGACTTTAAGGTTGAGTGGCAAAACGCTGAGAGGGACAAGTTCAGTTCTACCGGACACCGCCTTTACAACTTTCAAACCGGGATTCAGTTATTTATTCAGCGTCCTTTAATCGGATGGGGCACGGGCGCCTACCACTCAAAGATCTGCGATGTCATGCCCGATCCGGGGCGCTGTGATCACTTCAATTGGCACCCACACAACCAATTTCTTTTTTTTGGTATTGAGCACGGTCTTCTGGGGATTTTTCTTTATGTAGCGCTGCTAATGGCGCTTGCCGCTCGCGCTCTACAACATACTGAAGCGGCACTCCGTGCATCAGGGCTGGCTTTTATTGCAATGCTGGCCGTCAATAGTCTGTTCAATTCTCCGTTGTGGAGTGGTCGGGAAAGCCTCATGTTTTTACTGCTCAGCGCGCTATTGATAGCCACGAATGCAACGCGCCCGACTAGAGTCACGGCCCCGCAACCTCAACCTGCGGCCCCAGCGTGATAATCATGAACGAGCGTACATCATCCGGTGCCAACGGATCCCGTGTCACCATCATTACAGTCTCTTACAACAGCCAAGAGGTTTTGCCCGACATGCTGGCATCAGTGCCTCAGGGCGTATCGGTTGTCATTGTCGACAATGGGTCACGCAACATTCAAAGCCTACGACAAATCGCCTTAAGGTACGAAGCGACGCTGATCGAAAGTCCAACGAATATCGGATTCTCTCGCGCCTGTAATCTGGGCGCGGCACGAGCAAATACCGAGTTTTTGTTTTTTTTGAATCCCGATGCTCGTCTGGCAAATGACGCACTCGACCGAATGATCGAATCCGCGAGCCATTTTTCGCGAGCAAGTGCCTTCAACCCTCGCATCACGGGGATTAACGGACGCCCTTTCTTCAAAGGACGAAGCGATCTCTTGCCAAGATCTCGGTGGATCCCGCAGAACTGGCCAGATGACGATTGTGAGATCAACACACTTAGCGGCGCAGCCCTACTCGTGAGGCGCGATGCTTTCGAGCAGGTGGGTGGATTTGACGATCAGTTGTTCTTGTTCTACGAGGATGACGACCTCGCGATTCGGTTGGAGAGTCGTTGTGGCCCACTGATGTTCGTGCGGGATGCTTCGGTTACCCACGGGGCAGGAAGCTCATCGGGTCCTTCGGCTTCGATCAGTGGATTTAAAGCCTGGAATATGGGATTCTCCAAGGTCCATGCCTGTAGAAAACACCGGGGCTTGCTGTTTGCCGGCCTGGCGGTTGCCACCGCCAGCATCAAGGCGATGCTGGCCATTCCTCCTATGTCCGTTACCCGGCGCCTAAAGCGCATCGAACACCTGAAAGGCGCGATTCACGCGTTTGTTGGTGGCAGGTGCGATGCATGCCTGGCTCGCTATCCCGAATTTGAACGCCCGACTCAAGGACGAGACCATGTCAAGGTTGAATAGGCGTGTCTATATGTGGCTTCGTGACCGTCTCGTCAGTGATCACGAAGCCTTCTCACCGCATGGGATTCCGGTTCGCGTGCCCAAGACCGCTGATCCGTCCATCCGGTACTTGCTAGCGCGGGGGCGCCCCTACGAGCAGCCAGAGTCTGAGCTGGTGCGAGAATTGATACCCAAGGGGACCAATGTCATTGAGCTGGGCGGGTGCTTAGGTATCGTTTCTGCAACCATTCGCCAACAGATTGGGGCCAAGGCAAGGCATATCATCGTAGAAGCCCGCACAGAGCTAATTCCAGTCTGCGAAGCCAACGCGAGCCGCGAGGCCGAAGCGGGAACAACAATGGTGATACAGGCCGCCATTGATTACTCTGGCAGCCCTTTCGTCGAATTTGCCCTAGGCCACAACATTCACGTCGGACATGTCGCCGGCCCGAATCAGATCGGAGTGCGCGTGCCGGCAACCACTCTGTCGAAAGTCTCGGAGCAGATACCGAGTCAGTCGTTTGCCTTGGTGTGTGACATTGAAGGTGCTGAGTTAGCGCTCGTCCAACACGAGACACAAACGCTTCAGCGCGTCAGTGTGCTGATCCTTGAAACTCATCCAGATATCTATGCAAACGGAACGCAGGATCTCGACCATCTAATTGCAAACCTGGATCGGATCGGCTTGCACAGAGTCGCTCAAAAAGGACAGGTCTATGGCTTTCAAAGGAGAGCCACTCAGTGACACTGCCTATCTTTGTCATCAATCTGCCCCACAGCACCGAACGTCTGACCGATATCACCGAACACCTGCGCGGGCTCAACCTCGAATTCCAGCGCGTAGAGGCGGTGAACGGGCATTCGGCGGAAGCGAGTACGCTGGGGGAATATGACAATCATGCGATGCACCGGATTATGGGTCGAAGTCTCACGCCAGGAGAGTTCGGTTGCGTCCTCAGCCACCGTAAAGCACTTGCCGCTTTTCTTGCGGGCAGCGAACCCTGGGCAGTGGTCCTTGAAGATGATGCACAAGTCGCTTCCTCGTTTCCGACTCTGTTGCCGTCAGTCGCCCATTGGCTCTGTCAGCATAGACCGAACTGGCGTGTCGTCAACATCGGACATCCAGTCGTGAAGATCTACACGGCATTGACCTCGTTCCAGATCGCAGGTAACACGCACAGGCTGCTTGCAGCACATTATTTTCCGATGGGTGCGTTCGCACTCCTCTGGTCAAGGCGAGGCGCTGAAGAGTTGCTCATGCGCGGCTCGCGGGTCGAACTACCGTACGACAATTCACTGCAGCACTGGTTATGTCGCGACGGCGAGGGGTACGCATTAAGCCCAGCCGTTGTCGGCGTCAAGTCAGGGCAGAGCGATATCGACTCGATCGATGGGAGCCCCGAGCATGGCATAAGCCCCACTCGAACTGAACGCGACCTGCTCTATGGAGTGAAAAAATTCCGCCGATTATGGATCAATCGGTTAGCTGCCATTTCGCGCCAGCAGTCCTTAAGGCGCGAAATGAAAGGACGAAACGGCGCTTCCTTGTGAGGCCGCCACGCGTTACGACAAAATTGAAGGTCTTCGATGCACCCAACAGCAATGCAAAATGGCGAAGCTTTCTTCGCAATCTATTCAAAGTTTTTTACAGGTTCATCAGTCACCGTCATAGACATCGGCGCTCAAGATGTGAATGGATCGCTCAAGCAGGTTTGCCCCGGGAGTTTCAATTACATAGGAGTGGACTTCCAAGACGCGAAGGGCGTCGATGTGGTGTTAAACGACCCTTACAAGCTACCGTTTGAAGATGAATCAGTCGATATAGTTTTATCAAGTTCTTGTTTTGAACATTCTGAAATGTTTTGGATAAGTTTTTTAGAGATACTGAGAGTTCTAAAACCAAACGGAATCTTCTACTTGAACGCCCCGTCTGACGGCAGCATTCACACTTACCCTGTAGATTGTTGGCGCTTTTATCCAGATTGCGGTCAAGCTCTCGTTAAATGGGCAAAACGCAACGATTTTGACCCAGTCTTACTGGAATGCTACACGCAAATCGGCGGCCTTTGGCAGGATTATGTCGCTGTATTTCTCAAGGACAGATCTCTCGAAGAAAAATTCAACGACCGTATTTTAAAGTACAAAACAGATTTTGAAAACGGGCGAGTTTCCTACAGCGAAACATTATTTAATCCTGCAACCTCCACGCAAAACGAGAGACAACTCAGATCTAGGACCGTCAAGGGCATTTTTAAGAAATTAATGCTGATCGACTTAGTACGTCGCGCTCTCACCCCCACTCCCCCGAGGCCCTAACAATCGAACTCCATAAGCCAATGCACAATAATCAAAACTGAAAAATTTATAGGCTAAAAAGGCAGTCGCGCATCAGGCTTCAAGTCAAGAATGGCACGTTTGAAGTCTCGCTGAATGCGTTGCAGAGCCTCAGGCGTATCGGCTTCAAAGCGCAACACGATGACCGGCGTGGTATTGGAGGGCCGTGCCAGGCCGAACCCATCCGCGTACTCGGCCCGCACACCATCGATGGTGATGATCTCGGTCGCGCCTGGAAACCTGGCTGTCTTGCGCAGCGCCTCAACCAGGGTAAAGTTTTCGCCCTCTGCGGTTTTCAGTTGCAGCTCAGGGGTTGTAGGCGAGTCTGGCAAGGCCTCCAAGACCTCGCTGGGATTCGCCACGCGCGACAGAATCTCAAGCAGACGCGCAGCCGCATAAAGCCCATCGTCAAACCCGTACCAGCGCTCCTTGAAAAAGAGGTGCCCGCTCATTTCACCCGCAAGCGGCGCACCCGACTCCTTCAGCTTCGCCTTCACCAACGAGTGCCCTGTGCGCCACATCACGGGACGTCCACCGTACGCGCGAATATGACTGGCCACTTTGCGACTGCATTTGACGTCGTAAATGATTTCAGCACCTGGGTTTCGCGACAGCACATCCTGCGCAAACAACATCAACTGACGATCAGGGAAGATGATTTGACCGCTTTTGGTCACCACACCCAAACGATCGCCATCACCATCGAAGGCCAAGCCAAGTTCTGCATCGGTCTCGCGCAGGCAGCGGATGAGATCTTCAAGGTTTTCGGGATGCGCAGGATCGGGGTGATGATTGGGGAAGGTACCGTCAACCTCGCAAAACAATTCGACAACCTCGCAACCCAGCGCCTTGAAGAGCGCAGGTGCGAAGGCTCCGGCCACGCCGTTGCCGCAATCCACGGCGATCTTCATGGGCCTAGCAAGCTTAACGTCGCGGCTGATTCGCTGCAGATAAGCGAGGGCGAGATTTTCGTTGCGCTGCTGACCTTGCTGCGACGGCGGCACGGTGCGCAGAGAGCCCGACTCGATCGCACGCCGAAGGTCGACGATGGTGTCGCCGTACAACGCGTCACCGGCCACCACCATCTTCAGCCCATTGTAGTCGGGAGGATTGTGGCTACCGGTGACGGCCACACCAGTGCCGGTGCCCAAGTGAAACGTACCGAAATAGACAATGGGCGTGGTCACCAGACCGATGTCAATGACATCAAGCCCCGCCGAACGAATGCCCCTGGACAGGGCTGCCAAAAGCCGGGGCCCGGATAGCCGGCCATCGCGCCCGACAACGACCTCGCGCATGCCACGGGCCGCAGCCTGATTTGCCAGAGCGCAGCCGATCTTCTCGGTGATGTCCTCGGTCAGTGAACGGTCGACGACTCCACGGATGTCGTAAGCCTTGAAGATTTCGGGATGGAAAAGCTGAGTGCTCATGGCGATCTGGTCCAGGTGTTCAACTGTTTGACGCAACACGATTCGTCCCGGGTACTTTATCAGTGGGCAACACCGTGGCCATGCGGTTCAATCGGCGAACTCCGGCTTGCGCCTCAGCTTGCTGCTCCAGGTAAACCCAATCGACGATATCGTCAATTGGGCTGTAACCAGCAACCAGTTGCTGCATGACGAGGCGGATGGCGCTCAGATCATTCGTATTCAGGGCGATTTCCAGCGCGTCAAGCTTGATCTGAAGCTCGGCCCACGGGAGGAATTCCTCGCGGGCTTTCATGATCCGAGGGTGGGCGGTGGGCTTGGGGTTGTCACCGATCAGAAGCTCCTCATACAGCTTTTCGCCCGGACGCAATCCGGTCACTTCGATTTCAATATCGCCGTCAGGATTGTGGATGTCCTTTACCTTAAGGCCCGAGAGTTCGACCATGCGCCGCGCCAGATCCATGATTTTGACGGGCTGACCCATGTCCAGCACGAATACATCGCCGCCCTTAGCCATCGCCCCTGCCTGAATGACCAACTGAGCCGCTTCCGGAATGGTCATGAAATATCGGGTGACGTCGTCGTGCGTGAGGGTGATTGGGCCACCGTCGCGGATTTGCTGGCGAAACCTTGGTACCACCGAGCCCGACGAGCCCAGTACGTTGCCAAAGCGCACCATGCTGAACTTGGTACCCGTACCCGACGCAGCCAAGGCCTGCAAAGCCATTTCGGCGAGGCGTTTGCTGGCGCCCATCACGTTGGTGGGTCGCACGGCTTTATCAGTGCTGACAAGCACAAAGTCGGCCACACCGCCGTCTGCCGCAGCCCGGGCTGTGCGCAGCGTGCCCAGCACATTGTTCTTGATGCCGGCGGCCGGGTTGTGCTCTACGAGCGGTACATGCTTATACGCCGCCGCGTGGTACACCGTATTGGGGCGCCAGGCGGACATGATGTCGCGCATGCGGTGCTCGTCTTGAACGGAGGCCAGCAACGGCACGAGTACGGTCTCACGACTCAGCAGTCTTGCTTCGAGCTCTTGGTGAATTGTGTAGAGCGCGAATTCACCTTGCTCGATCAGCAGCAGCTTGGCCGGAGCAATCGCTACGATCTGGCGACACAACTCGCTGCCGATAGACCCCCCCGCCCCCGTGACCATTACAACCTTGCTGGCAATATCTTTGGCCAACAGGATATGGTTCGGTGCCACCAGTTCGCGGCCCAATAGGTCGTCAATATCCAGTTCGCGCAGGTCGGAGGTGCTGACCTTGCCTCGCGCCAAGTCGGTCATGCTGGGCAGCGTACGTACGGCTACGTGCGCGCTGCGAATTTGACCAAGGATTCCATTACGACGACGGCGCGACAGGCTGGGCATGGCCAACAATACATCGCTGATATTCAGGCTTGCGACAAGATTGACCAGATCAGCTGGGCTGTAGACCGGTAGCCCGTTCAGCACATGGCCGTGCAGGCGATCGTCATCGTCCAGAAAACCTGCGACGCGCATCTCATGGCTATTGACCATTGCGGCCGCCAACTGGCGACCCGCACTGCCCGCACCGTAGATCAACACCTTCGGGCGCGCAGCGTGCTTCAGAATGCTAAGGTACTGGTCACCCAGCCAGACTCGAGCAAAAGCCCGTGACGCCCCAACAAACAATAGCAGCAAGATCGGTTGGATGATGCCGACGGTACGCGGTACACCCGTCACACCGATCGCTGTAAAAATGGATGCGTACAGTAAGCCATAGATACCCACGCACCGGGCCACCGCCAACAGCGCGGGCAAACCGCTGTACCGGAAGATGGCTCGGTACAGACCAGAAACGGCGAAAATGGGCAGCGCAAGCCCGACAGCGGCGGCAACGGCCCACAAGGCACTGCCCGACAGCGCTTCAAACTCGCCCAGCCGCAAAAAATAAGCTAGCCATACAGTCAGCACGCAAAGACCCAGGTCGACCGACAGGGCAATAAAGCGCTTCGCCGCTCTTGGCAGGGCCAGGACGGGGACGGCCAGTCTGGATAGGGGCTGTTTCATGGGGTTGGCCCGCAAGATATCAGAGGTATCAACCATCAACTCGCAATCGGCATGAAATCAGGAAAGGCAGGGGCGCCTCAATGCGCATCGAGGACATATCAAGACGAACGATAAATCTGGTTAGATACCCTCGGACATAAAGGAAGGAAACGTCAAGTCGGCCAAACAATTCTTGATTGAAACTTTACAGGAATACAGCCTCGGTATATACCCCGAAGACAAATATTATTCTCGGAAATACCGAACCCTGGATGCCAAAGTCCAGGCTCTAGCTGCCAGGTCATTCTGTTGTCTACGTAGAGCGCAATCTTTTGGTTGCTATCAGTCCGGGTGATGGAAAAAACGCCCGACTTGTCCGTCTCAACTCGAATGTCAGGATGGAAATGAAGGTAGACCTCAATTAAATGACTGCCTCCCCCGTCGATCGTATCCGTCACCGCTAATTCGTTCGAATCCATTGCCCAGAGTCGGCGGTGCACGGGTCGTCCGCCAAGGCGGCGATATCCATCATGCGAGGCACTTAACACCGGGCCACAGTCCGAATCGAATTGCTCAATCCTAACCCGTGCTCTGCGGGCAACACGAAATCCTGACCAGACCTCTGACGAGTCGACGCCATCTAGTCGCAACGTGTTGTGTGCGGCAGTACCTCGCTGTCGTACGCGCTCAAGCCCCGTACCATACACAGAGGTACCGGAGTTGACCAAAACACGTCGACCGTGAAGCGAAAGCTCAAAGCTCAGGCTATCCGCATGAGCATGGCCCGGCAAATAGTCAGGCCCGATCGCCGCAACATCAGCAAGTACGACCGCGCCGCCTCTCTGGAGTCGCGCATATCCACTTGCTTCAAGTAAATGAGAACCTAGACGAACGACCGCTCGATCGACGCCAAGGGTACGCGCATAGCGCTCGAGGTCGTCAAGACAAGGAGCAATCCCGAAGGCAGCATCATTGAAAAAAGCGATGCCGCCATCGGGGTGGCACATGATACTGAGCCAATCGAGCATCCTTACGGCGACATCGTGCGAGAACCTAGGTGGCTCGATCTGAAACGTCCGATAAAGATTATTAAGATCAAGCAGTCCCTCGACAATCAAGGCGTGATACATGGGACTCAGTTCAAAATGCCCACCATCCGCCAGAATTTGCTCCGAAATCTGACTGGCGAGCAGATACTCCCCTGTTTGACGCCATTCGTTTGCCTCTTCGCCCACAAAAAACAACCCTGCAAACACGAGCGCTTTGGCGTTTTCAAACAAATGATTTCCCAATAAATGAAACTCAAGCCGTCGGCGCAACTGCCTTGTCTGAATCGCGAGGCTATGTATAGAATCGGTATTAAGCTTACTTCCAGAGAGCGCCCACTTGATCCAATTCACAATACGCAATGACAGCGGATACGGCTCCCACCCGTTTCCACCAGCAGGGGGGTTTTCAGCGATCCAGCGCTGAATCAGAGCCTCATGCGAGGAATACCGTTCTTCAGCACCTAATGCATTGAGGTCATCAAAATAATGAAGATTATAAAGCCAGAGTTTTTCAT
>JBIKMC010000106.1:0-10822 GCA_044359405.1 Burkholderiaceae bacterium
ACCAGCAATAAATCGACCCCCGCGTCGATCAGCGCCTGGACCTGCTCGTGATAGGTCTCGCGTAACTCCTCGAAGCTGATATTGCGCGCACCCGGATCATTGACATCGGGCGAAATCGACGCTGTTTTGGGCTGCGGCCCCAGGGCACCCGCGACATAGCGCGGCTTATCGGGCGTGCTGTAGCGATCACAGGCCTGGCGCGCCAATCGAGCCGCCGCAAGATTCATCTCGCGGGCCCACTGGGCCATGCCGTAGTCGGCCTGGGCAACCGTCGTGGCGCCAAAGGTGTTGGTCTCGATGATGTCGGCGCCTGCGGCCAGGTACGCATCATGAATCGCCTCGATGATCTGCGGCTGCGTGAGGCACAGCAGTTCGTTATTGCCCTTGACATCACGCTCGAAGTCGGCAAAGCGCTCGCCGCGGTACTGGGCTTCGCTCAGGCGATGCTGCTGAATCATTGTGCCCATGGCACCATCCAGAATCAGGATTCGTCGCTCGAGCTGCTCGCGCAGCCTGGCCTCAATGGTTTGGCTCATGATGGGGGTCGCGTCGCGCGGTGGCGCGGCAGTTCAGGTTGTCGGTGGCAATGCCTGAGCGCGCACCCGCGCGCGTTTGCAAAGCCGCGCGGGCAACGTTCAAGAACCACCGATTTTACAGGCTCCATCCAGAGCCCTGGCGATTCGACGTGCGCACGGCGGGGCCTCATGGCAGCGCGGCTTCTGTCATGATGGCGAACGTGCCACGCGCCCACCGGCTGGGATCGGCATCCGTACCAACGAGGCAGCCCCCTGATTCCTCAACCTGAACGAGAGCTTGCGATGAACCCAGTGTTTGCCCCGCCACCACCGGTGCTTGTACCGGTGGCAGGCACCCAGTCCGCCTTTCCTGTGCGCCGCGTCTATTGCGTGGGGCGCAACTATGTCGAACATGCCAAAGAAATGGGCTTCACCGGCCGCGAGCCGCCTTTTTTCTTCATGAAGCCGGCTGATGCCATCGTCGTCGTTCCCGCGGGCAGCACGGGCAAGATCGCCTATCCGCAGGGCACCCGTGAGCTGCACCACGAGATGGAGCTGGTGGTCGCCATTGGCAAGGGCGGCAAAGACATCGCGGCGGCTCGAGCAGGCGAACATATCTTTGGCTATGCCATGGGTCTCGATATGACCCGGCGTGATCTTCAGGGCGAGGCCAAGAAACTCGGGCGCCCCTGGGAAGTTGGCAAGGCCTTCGACGAAAGCGCGCCCATCGGCCCCATCCACCGGGCAGGCTCCGGCGCCGTCTGGTCCAGCGGCGCCCTTTCGCTTGAGGTCAACGGAGCGGTTCGCCAGTCCAGCGACATTTCCAAACTCATCTGGAATATCGGCGAAATCATCGAGCATTTGTCAGCCCTGTGGGCGCTCGCACCGGGCGATCTCATTTACACCGGCACGCCTGAAGGTGTGGCCGCCGTTGTCCGAGGCGACCTCATGGTGGGCCGAATTGCCCAGTTGGGCGAGTTGCGAGTGGAGGTCGTCTGACATGGCTGAACATCTGCTACCCACGAACGCGCTGCATACCTGGGTCATCGATCTGTTCAGAGCAGCAGCCTCCACTGAGCGCGAGGCCCGCCTCACCGCTGACCATCTGGTGGGAGCTAACCTGGCCGGTCATGACTCGCACGGCGTGGGCATGATCCCCAAGTATGTGAGCTCGCTGCTCAGCAACGAGCTGCAGCTCAATCAGCAGGCTCAGGTGGTGCAGGATGCGGGCGCACTCATCGTGGTCGATGGCAAGCGCGGCATGGGCCAGTCGGTAACCTGGCAGGCCATGGATATGGCCATCGGCCGCGCCCGCGAGCACGGCAGCTGCGTGATGGCGCTGCGCAATTCCCACCACCTTGGGCGGGTCGGCCACTGGGCTGAGCAGGCGGTCGCCGCAGGTATGGTCTCCATCCACTTCACCAATGCCATCAGCCACATGCCCATGGTGGCACCTTTCGGGGGCGGCCAAGCCCGTTACCTCACCAATCCGTTCACAGTGGGTATTCCGATGCCTGGCGGCGAACCCATCGTGCTTGATTTCGCCACCAGCGCGATCGCCCATGGCAAAGCGCGCGTGGCCTACAACAAGCGGGTTGCCGTTCCCCCGGGCAGTCTCATCGATGCACAGGGTCGCAATACCAATGATCCGGCGGTGATGTTCGAGCCGCCGCAGGGCCCGTTCGGCGCACTGCTCACCGCGGCGGGTCACAAGGGTCACGCGCTCGCCGTGGTATGCGAGCTGCTGGGCGCAGCCCTGGCGGGCGGCGAGACCTTTCATCCGGGCACGCGCCTGCCGGTCAACGGCGTCTGGAACAATATGCTCGCCATCGTGTTTGACCCCCAGCGCCTGGGCACGGGCGCGTGGTTTGAAACGCATGCGCGTGAATTCGTTGAGTGGGTACGATCGGCGCGTCCCGGCGAGGGCTTTTCGCCCGGCGACGTCATGATGCCCGGCGACCCCGAGCGCCGCGCGCGCAAGGCACGCGCCCAGGCCATCCCAGTCGACTCAGGCACCCTCGCGCAACTCGACGAAGCCTCGGCCGCCATCGCAGCCCGCTTTGGCCAGTCGCCCGGACCCGCCTCGGCACTCGAACGTGGCTGCTGAAGACGCGCAAAGCCCTGGGCAAGCGCCCGAACCCCGGGTATTTCGGTATCCAGTGCACGTCAGCTTTGGCGATTGCGACCCGGCCGGCATCGTGTTTTATCCCAACTTCTTTCGTTGGTTTGATGCCGCCACCCATGCCCTGTTTGCGTCGGTCGGACAGCAGACCAGTCGCATCGCTCGCGAACACGGGCTGCTGGCCTGGCCGCTGGTCGATGCGGGCGCCAAATTTCGAGCGCCTGCGCGCCACGGCGAGACGGTCGAGGTCCACACGCGCATCACTGAATGGCGTAACAAGACCTTTGTGCTTGAGCATCGCATCCTGCGCGAGCACACCCTGATCGCCGAGGGTTGGGAAATCCGCTTCGTCGGCCAGATGGTGGACGACTCTACGCCCCGGCTGCGCGCAGTCAGCATTCCCGCCTGGATGCGCCAGGCCTTCGCCTAGCCTGGGGCTTGGCAAGCATGCTCAGGCCCCTCGTGCTGCTTGACTCAATCGCCGAGATCGGCGGCCGGGGCTCGTCCAGTGCAAACGCAGGCGTCGTATCCGGTTCGCACGGAGGTCGCTCTGCGGCCGGCTTCGTACTCGACCATCCGCATAAGCCCTATGCGGTGTTCTTCAACGACGCGGGTATCGGCAAGGATCGAGCGGGCATTGTGGGGCTGGATCTGCTGCAGACCATCGGGGTGGCCTGCTGCGCCTATTCACATGAATCAGCTCGCATCGGTGAGGCGGCCGACGGACTGGCTAACGGCGTGCTGACCCACTGCAATGCGCGCGCCAATCACCTGGGCTTGAGGCCTGGCCTCACGGTTGCTGAGGCACTTCGCATCATCGGCGTCGGCGCCCCTTAGCCCTGGCCCGTTGCCAGAGCGACCACGCCACCGGCGATAAACGCGGCACCCAAAACGCGTCGACGCGCACTACCCTCACCCAGAAGACGTGCGCCAAAGAATGCGGCCACCAGCATGGATACCTCTCGGGCTGGCGCCACCATGCTGATCGGCGCCAGGGTCATGGCGTACAGCACCAGAATATAGGCAAGGGGCGACATCAGACCCACTGCCAGCATGGGTCGCCAGGCGCTTGTAATCGACTGGCGCACCGACGCGCGCTGCATCAGGGCTGCAGGCGTCAGCAAAGCCGCCCGGACCGTAATGCTCAGCCAATCGAACAACAGGGGCGCCAAGCCCAGAACTCTCACCGCATATCCGTCATTGACCGTGTAGGTGGCGATCAGCAGGCCGGTGAGGCTGCCCCAGTAAAGGCCCTGCGATAGCCGCTCGGAGCGTGAGCCACGCAACATGGCGAGGCCCCCTCCGATCGTAAAGGTACCCAGCACGATAAAGGCTAGGCCGATCAGCCCACTGGCCGTTGCCGGCTCACCCAGAAACAGGATTGCGGCCACCGAGGCAAATAGCGGCCCGCTTCCGCGCGCCACCGGATATACGACCGACAGATCAGCCCGCTCGTAGCCGCGCCTCAGGCACAGGAAGTAAGCCACATGAATCACTGCGCTCGCCACAATTGCTAACCATCCCACCGAGCTCACGAGGCCCAGCGTCTGTCCATGCGCCCAAAGCGCGATCGGCCCATACGCGACAACGCTCACCACGGAGCAGGCCCACACAAAGGCAACCCCCGTGGTCTTGGCCTGCTTGGCCAGCAGATTCCACGTCGCGTGGATGACAGCCGCCACCAGAACCAGCGCTAAAGCAGAGATGGACATATGGATTTTAAGAGGCGGCTGCAGCCCTTGGTCGCGTTTGCGGCATCATACGGCCCTTGCCCCGTCCGGCTGGAGTTCTTTCATGATGACCCACCCCTTTCATCTTGCGTTCCCCGTTCACGACCTGAGTGCCGCACGCGCCTTCTACGGCGAACTGCTGGGCTGCCCTGAGGGTAGAAGCAGCAGCGAGTGGGTCGATTTCAACCTTTACGGTCATCAGGTAGTGGCCCATCTGGCACCCGATCAGACTGGCCTGGCGACAACCAGTGCGGTCGATGGCGACAATGTACCGGTCCGGCATTTCGGCGTCGTGCTGTCGATGGATGAATGGCACGCACTCGCCGACAAGCTCAAGAGTGCCGGACAAAGCTTCATCATTGAGCCGCACGTGCGTTTCAAGGGCCAGGTCGGTGAGCAGGCCACCATGTTCTTTCTCGACCCCTCGGGCAATGCACTTGAGTTCAAGGCCTTCAAGGACATGAATTCGCTGTTTGCCAAGTAAGCGACCAAACAAACCTCTCATCGGTAACCGCCTCATTGTCGTCAAGCCATCATGCAAGCGCTGCTCCCTGTTCAGGCTCATCAGTTCATCCGTGACAATCCGGATGCGCTATTCATCGACTGCCGCAGCGATGCGGAGTTTTTTTTCGTCGGTCATGCAACCGGGGCCATTCATGTGGCCTGGTATGAGGCGCCCGATTGGGAGATCAACCCGCATTTTGTGAGTGAAGTGCGCAAGCTCGCGGCGCACGTCAATGAACGTCCCGTTGTGCTCATCTGTCGCAGCGGCAGGCGCTCGGCCGAAGCGGCAACAGCCCTTGAGCAGGCGGGATTTTCACGGGTGTACAGCGTCACCCATGGCTTCGAGGGTGACCTCAATCAAGAGCGCCAGCGCGGCAAAATCAACGGCTGGCGGCACGATGGTCTACCCTGGGAGCAGTTCTAGGCGATGCAGCTGTTAAGGGCCTGATGCCAGGCCTGCGTAGGCTCGCCCGCTTGCAGAAAAACATCCAGGCGACTGTCACGCCGCCAAAAGCTTGGCTGCCATTGGCCGCTCGCCTGCCACCCATACCATTCGCGTTCGGTGCGAAACACACCGCGGGCAGACTTAACGCGCGCTGTCCGCGCCATATCGGCGAGCACCGCCTGCAGACGAGGGCGGTTTAGCACCTGACTGGCCTGTCCACGCCAGCGCCACCACGAACCCGCATCGCCGCAGCTCACAGGCATCCAAGCGCCGTCACCCTCTGCTGGCGGAATCACCAGCGCATGACCCTCGGCCTTATTACGGGGCAGTCGCCAGGCTGGAGGACTTTGTCCTTCGGCCAGAATGGCCTCATCCCAATATTGCTCACTCAAGTACCGAGCCAGACCGGGCAGCTGTCCAGAACTGGCAAGCCATAGATGATCGGCGGTGGCGATCATCTGAAGAGTGCGTTCGTCGCTGGACCCCAGATGCCATTGCGGTCGGGCATGCCAGACTGAACAAAGCGCAAGACCAACTGCGCGCAAGCTGTCGCTGAGCAGTACATCAATCAGTGCGCAGACATGGGCCTGTGAGTCCAACTCGATGATCAGCCCCGATAGAGGTCCGTGCGCGCGATGCAGCCGTCCGTACGCCGCCAACAGGGTGGCCGGGCTCGTACAGCAGACACATGCCCCGATCTGCGTGACGGCCCCCTGGGCAAAACCGTCAGACCGCGCCGTCAGACTGGGGCTGCGAATAAGCCCCCACGGACGCGGCCCCGGCGCGTGCTCTAGAGCCTGCGTGATCAGCGCCTGGCGAAGCACGGCTTGTGGCCCCCCGATCACCACCACAGGTAGATCAGAATTTTGTTCCGCGGTGTGGCGGCTGCGCCCCTCGCCTACCACGTTCCCGATCCTTACCGACGCCAGAAGGCCGGCGTCAAAAGCGCGAAGAAAGTGAGCAGTTCAAGACGACCCGCCAGCATGGCAACGGCCAGCAACACCGCCTGAAAATCGCTCAGGGCTGCGTAGTTGGACGAGGGGCCAAATTCGCCCAGGGCGGGGCCCAGATTGTTGACCATGGCGACTGCCACCGAAAACGCCGAGACGACATCGATGCCGCCAAACATGAGCACAAACGCCAGCAACACCTGTGTGATGCCCCAGAGCAGCATAAAACCCAGGATCGCAAAGATCACCCGGTTCTCAACCACCTGTCCGCTGATGGTCAGTGGCATCACCGCGCGCGGATGAAGAAGGCGCGCCAGTTCACGGGTGGATTGCTTGACCAGAACAATGGCCCGCACCATCTTGATGCCACCTCCGGTCGAGCCTGCCGATGCCGACACGCAGGCTAGAAACAGCAGCGCAAACGCGGCGAACGGCGGCCAGGCGCCGTAGTCCTGACCCATGTAACCCGTGGAGGTGGCAACCGAGATCGTGTTGAACAGCGCGTGGCGCAGTGCCGACGCAAAGTCGGGAAAAACACCCGCCAGATGTAAAAAAGCAGCGATCAGCAAGCCACCGCCCATAATCACCGACAGGGTCGCCAAGGTCTCCAGGTTGCGCAGGTAAATTCGGGCCGAGCGCGCACGCAGGGCAACAAAGTGGGTCGCGAAGTTGATGACGGCCGCAAGCATAAATACGCCCAGAATGGCCTCAATCAGGATCGAGTCGAATGCGCCAATGCTCGCATCCCGGGTGGAAAAACCACCCAATGCAATGGCCGAAAACGAATGACAGACCGCCTCAAACCAATCCATACCCGCCCACTTGAGCGCCAGCATGCAGCCCAGCGTCAGCGCCACATAGATCAGCCAAAGCCCCTTGGCTGTCTGCGTGATGCGTGGCGTCAGCTTGCCCTCTTTCATGGGGCCAGGTGTTTCAGCCTTGAACAGTTGCATGCCGCCGACCCCCAAAAGGGGCAATACCGCCACGGCCAGGACGATGATGCCCATGCCACCGTACCACTGTAGCGCGTGACGCCACAGGTTGAGGGACGGTGGCAAGGTCTCAAGCCCATCGAGTACGGTTGCCCCGGTGGTGGTGAGCCCCGCCATAGTCTCGAAGAACGCCTTGGCCACGCTCAGGTCAGGTCGGGCCACCAGAAAGGGCGGCATCGCGGCCAGCGTCATGATGAACCAAGCCAATACCACCAGAAGCGCCCCATCACGTGCCTGCAACTCACGGCGATAGCGTCGCGTGGACACCAGCAGTGCGAGCCCCGCGCCCAGACAAATCAGCGCGGATGCGATGAACACCGGATGCATGCCATCGCCCACCGCAAGCGACCAGACCAGGGGCAACACAAACGTAAGCGAGAACAGTCCCAGCAAACCGCCCAGGACGTGGCCGATGACCAGCAGGCGATTCATAAGTTGCCTGGGCTAGAAAAAGCCCACTCCGACCTGAAACAGCTTCTCAACCCGAGGCAAGAGCCGCTTATTGCTCAAAAACACAATCACATGGTCTTCCGCCTGAATCACCGTGTCGTGATGCGCAATGATGACGTCATACGAAGCGGCTTCGTCATCGCTTTGCACCGAGTCAGCTCGCCTGCGAACGATCGCGCCGATTGCAGCGCCACGCGGCAGGTCAATCTGCTCGATACGCCGGCCCACCACGCGCGACGACTTTGGGTCACCGTGCGCAATCGCCTCCAGCGCCTCGGCCGCACCACGTCTTAACGAGTGCACGGCCACCACATCGCCACGACGCACATGCTTGAGCAGCTGCCCTATGGTGGCCTGCGAGGGCACGATGGCAATGTCGATACGATTGCCTTCAACCAGGTCGGCATAGGCTTGGCGATTGATGAGCGCGATCGTGCGCCGGGCGCCCATGCGCTTGGCCAGCATGCACGACATGATGTTGTTTTCGTCGTCGGAGGTGAGAGCGACAAACAAATCCATCTGGTCGACCCCCTCCTCGGACAACAGATCCTCATCGGTCGAGTCACCATTGAGAATAAGCGAGGTGCTGGCGTCGAGCTGACTGGCCAGATAGTCGCAGCGGGCACGCTGCGGTTCGATGATCTTGACCTGATATCCCTCGCGAAGCTGGCGTGCAAGGCGCAGGCCGATGTTGCCACCGCCGGCAATCATGATGCGCCGTACCGGCTTATCCATGCGTCGAAGATCGGCCAGCGCGGTTCTAATGTGCTCGGACGCAGCCAGCAGGAACACCTCATCGCCCGGCTCAATGAATGTATTGCCATCCAGAGCGATCGCGCTATCGCCCCTGAAGATCGCAACCACCCGCATATCGATGCTCGGATGCGCCGCCCGCAAATCGCGAATAGGGTGACTGACTAGCGGCCCGCCCTCATAAGCGCGCACCGCGATGAGGCTTGCACGGCCATGAGCGAACTCCAGCACCTGCAGGGCCTCGGGAAACTCGATGAGACGGCTGATGTAGTCGGTAATCGTCTGCTCGGGGCAGATCAGATGGTCGACCCGGAACCCTTCAGCGCCAGTGAGCTCAGGGTGATCAAGAAACTCGGGCGCACGGATACGTGCAATCCGCGTCGGGATGTTGAAAAGGCTGGCAGCCAGTTGACAGGCCACCAGGTTGGTTTCATCGCGGGCCGCGGTGGCAATGAGCATATCGGCATCTTCAGCACCTGCCGACTCCAGCACAGGCGGGTGTATTCCATTGCCTGGAATGGTGCGCAGATCGAGCCGGTCCTGTAGCCGCGCAAGACTGGCCACATCGGTGTCGACCACCGTGATGTCATTGCGCTCGGAGACCAGGCTTTCGGCCACGGAAGCGCCGACGCGACCAGCACCCAGAATAATGATCTTCAATTGGACGTCTTGCGCCAGGCGCCGCGTGAAAGGTCTATGCCCAGCTGTTTGAGCTTGCGGTACAGGTGGGTTCGCTCCAGGCCCGTGCGCTCGGCCACTCGCGTCATGCTGCCCTGCTCGCGCAGCAGATGGTGTTCGAAGTAGGCGCGCTCAAACGCGTCGCGCGCATCGCGCAAAGGCAATTCAATGGGCAGCTCGCGCACCAGGAGTCGTTCAGCCCGACTGGTCGCTGACACCGCCGCTACCTCAGGCGAAAAAGCGGGCTCTGCGACCGGCTGACCGGTTAGCGCTCGCGCGCCTGGGTTTGCCGCGGCCAAAGAGGACGCCTCGGGCTGCACCGAAGCCGCTGCGGGGACGGTACCCGCAGCGGACGATGCCTGCAGACCCACGCGGCTCAGGCCTGACTCGACCGACTGCAGCAAACGCTGCATGGTGATGGGCTTTTCGAGAAAGTCGACGGCGCCAATTCGGGTGGCCTCGACGGCGGTATCGATGGTTGCGTGGCCAGACATCATGATGACCGGCATAGAGAGTCGACCCGCCGCAGACCACTCTCGCAAAAGCGTCACACCGTCGGTGTCGGGCATCCAGATGTCCAGCAGCACCAGGTCAACCTGCCGCGACTGCACAAGCTCACGGGCCTGCCGTGCACTATCGGCGAGCATCACCTCGTGACCCTCGTCACCGAGAATCTCGCTGAGCAATTCGCGGATGCCGATTTCGTCATCCACTACCAGGATTTCAGCCATGCGAACGGGTCTTTACCGGTGGGCGTCCATGTGAAGCTACGAATTTTCCTCGCTTTTGACGAGTTTCGTAAATAGCAGCGACACTTGGGCGCCTTCGGGTGCGGCGCCAGGGTCGCCCAAGTTGGCAACTTCGATGCGGGCACCGTGCTCTTCGGCGATCTTGCGCACGATGGCCAGGCCAAGCCCCGTGCCTCTGGGCTTGTTGGTGACGTAGGGCTCGAAGGCGCGCGCCAGCACGGCCGGATGAAACCCTCCGCCATTGTCGCGTACGACCAGGCGCACAGCCCGTGCACCCGCAGCCAGATCAACCCCACCGGTTACCAGCTCGATGCGCGGATGCGCAAGCTTCTCCGTCGCCTCAAGCGCATTGCCAATCAGGTTATGAATGACCTGACGCAGCTGCGTGGCATCGCCCATGATGAGAGGTAAGTGGTCTTCAAGTAACGCATGAAGGCTTTGTCGACGCTCGTCCGTGCCGTACAAAGCCAGAACCTCGGCCACGAGTGCGTTCAGATCCAGAGGGCCCAGGCGGGCGGGCGGCAGGCGCGCGTAATCGCGAAATTCGTCGACCATGTGCTTGAGCGCTGCCACCTGGTTGATGATGGTCTGCGCGCCCTTGCCCAGCAGTTCGGCATCGGCGCCCTCAAGCCTGTCGCTGAGCTTATAGCGCAGCCGCTCGGCAGCCAGCTGAATGGGCGTGAGCGGGTTCTTGATTTCGTGCGCCAGTCGACGCGCCACCTCAGCCCAGGCAATGGTTCTTTGCGCCGATACGACCTCAGTGACATCGTCAAACACGACGATAAACCCCTGGCCTGGCAAGACCGTACCGCGAGCCAGTACCGTCTGTTCACCCAGCCCAGTGGCGCCCACCGCGTCCGGCATGGGATCGATCGCGTCGGGGCGCTTGAGAACCAGCTGTCGCTGCCAGCTCGCCGTGCCACCAGCCTGCTGC
>JBIKMC010000389.1:0-3069 GCA_044359405.1 Burkholderiaceae bacterium
GTATCGGCGAAGCGGCCGGCGCCGACGGCAACCTCGGTGGGCGCGTTTGCATCGCCCGGCGTGAGCAGGGCTTGGTAGAGGTAGCGTCCTTCCCGCTCACCCAGTGCCGTGAATTGACTGATGCGGCCCCGCACCGCTTGCCCGGCCTCCCGGACCGTGATGTCATCGGTGCCGAAGACGTCGGCATGAACCGCATTGCTGCGATCGGAAAATGCCACCGCCTCGCTGACCGAGAAGGTCAGCAGCGTCGATTGACCCGCTTGGACGAAGGCGTCTCGGGCGCTGACGGTGATGGTCGGCGCGATGCTGTCAATCTGCGGCGCGACAAAGCCGCTCAGGCCGCCGGTCAGGTCGAGCCAAGCCAGATTGCCTGCCAAGTCCTTGATGCTGCTGCCCTGGGGCAAGTTGATCGACCCATCGAGAACCGCCAGTTGGGTGTCTCCGGGCGCGACGCGGTAGGTAAAGACCAGCTTGTCGCCGCCCGAGCGGCTCGTATCCAGAAGGGCTACAGACGGGGCGCCGCCGGCCGTGGTCTGGATGGCGATGGTGGGCCGGCTCAGCCCAGTGGTTTCGATCAGGACGCCCTCGGACAACAGCACGACAAACTGCGCAAGCTCACCGGCTCGCTCGGTTTTTACCGACACCGACACCACCTGCGGCCGCGTGTTGTCGGCCGCTGCCTGGGCGGGCGCAGGCACAGCAGCTGCAGTGCCCAAGCGAAGTGATCCAACCGACTGCGACACCACCTGCACCGCCGCCGGATCAGAAAAGTCATTGGCCAGGTCCAGCAGCTTGGTGCTGTCACCGGTCTTGATTTCTTCGATCTGGCTCATCGCCGCCTTTTGGGCTGCGAGGATGCGAAGCAGGGCGTCTTCGGCTGCTTGCGGATTGGTGTTCGCGGCCGATTTGGCGTTGCCGGTCAGCGTGTCGATGAGGCTGTTGGTCGAGGCCACGGCTGTGCCGACCGCGGCACTGGCATTGCTGAGCTTGGCCGTATCCATGCTGTAGAGCTCAGGGTCGAACTCGGTGGCGCTCTGCGCGGCGTTGGCGAGGATGCCGGTCAGCGCGACAGAGTCGTTCATCGCCAATGCGGATCCGCTGGACAACGCGCTGTCCATCGCCTCGACGATGCTGTCAACGATGAAGTCCGAGAGCTGGGCGAACGAAGGGCTCTGAGTGCCGGTGCTGTTGCCCGACCCTTTGAGCGCCGCCGCGCCCACGGCCATGACGTTGGCCACCATCAGGGCCTTGCTGTTAATCTCCAGCGCTTGCGTCAGGCTGATGCCTGACGCGGCATCGTCTTGCGCAGCGGAGGCGGTGGCGATGGTGTCGATCCGGGTCAAGTCCACGCCCAGTGGCAGGTCCAGCGCCTCGCTGACCTTGGCCATAGCCGAGGCTTTGACCTGGGTCAGGCGTTCGAGCGCCTCTTGCGGGCTCAATTGCGAGGTATCCCCGAGATCGGTCTTGACGATGGCCTGCACCAGGGTGGTCAGCGGGTTGACCACGGTGCTGCCCGGGGTTGCGCTGTAACTGCCTTCGAAGGGCAGGCCGGTGCTGATGTCCCAGCCGCCTTGTGCGATGAGGCTGTGAACTTTTTGTGCGGTGGTGAGGAAACCCTTGACCTGGCCCTCGTCGGACCGACCGACTGGGTAGTCGCCGTCGTCGATCGTGCCGCTGTCGTTCATGTCCACCCAGACGTAGGCGCCATCGAGGTAGCCGTCCTGGATCACCATTTGGGCGAGGGTGCGCGTCTCCAGCGCGATGTTCAGCGTGGTGGCGCTGCTACCCGGGTTGCCCACCGCGTCGCTATAGGAGGCCGCAGCGACGGCGATGGTGGCGCTGATGCCGGTGAGGTCAGCCGTGGGCGTGAAGGTGGCTATGCGGGTCAAGCCGCTCCCAGTGACCGGGCCGAGGGCGCCGCCAGTGACCACCACATCGTCTGCCGAAAAGCTTGGGCCGGGGTCTTCACTGAAGGCGAAGGTGATCTGTGCGACCTCCTGCTCGCGCAGATCAGGCTTGTCGCTGCTGATGGCCAAGGTTGGGGCCAGGGTGTCGATGCTCTGGCGGCCCAAGGGGGCCAGGTCGGCATCGAGCACCTGGTTGCCCGCCGCATCCCGCAAGCCCGCCCCGATCAGGCGCAGGCTGATCTCGGCGCTGGCGGTGTTGGGGGTCGGTGCGACCGTGACGCTGTAGGCGTTGCTGCTGCCCACCTGGCTGACCGCGATGACGGTGCCGTTGCTCGCTGCGAAGCTGCCGACGCCTACCAGTCCGACAGCTGCTTCGCTGAACGTTACCACGAAGACCACGTTTTGGTTGCTGACCTGTGCAGGGGTATCGTCGGAAACGGTATCGACCTTGGGTGGCCTAGAATCCTTGACTTTGGTGGCGAACGCGGCGATACCGACCAAGCCGCCCACTGCGATCAGGCCGTCGACTGGCGAGACCACGGCGTTGCTTGCCGCTACGGAGTCGGTGGCTTGGGCCGCGTCGCCAGTCTGGCCCGGCAGCCTGCCGGGGCCGACCTGGGCCAGCAGGGTGTCGCTGCGCCGGGTTTGATTTATCTCTTGGCTGAGCCCGCTTGACTCGGGCAGTTGGGCTGCGGGCAACGGTTCCTCGCCCAGGGCTACCGTCGTCAAGGCGCCCGGGTCTGTGGGCGCGCGCTCGGGCGCAGCGTCGGTGTCCACAACGTAGCTGGACATCGCTGGCTCGGAATCGGTCGAGTCGTCTGCGCGGTACCTGCCTCGCCTCGTCAGCGGGGCTGCTGGGTCTGCGCGGTACGGGTTGCCCTGCCGGCCCGCGAGCGCGGCGTCGCCCAGCGCGGTGGTGGTGCCCGCGCGTGTCTTGGCAGCCTGCGCGAGGGGCTCGCCGTGAGCTTGCGGAGATGTCGGCATGCTGGGTTTTTGTGCCATGTTGGGTCCGGTCAAAAAGTGCGGTGGCTGGCTAGCCGCATCGCCTCAGTCGCCGAAGCGGTCGAGACCGGCAGTGCAACAGGCGACTGACTCTTCGTATTTACAAGTAAGACCATTCTCGGGAGAAATCGGTAAACTGGATATCCCACAAAACAGGTAG
>JBIKMC010000107.1:0-10781 GCA_044359405.1 Burkholderiaceae bacterium
TGCTGATCCGTGGGTCACGGGTACCCCTGGTGGGCATGCGGCATACCGAGCACAGCATTGTTGACCTTAGTTCGCTGAGTAACGTCGCCCCCGGCGAGGAAGTGGTTCTGCTGGGCCGCCAGGGAAACGACTCAATCTCGCTCGACGAACTCGTTAGGGTCACCGGCATCACCGACCTGGAGCTGGTGTCCCGGCTTGCGCGCGGGCCGAATCGCCGCATGATCAACGACCGCTGAAAAGTTCACCCGCTGCCCCGCTGTTTGAGTCAACCCCACCAGTTCAGGCAAACTGACGTTTGGCAAGGCAGCTGCTCCGCGCCTGGATTCACGCTTGGCTAGCCGATATCGGACCTCCGGCCGGCTATAAGGTCCGCCCATGCTGGTCTCCATTGTCCGTATCGCCCTTACGCGCCCATACACCTTCGTGGTGCTGGCGCTATTGCTGCTCATTCTTGGGCCGCTGGTGGCGCTGCGCATGCCCACCGACATCTTTCCGGCCATCCGCATTCCCGTTATCGCGGTCGCGTTCAGTTACACGGGTCTGCCGCCTGACCAGATGTCGGGACGCATCTGCTCATTGTTTGAACGCAGCATCACCACCACCGTCAATGATGTCGAGCACATCGAGTCCAATTCGTATACCGGCATCTGCATCATCAAGATTTTCTTTCACCCTACGGTCGATATTTCGGTGGCCAACGCTCAGGTTACCGCCATCGCCCAGGTGTCCACGCGGCAGATGCCGCCGAACACAACACCACCGCTCATCCTGAATTTCAACGCTGCGACGGTGCCTATTCTGCAACTGGCCCTTGCGGGTCAGGGCCTGAGCGAACAGCAGTTGTTCGACGCGGGCGTGAACCTGGTTCGTCCGCAGCTGGTCACGGTGGCGGGCGCCGCCATCCCCTGGCCCTACGGAGGCAAGCAGCGCATCGTTCAGATCGACATTGACCCCATCGCGCTGCAGTCACGCGGTCTGTCCGCGCAGGATGTGGCCAATACCCTGTCGGCGCAAAACATCGCGATTCCGGTAGGGAATCAGAAAATCGGTGACATGGAATATTCCATGCGCCTGAACAACATCGTTACGCAGATTGCCGAACTGAATGAATTACCGGTGCGAACCGCAGCGGGCTCAACCATCTATGTACGTGATGTGGCTCATGTGCACGACGGCAACTCGCCGCAGACCAGCATCGTGGCGGTCGACGGAAGTCGGTCGGTTCTGCTGTCGGTATTGAAAAATGGCGCGGCATCCACCCTCTCGATCGTTTCGGGCATTCGCGCAAAGCTCGAACGAATGCGCGCGTCGCTGCCAGACGCGCTCACGGTTACCCCCATCAATGATCAGTCGATTTTCGTACGCGCAGCCATCACCGGGGTGGCGGTCGAAGGGGTCATCGCGGCCGCGCTGACCAGCCTGATGATTCTGCTGTTTCTGGGCAGCTGGCGACCAACGCTCATCATCGCAACCTCAATCCCCCTGTCCATTCTGGGGGCCATCCTGTGTCTGGCTGCAGCAGGCGAGACCCTCAACCTGATGACCCTGGGTGGGCTCGCGCTGGCAGTCGGCATCCTCGTTGACGACGCCACGGTCACCATCGAAAACATCAACTGGCATCTCGAGCAGGGCAAGGACGTCGAAACCGCCATCATGGATGGCGCGCGTCAGATCGTGATGCCTGCCTTTGTTTCCCTGCTGTGCATCTGCATCGTCTTCGTGCCGATGTTTTTCCTGGAAGGGGTGGCGCGGTTTCTTTTCGTGCCCATGGCGCTGGCCGTTATCTTTGCGATGATCTGCTCATTCATTCTGTCGCGCACACTGGTCAACACGATGGCCAAGTATCTTTTAAAAGCACATCACCATGTCCACCATGGTGCGCTGCTTGAACGCACGCCCAGTCGTAACCCACTGGTGTGGTTTCAAAAGAGTTTTGAGCGGCGCTTTGAACGTCTGCGACTCGGTTATCGCTCGGTGCTCACCTGGACCATGCTGCATCGTCGTAAATTCGTGCTCGGTTTCATGGCGCTCACCCTGGGGTCAATGGGTCTGGCACCGCAACTTGGCATGAACTTTTTTCCGGCAGTCGACAACGGACAAATTCTGTTGCATGCGCGCGTTCCAGTCGGTACCCGAGTCGAGGAAACCGCGGTCCGTTTCGCGCGCATCGGTCAGGTTATTCGTCAGGTGATTCCACCCGATGAAATCGAGGCCATGGTCGACATCATCGGCCTGCCACCCAGCAGCATCAACCTGGCCTACAACAATACTGGCGTCATTGGCACACAGGACGGCGACGTTCAGATTGCGCTCAAGAAAGGCCATAAACCGGTCGCAGACTACATTCGCGAACTGCGCGAAGTGCTGCCGCGCGAGTTTCCCGATACCGTATTTTCCTTCCCACCAGCCGACATCGTCAGCCAGATTCTCAACTTTGGCGCGCCTGCCCCTATCGACATCCAGGTGCGCGGCATCAACCTTGAGGCCAACTTCGCCTACGCCGAGAAGTTGCTGCGCGAGTTGCGCAAGATTCCGGGCGTGGCCGACGCGCGCATTCAACAGTCGCGCCGCGCCCCTATTTTCAATGTCGACATCGATCGCACCCGCATTCAGGAATTTGGCATGAGTGCTCGTGACGTCACCAACAGCATGGTCGTGAACCTGGCCGGTAGCAGCCAGGTGGCACCTACCTACTGGCTGAACCCCAACAACAACGTCATCTATCCCATTGTCATGCAGACCCCGCAGTATCTGCTCGACTCGCTCAGCGCCATCGAAAGCCTGCCGCTCACTGCGGCCGGGTCCAGTCCTGGTGGTACGCCTCAGGTGCTCGGCGGCCTGGCCGATTTTCGTCGTGGCAACGCCAGTGCGGTGGTCAGCCAGTATGAGCTTCGACCGGTCATTCAGGTCAACGCCACGACTCAGGATCGTGACCTCGGCGCAGTCGCCCAGGATGTGCGTGCCTTACTCGCCGAGTTAGCCGCTGAGGTGCCGCGCGGATCTCAGGTGGTTTTGGTTGGTCAGGTCAAAACCATGGAACAAGCCTTTAGAGGGCTGTTCTTCGGCCTCATCGGTGCGATCGGCTTGATCTACTTCTTGATTGTGGTCAATTTTCAATCCTGGAAAGACCCTTTCGTCATCATCACGGCGCTACCGGCGGCACTCGCAGGCATTGTCTGGATGCTATTCCTGACCCACACCACACTGTCTGTGCCGGCGCTTACCGGCGCCATCATGTGCATGGGGGTGGCGACCGCCAACAGCGTGCTCGTCATCAGTTTTGCGCGCGAGCGGCTGGAGCAGGGTCGCAGTGCGATTGAGGCTGCGCTGGAGGCTGGCTTTGTGCGGTTCCGGCCGGTACTGATGACAGCCCTTGCGATGATCATCGGCATGTTGCCGCTCGCGCTGGGTCTGGGCGAAGGCGGCGAGCAGAACGCGCCGCTGGGCCGCGCCGTGATCGGCGGCCTGTGTCTGGCCACCCTTGCCACCCTTTTGTTCGTTCCCGTAGTGTTCAGCATGATGCATTCAGATCACGGCGCAGGAAACGAGGCGGCAGAACCCTCCGGAGAGCCCTATGTCGCTACCGCTTGAGCAGCAGCCCGCGCGTCCCGTGTCGACGATCCGAATCTACATCGTGATCGTGATTCTGGTCGCCGCGGCCGTAGCAGGCGGCGCCTGGGGTATTTCCGAGCGCTCCGAGCAACACCAGCGGCTGATAGTCCGCGCCCAGGAGCGTGCGATCCCCACCGTTTTGGTGGTAGCCCCGGCACGCCCCTCCGAGAGCGTCACCCGCATTGAACTACCGGGCCGCGTTGAGCCGCAGACGCGGGCTCCCATCTACTCGCGGATTGCGGGATACCTCAAGTCCTGGCACGTCGATATCGGCCAGTCGGTTAAGGCGGGCCAGTTGCTCGCCGACATCGAAACCCCCGAACTCGACCAGCAGCTAGCCCAGGCGCAGGCTGAGCTGGCCAGCGTGACCGCCAACGCGGGGCTGTCTCGAGCCACCGCCGAACGCTGGCAGACACTGCGCGATCAAGGCTTCGTTTCGTCCCAGGCTGTTGAAGAAAAGCGGGGGGACCTGAAGGTGAAGCAAGCACAGGTCATGGCCTCGCAGGCCAATCTTGACCGCCTGACCGCACAGAAGCGCTTTGCCCGAATCGTCGCGCCTTTCGATGGCGTCATTACCGCTCGCAATACCGACGTCGGTGCGCTGGTTGTCGCAGGGGGCGCAAGCAATACAGAGCTCTTCACGCTGTCCAATGTCAGTAGCGTACGCATTTATGTGAACGTCCCTCAGAATCGGGCGCTGGCCATCCGCCGCGGTGACAAAGCCAGCTTCACCGTACCCGAGCAGCCGGGCAAGCGCTGGGCAGCCACAGTTCTCGCAACGTCCCAGGCTATAGGACCTGGCTCGGGCAGCATGCTGGTTCAGCTGACCGCCGATAACGCCGATGCCAAAGTACTGGCCGGCGGATTTGCGCGCATCAGCTTCGAACTGCCGCGCGAGGCGGCGCTCACCGTACCCGCCGGGGCTATGATTTTTGGCAGTGCCGGCCCTCGGGTTGCGACCGTGGATGCGGAAGACCGGGTTCGAATCCGACGCGTTTCAATCGCCAAAGACCACGGTACTGTGGTCGAACTGTTGGAGGGTGTTCAGCCCGGCGATCGAATCATCCTCAGCCCTCCCGATGGCATTCTCGAGGGCGACAAGGTAAAACCGCGAACTCAGACCGCCCCTGGCCAAATCGGCGAGCGTCGTACCGGTTCGTAGCAGCCACAGCAGCCATCGCAGCCGGCCAGCCCACGCTTACACAACCCATCATCAAGTGTTTGTTGCCATGAAGCGATGCCTCGCAGTTTTTCCCTTCATCCTGACGCTAGCTTCTTGCGGTGGCGGAGGCGGTGATCCGAGTCCGCTAGTGCCACTCACCCCGACAGCGCTGTCACTGGAAGGCACAGTGGCTACGGGACTGGCGATCATGAATGCGCCCGTCCGAATCAAATGTATGACAGGCGAGACCAACACGACCACTGATGAGGACGGGAACTATAAGGCTACGATAGACGGAGGCGAGGCGCCCTGCGTTTTACAAGTCACCGACCCCATTTCAAAACTCACGCTGCACTCGCTCGCCGAAAAAGACAGTACCCGAGCCAATATCAATCCCGTCACCGAACTGGTAGCCGCCACTCTGTTCCGACAAGTGCCGCTTGAGGTGTTCACTCGTTTCAGCCAAGCTGATTCTGAGCGCGTGGTATCCGCCTCCGTTCGCGAGGCGACCGAGCGCGTGAGATCGGCCGTAGGCGAGCTCATCGGAGGCAGCGACTTTGCCCAGATTGATCCGTTGCGAGTAAAGATGGCGGCTGCATCGCCTGCGAAGGCAGGCGATGCGTTTGATCGAAAACTCGATGTGCTCATGACCACGCTCACCGCATCGGGTAAGCGGCTCGACGCGATCGCTTCCAGTCTCGCTGCAAGGACTACGGCAGACGAGGTTCGGGAAGCGCTGCTGCGCGAAGTCGGAGCAGCCCGCCAAAGCGTTGCAAGTTGTCCCTATGTGCGCAGTGGACGATTTTGGGTATTGAGCGCCAGCGACCTCCCGCTGCCGCTCAGTGTTAACGCCACGCCTGATGATCAGGGGCGTTATCTCATCTCTGATGCCCGATCGAGTGTGGCCAGGTACTTTGCCACCGAGCAGCGCAACACCGAAGGCACCGTCATTGCGTGTTTCTTCAAGCTGGTGTCTATGGATGGACGCATCAGTGGTGACATGCAGATCGCCTCCTCGGGTCTTGGTGGCTATCGCCTGTTTTTGGGTCAGGGGCGATGGGATGCCGGCATCGTGGTCCCATCCAGTAGCGAGATTCCACTGTCAGACCGCGCCCTCACGGGTGACTACGGTGCACTTGTCTGGATTTCCACCCCACCCCAAATAACAGGTGGCGCAGCTCGCTTTAACGTACGCGCCGATGGCAAGGTAACGGGTTTTCTCTGCGACCTTTTGAAAGTATCGCCGGACTGCACCACCGCAGTGATACCCGACGATGATCAGGCTCAGTGCAAATTGGCCGACTTTGGATCGATCGATTGCAGCTCGACTGACTTCGCAGCGACCGTGATCCCGTTTGTGCAGGGCCCGCGAGTCATGGCGTTCTATGTATTTACCCGAATCAGCGTTGCTGGCATGCCTAAGAATTCCCGGGCAATCGCTATCTTGAGTAAGTCTGTGCCGCTGCGCATGCCGTCGCAGACAGGGCAAATATCGCCGGTGTTTTGGCAAGTCAGCTCGACCAGTGGGGGTAGTGTCAGCAGCTCGCCTTTCACGACACCGACCAGCGTCATCGCGCTGGACGCTGCCAATAGTCGCTACACCACCCGGGCGCTTCTTCCCCAGTCCCCGCAGACCTTCACGGTGCAATTGAACAAGCCTACGGAAGGCATGAGCCTGACCACGAACGACCTCACCGGTGCAAAGACTATCCAGCTCTACCCAAGCGCCAGCGTGCTGTCCAGCGATGTTCGGTTCTCACTCGTCGGTCAGTCGGCGAATCCAAATAGCTTTGAGGATGGTGCTGTCAGCGTCAACACGGGTGTGAGCAGCCCCGAGGCGCTTCGTCTGCCTTAGCTCTTCACAGTCAATCGCCCTCGCCATGGCCGACACCGCTCAGACTGAAGTTGTTAAGCCCCTGAGCATGACCGCCCCTCTGCGCTGGCTCAGGCAGGGCGCGACCGACCTGCGGGCTCGCCCCTGGCCCTCGGTGTTCTATGGCGCCTGCTTCGCACTGATGGGCTGGATTTTGGCCTTACTGCTGCGCGGCTCACCGGGCATGATGCTGGCCATGACCGCAGGCTTTCTGCTAGTGGGCCCCTTCATGGCCATGGGTCTGTATGAAGTCGCGCGCTGCCACGCAGCGGGCGCACGCTGTGATCTGTTCGCCACAACACTGGCCTGGCGTCGCAACGTTGGTAATCTAGCCATCATGGGCGTGGCATTGGGCATCGTGATGGCGTTATGGGCACGATCGAGCATGCTGGTGATCGCGGTTTCATTCACCTGGCAGGTGCCGTCGGTGCCCGAGCTCATTAGCGGCATTCTTCGGGGTGAACATCTCGAATTCGCACTGGCCTGGCTGGGCGTTGGCGCCATCTTCGCCGCACTGGTGTTTGCGTTCACGGCGGTCTCCATCCCCATGATGCTTGATCGCAATACCGATGCCATCTCGGCCATGCTGCGCAGCGTCGCCATCACAGCCCAGCATCTGCCTGTTATGCTGGTGTGGGCGTGCCTGATTGTTCTGCTTATAGGCCTTGGGTTTGCATCTGCCTTCATCGGTCTGATCATCACTGGCCCCTGGGTGGGTCTGGCCACCTGGCATGCCTATCGGGAACTCACGAACGAATCGGCGGATGTGACGAGTCAGTCTGATTCCGACGCCTGAGCCAATCAATCACACCCAGTCCAGCTACCCGACCACTCGCCATACAGGCAGTCAGCAGATAACCGCCCGTGGGCGCTTCCCAGTCCAACATCTCACCCGCACAGAAAACACCCGGATGCTCACGAAGCATCAGGAACTCATCGAGCACCTCAAAGGGCACACCACCCGCAGTACTGATCGCCTCGGCGACAGGCCTGGCCGCATTCAGTATCAGCGGCAAGGCCTTCAGAGCTCGCGCCAGCTCCGGCAAATTTTTTAATTGCTCCCGGGATAGACACTCGAACAAAAGCGCAATTTTCAAGGGGCTCAGCCCCAGAGCGGATCGTAGGTGATTGGACATTGAACGCGAGCCTCGCGCTCGCGCCAGCTTCTCTGACACCCGTTCATGAGATTGCCCCGGTAGCAGATCCAGCCACACTCGGACGCTACCCTCAGCCTCGAGGGTGTTGCGGATCAGGGCACTGGCCGCATAGACCAGACTGCCCTCGATCCCAGTCTCTGTCAGCACAAACTCACCTTGCTGCTCAAAGCATGTGCCAGCTGGCTCCATTACCCGCAGCGCAACCGGTTTCACCGGATGACCAGCGAAACGCTCACGCAGCAGCTGACTCCACCCGCCCTGTCGATCGAATCCGCAGTTGGCCGGACGCAGATCAGCCACCGGAACGCCACACCCACGCAGCAGTGACACCCAGCGGCCGTCAGAACCCAGTTGGGGCCAACTGGCGCCGCCCAGCGCGAGGACGCAGGCGGCAGGCCTGACGCGCAGCGGCGTGGGACTGTCAGGTGCCTCCAATTGAAAGACGCCATCGGCACTCCAGCCAATGAGCCGGTGTCGTACATGAATGCTTAGCCCCAGGCCTCGCAGCTGGACAAGCCAGGCACGCAACAGCGGCGCGGCCTTCATCGACAGGGGGAACACACGCTGAGAGGTACCGACAAAAGTGGGCTCGCCCAGCTGATGCGCCCAGTCACGCACGGACTGCGCATCAAAGTGATCGAGCAGACCGCCTATGATCCGGCTGCGCTCGCCGTAGCGGCCGCGAAACAGGGCATCGGGCTCGGCGTGGGTGAGGTTCAGACCACCACGTCCTGCGAGCAGAAACTTGCGCCCGACCGAGGCCATGGCGTCAACCAGGCTGACCGTATGACCGGCCCGGAGCAGGGTCTCGGCCGCCATCAGTCCGGCCGGGCCGCCGCCAACGATCAGAACCTCGGTGTCATCAAGCCTGCTCATGGGGGAAAAATCGACACTGTCACAGAGCTGTCATAAAGCCCAATTAGTGTCTCGATCTGTCGTTCATCGAGCTCATTCACAGTGTCCACGATACGCTGGTTTGGGATGAACGACGGCCATCCCCTCCTCCACCTTCGGAGTCTGTCATGCGCAGAGTGTTCATCAAATCCATTCTCGCCGCGTCGGTGCTCGGCATCAGCTCGATCGCCATAGCCGCCGATATTACCGGCGCGGGCGCTACCTTCCCCTACCCCATCTATGCCAAGTGGGCGGAAGGCTACAAGGCCGCGACTGGCGTGGGCCTCAATTATCAGTCCATCGGCTCTTCGGGTGGTATCAAACAGATTCGTGCCAAGACGGTGGCCTTCGGCGCAACGGATGCGCCCGTGAAAGGCGAAGAGCTTGACCGCGACGCCATGGTGCAGTTTCCAGCCATCATCGGCGGCACGGTTCCCGTCGTAAACCTGGATGACATCAAAACGGGCGACCTGAAAATCACGGGCCTGCTGCTGGCCGAAATCTTTATGGGCACGATCTCCAAGTGGAACGACCCAAAACTGGTGGCCTTAAATCCTGGGGTCAAGCTTCCGAACCTCGCGATCACGGTTGTGCATCGAGCTGATGGCTCGGGCACCACTTTCAACTTCACCGACTATCTCAGCGTGGTCAGCCCCGACTGGGCTGCCAAAGTAGGCAAGGGCGCAGCGGTCAAGTGGCCGGCAGCTTCCTCCGTCGGTGGTAAAGGCAATGAGGGCGTGGCCGCGAATGTACGTCGCGTCAAAGGTGGCATTGGTTACGTTGAGTATGCCTACGCCAAGAAAAACAACATGCCGGTCATGCTGATGCAAAACCGCGATGGCAAGTTTGTTGGCCCTGATGACAAAACGTTTGCCGCTGCTGCTGCTGGCGCTGAATGGTTCTCGGTACCCGGCATGGGCGTCTCCATCGTCAACCAAGCTGGCGCCGATGCCTGGCCCATCGCCACGGCTTCTTTCATCCTGATGTACAAAAATCCGGATGACAAGAAGGCGTCGGCCGAGGTGCTCAAGTTTTTCGATTGGTCGTTCATGAATGGCCAAAAAATGGCCCTTGATCTCGACTACGTACCGCTGCCCGACTCGCTGGTCGCTGAGATCCGCTCAAAAGTCTGGTCGCAGATCAAGTAAGTCCCGGCACTCTTGGGGGGGAAGCGGGCTTGCTCGCGCTCCCCCGTTTATCGTTCCAAGCCTACTAATGACCCTCCCGGAACCTCAGTGACTTCGACTGCGCCCTCCGATCAACGTCAGGCGATTGCGCGCCGTCAGGTATTGGAAGACATCATCTTCCACAAGCTCACGCTTGTTTTCGCGCTGACGGTGCTGGTGGCCCTCGTCGGCATTATCGTTGCGCTCGCCGTCAACGCCGCGCCCGCACTCAAGAAGTTTGGCTTTGAGTTTATCTGGCGTGTTGAGTGGGACATCATTAACGATGAGTTCGGCGCTGCCATTGCCATCGTCGGAACACTTCTGAGCGCAGGAATCGCGCTGCTGCTGGCGGTGCCGCTGGCCTTTGGCGTCGCCTTGTTCCTCACTGAGACGTGCCCGGTCAGCTTGCGGCGTCCTTTGGGTACTGCCATCGAACTGCTGGCCGCGGTGCCCTCGATCATCTACGGCATGTTCGGTCTGTTCATTTTCGCACCGCTGTTTGCCGAGTATGGTCAGCCAGCTTTGCAGTCCACCCTGGGACAGATGCCTCTGATCGGACCTCTGTTCGGTGGTGCCATGAACGGCATCGGTATTCTTGCAGCCGGCATCATTCTCGCATTCATGATCCTGCCGTTCATCGCAGCGGTGATGCGAGATGTGTTCGAAATCGTCCCGCCAATTCTTCGCGAATCGGCCTACGGTCTGGGTTGTACGACATGGGAAGTGGTTCGCAACATTGTGCTTCCGTACACCCAAAAAGGGGTGGTGGGCGGCATCATGCTGGGCCTGGGTCGGGCGCTGGGTGAAACCATGGCCGTCACCTTCGTGATCGGCAACTCAAACCGACTGGCAAGTTCCTTATTTTCGCCGGGAACCTCCATTGCCTCCACCTTGGCCAACGTGTTCGGTGAGGCGGC
>JBIKMC010000390.1:0-3047 GCA_044359405.1 Burkholderiaceae bacterium
CGCGATTCGATCTCGCCGTCGCACAAGAACTGGCCGCCAATAACGATGTTGAAGTGAAGCGCGCGGCACTGTCCCAGCTCATCGGGCGCCCAGTGGGAGTGCTCAATGTCCTCAGGCCCGGCGTACAACTCGAGGGCCCACAGCCCGCGCGCGAACTTGACTGGACTGGCGCCGCTCGCGACAGCAACTATGCGGTTCAGCTCGCTCGCCTCAACGCTGAAATCGCCCGCCGCGAGATCCAAAAACAAAGACTCAGCACCAATTTCAACGTCGACTTGTTAGGCTCAGGCGCTCACTCACGCAATGCCGCCTTCAACTCGATCAATGTGTTCTCAACCACTGCGGCGGTCGGTATTCAAGTGACCAAACCGCTCTACACGGGCGGCGGGGCCGAGTCCAGGGTCAGAGAATCCCTGGCCAGTCATCAGAAGCTCCTGTCCGATCTGGAAAGCGCTCGACGTACCGCCGAACTCTCCGCACGGCAGGCCTTCTTCGGAGTCAATAGTGGCCTGGCGCAAATCAGGGCACTCGAGGCCGCCGAAAAATCCAGTCAGCTCGCACTGGACTCCAACCTGCTGGGCTACCAGGTCGGCGTGCGCATCAATATCGATGTGCTGAATGCTCAACAGCAATTGTTTACGACACGCCGAGACCTGTCGCGTGCGCGTTACGACGCGCTGCTGAACGGCCTGCGGCTCAAGACCACCACGGGCGCCCTCAAGGAAGAAGATCTGGGCACCATCAATGCCCTGCTGGTCACGCCCTAAGCACCCGTGCCAGTGCCTGCAACAAGGCCCGTATTAAGGCTCGGATCAAGACCTGCATCAAGGCCCGCGTCCAGCTCTCACTAAAGCTAAAGCAGCGGGCGAAGCACCTGCATGGTGCGTTCGGTCGCACCGCGATGCTGAGCTGCAAAGGCCCTGCCACACTCAGACATGCGCAGACGCTTTGAATCGTCCCGCAAGACGTGTAAAGCCTCAGCAACGGCGGTCTTGGCATCAGACACCTGAAGAACAGCTCCGGCATCCAGCGCGTCGGCGGTAACCTGATCAAAATTGAACATGTGCGGCCCCACCACTACTGGCGTTCCCGCGACGCAGGCTTCGATAAGGTTCTGTCCGCCCAGCGGCTGCAATGACCCACCCATGATGGCGACATCTGCCATCGAGTAGTAGGCAAACATTTCGCCCATTGAATCGCCCAACATCACATCAGCATCCACCGTGCTCGGCAGCTCATCCGATGTACCAGCCGATCGCCGTATGCACGTCAGGCCGCGCGCGGTGACCAAGGCGGCCACCTCGTCGAATCGCTGCGGGTGTCTGGGCACCAGCACCAACAGGGGAGCCCCATCGCGCGGAGCGGCTTGCCAGGCGTCAAGGATGAGGGCCTCTTCACCCTCGCGGGTACTTGCGGCCAGGACGATGCCGCGCCGCGTCGACGCCGTCCCATTGACCTGGTCGCGCCAGCCCCGCCCACGCCCTATCAGCTCTGAAGGTGGCTCAATATCGAACTTCAGGTTGCCCAGCACCGGCACACCCGACCGACCCAGTCGCGCGAGTCGCTCAGCATCGGAGCCCGTCTGCGCGAGCACCTGCGTAAGACCGGACACCGCTGGCATGATGAGAGACCTCCAGCGAAGGCCCTTGCGCAGGGACTTCTCCGACAAACGCGCGTTCACCAGCACCAGCGGCACGCTGCAGCTGCGCGCAGCCGCCACCAGATTGGGCCAGAGCTCAGTCTCCATCAAAAGGCCCAGACGAGGCTGATGACCGCGAAGAAAGCGCCGCATGGCCGATGGCGTGTCGTACGGCAACCAGCACTGCTGCAGTCGGCCCTGGGCAATCAGGTCTGCGAAAACAGCCGCGCCGGTCTCACGACCCGTTGGCGTCATGTGTGTCAGCAGAATTGAGCAATCTGGATAGCGATCGGCCAGAGCACGGATCAGCGATTGAGCGGCACGCGTCTCCCCGACCGATACTGCGTGAATCCAGATGGGTCGCTGCAGCCCTGCCGCGCGCGAGCCGGCGCGCCCTGCGGGCTCGGCCGAGCTCAGTCGTCCCCCCGGCGGGCGCGGGGCCTCGACCGCAGTGCCCGCGAAACCCACACGCTCGCCCAGATAATGCAAATACCCTGGCTGTCTGCGCGCCCGCCAGACGAGCGAACACAGCACAAACGGCAACGCACAGTACCAAGCGACGGAATAGAGCAGACGAGCCACTGGGCGAGTATCGCACGAGCGTCGACAGCACTGACTCGGACCGCTGACGAATCGTGATCGGGGCACCCACAAAAGTCGTCGATCTATGACCAAGCCCATCGCGCCCCGCCCATCACCGAGTGCTATTCTCTCGGCGCTGCCACCGCGATTACGGTGTTTCCAGCCCGAACAATATGCCGCTGCACCCTGATCCCGACATCATCGTCTTCAACCTCAAGAAGCGTTACACCGGCGTCTCGGCGACGGTTAACGCACTGGTACCGCTGCAGATGCAGCAGTGGCCTCTGGGCTACTGCGGAACGACCATGTCTAATGGCATCAAGGGCATGACGCTACGAGAGGCATTCAAACTCTCGCGCAGGCCCCCGCCGGGACGCCCGTTCAGAATTTGGCATGTCCGGCGTGACCCCGAAATGATGGCGGGCATCTGGGCCCGTGACGTACTGCGGCTACCGATCAAGCTGGTCTTCACCTCTGCCGCCCAGCACCTGCACGGCTGGTTTCCACGCTGGCTGATTGCACGCATGGATGCGGTCATCTCCACCACGCCCAAAGCAGCCAGCTTTGTCCCCAACACGACCGCAGTCGTTCATCACGGCATCGATTTAAGCCGCTTCAGCCCGCCTGCCGACAAGCTCGGGGCCTGGGCTGACAGTGGTCTGCCGGGCCGTTATGGCGTCGGGGTGTTCGGACGTGTCAGGCCCGACAAGGGTACCGATGTCTTCGTCGACGCCATGATTCAGGCGCTGCCGCACCTGACCGAGGTGACTGCCGTCATTGCCGGGTTGGCACAGCCGAAACACCAAGCTTTTGAGACCGAGTTGCG
>JBIKMC010000391.1:0-3046 GCA_044359405.1 Burkholderiaceae bacterium
TTTTTACGCAGTCTCAGCCTCATTGACGTCACGGTGCCTGGCATTGGCCCTGACTTCTCGCAGGGTGGACGCCGCTGGCACCATGCCTTCCACATGACACCTGACCTACCCGAGTTGCTGGTGCAGGGTCGCGAGCGCGAATATCTCTCGTGGTTTTACACCCAGTTCTCCTGGCGTAAAGGCGCGATCACTGAGGCCGATGTCGACGAGTATGCGCGCTGCTACCGTAAACCGGGTGGCCTTACCGCAGGTTTCGGCTACTACCGCGCCATCCCGCAAGACCGCGATGACAATGCAGCCCTGCTCGCCTCGGGCTTCAGGCTGACCATGCCGGTGCTGGCTCTGGGCGGAGCTCGCGCCGAGGCTCGCGGTCGCGGGCTTGAGCCGCTTGAGTCGCTGCGCATGATTGCCGACAAAATCGAAGGCGGCGAAGTGCCCGACAGCGGCCATTTCGTTCCCGAAGAGCAGACTGAATGGCTGGCCGATCGCCTGCTGACTTTTTTCAGCAGCGTCGATGCCAACCATGGCAAACGCTAAAATGCGCTCCGGTAGGGTAGACCGATGCAAGTGCGCAAGTGCGATGCATCTGGGTCGACCTCTGCAAACGCTCAAGTGCGCCGCATTTGGGTCGACCTCTCTGAGGGGCAACGTTGCCTGACCACCCGCCTGACCGCCCTGAACTGAACAAGGCTTTCGCCACCTTTAAGCGAACCCATGCGCCGACTCATCATTGAAATCGTCCTCGGAGTGGTCGCTGCTGCCGGCCTCGGGCTTGGCTACTGGCAGTGGCAGTCCGGTGCGGCGGCGCGCGATCAGGTGGCCACACTCAACAAGCAGATCGACACCCTCAAGCTGCAGCATGCCACTCAAAGCGCCGAGCGGGCCAATGCCGCAGCCAAGCAGATTGAGTCGCTCACCGCGCAGCTGACCGCACTGACCGCCGAGCGCAACAGCCTCAACGAGAAACTGGGGCCCATCAGTCAAAAGGCTGCTGACTTTGATGCGGCACGCGCCGCCCTGGCCAGCGGCGTGGCCCTGCAAGACCTGGAGGCTGCCGCGCGCACGGCCAACCCGCCCTCGGCGGACCGCATGCTGGCGATCGGTGCAATGCGCATGATGATGCGTGGCAAGGAAGATCCCGAAGCCCGCAACGCCTTCCAGAAGGCGCTCGAACTGGCCGACTGGTCCTCGCGTCTGCGCGCCGTCTGTGCAGCACAAGCCGGATTGCGGGCCATCGGACAAAATGTCACACCCCTGAAAGACTGCGATAATCTCGGCGCGACACCGCCTGCGTCGGGCAACGCATCGGCTCTGCCACCCGGATCCACCGCGCAACCCGCTGCCAGCCCGCCAGGTGGCAGCCAACCCGCCCGACCCGCGGCGGCACCAGCGGCAGGTGCCAATGCGCGCCCAGCCGGTCGATAAAGCGCGAGCACGCTCGATACCGGATTCTTCGAGGCTTCATCGTCCCCAGGCATGGCACCATAGGCGCTTTTTCAGCGCGCTGGTCTGCCATGCCCACTCACGCTTTATCACTGCTGCGGAATCTCGATGAATGAATCGGGCGCCGGGCCGTTCCCGGTGGACCTTATCGGACTCAGCTTCGAGGCCGAAGAAAACTCGGCTGCTCGCAATGACGCCCGCACCAATGCCGACAGCCTGTCTCTGTCGACGACCCACTCGGACGGCATCACGCAATCGGCGGCCCGCGCAGGCCGGTTCGACAGCCCATCCGACGTGGATTGGTACAGGATCATCGCCCGAGGTCCCTTCTCCAGTGATGAACGTCTGATCGTTCGCCTCGATACAGCGAGCGACGCCCGATGGTTCGACCGTCACGAGGTCGTGATACAGACATCCAGCGGCCACCTCATGCGTCAGGCACGCAGCGGCAGCGATCTCGCCCTCGAGCTTCAGGCGCGCGATACCGTGGTTGATGCCTTGAGCCAGCGAGCCGAGTTCTACGTGAAAGTCTCCCCGTTCGCGGGCGCAGACCACGCACACCGCTCTGACCCATACCGATTGCTGGTCGAACGACGCAGTGTCCTCGATGAACCGGACGCCGCCGACTCCATGGCGCTTCCTCCGCCTATCCGTGTTGTCGGCAAGACCGCCATCGTGGCAGCACACCGCGCCGATGTCGCCTACGTTGCCTCGCCCGATGCCCCGAATGAGTGGCTTTTGGGCGGCTTAAGCGGTGACGCTTTGAGCGGGACCCTGGCACGGCTCAGGGGTGTCCATACCCTACAGTTTCTCGATCAAACCGTCGATATCACGCTGCCAGGCACGGAACCCTCGTCCGAACCGGGCTCCACGTCATCGACCTCCACCTCATCGACCTCCACTTCATCGACCTCCACGTCATCGAATACCGCGTCGACGTCAAACGAAGCCGCGGCTAAAGCCGCGCCGACCGAATCAGGCGATCACTCGGACGCCCTGATCATGGCGCCTGAAGGCTGGCGCCATCACGCCCCGAGCGGCCTTGGAGATGGTTTTGATCAGGCAGGGACAGCACTGACCCGAATCGTTGTCGACGCAGCGCTTGGCAGCCTGGACATGAGTGCCGCCGCCGGCGTGCGACAAGCACAGGCCGATCTGAACATCACGCCCGCCGACGCTCGCCTTGGCACAAGCTCTGGCCTGGCCGACTTCCGGGCAAGCCCTGGGTTCTCGCACATCGATGGTGCAGGCAGCACCGTCGTCATCATCGATTCGGGCATCGACCTTGACCACCCGGCCTTCAACCAGGATCGACTGCTCTTCAGCTACGACTTCAGCGGCCGCGACGACCCTGACGCCAGTGATTTCACTGGGCACGGTACTCATGTCGCCGGCATCATTGCTTCGGCCGACGCCCACTTTCCCGGGGTCGCGCCCGGCGCACGGCTCATCATCCTCAAGGCCTTGGGCGACGATGGCAGCGGAGAGGGCTACGACGTTCGCGAAGCCATCGCCTGGACACTGGCCAACCGCGACCGTTACGACATCAACGTGGTCAACCTGTCCTTGGGCTTCGGCGAGTTCTACACAGAATCCGCTGCGG
>JBIKMC010000392.1:0-3037 GCA_044359405.1 Burkholderiaceae bacterium
CACTGGCCAGCGGGCCTGACGGCCTGGCTGCCCTGCGTGACATCATCGCCGGGGCGGCCGCTTACCTGCACGCCGACGGATGGATCATCCTGGAGCACGGCTTTAACCAGGGTATGGCCGTTCGCCAGCTGCTGTCGCAAGCTGGATTTAAAGACGTGCGCACGCTATCGGATCTGGCCGGCCTCGACCGCGTCAGCCTGGGACGGCACAATAGACCCTGAGCCGCGCAGGGGATGCGCCGCATTCCTACAATACGCATGTATTCGGCTGACGTCGCAGCCCCGTCCGGGGCTTGACTGGGTCGGTAACGATATCTCGAAGGACACAGCATGGAAGCCAAGGAATTCATTCAGAAGACAGTGACCGATAACTCGGTGGTGCTCTTCATGAAGGGAACCGCGCAGTTTCCGCAATGCGGATTTTCCGGACGAGCCGTCCAGATTCTGAAGTCATGCGGCGTCCGCAATCTGGTCACCGTCAACGTGCTCGAAGACGATGAGGTCCGTCAGGCTATCAAGGAATACTCCAACTGGCCCACCATCCCCCAGCTTTATGTTCAGGGCGAGTTCGTCGGCGGCTCGGACATCATGCAAGAGATGTATCAGTCGGGCGAGCTTCAAAAAATCATCCCGGCCCAGGAGAGTTGAAGCAATTAAAGCGTCTGCTCAAGCCTGTGCAGGGCCTCATAAGCCGGCAGCACCTGGGCTACGCTTGAGTTAGGTTCGCGGCCGTCGCGAATCGCGGCAAAAAATTCACGGTCCTGCAATTCAATGCCGTTCATCGATACGTCGACCTTAGAAACATCGATGCGGTTGTCCTTGCCGTCGAACAGATCGTCATAGCGGGCAAGGTAGGTACCCTTATCGCAGATGTAGCGAAAAAAGGTGCCCAGCGGCCCATCGTTATTGAACGACAGTGACAGCGTGCAGATGGCACCGCCCGGCACTTTCAGCTGGATCGACATATCCATGGCGATGCCCAACTGGGGGTGCATGGGGCCCTGCATGGCATGCACCTTGGAGGCCTGCTCGCCTGTCTGATACTGAAACAGGTCGACGGTGTGGGCCGCGTGGTGCCACAGCAGATGGTCGGTCCAGCTTCGGGGCTGGCCCAGCGCATTCATGTTGGTGCGGCGAAAGAAGTAAGTTTGTACATCCATCTGCTGAATACGAAGTTCGCTGGCCTGGATGCGCTGATGAATCCATTGATGGCTGGGATTGAACCGCCGCGTATGCCCCACCATCGCCACCCGCCCGGTCTCGCGCTGAACCCTGAGTACCGCCTGGGCGTCGGCCAGGCTGTCAGCCAGTGGAATCTCAACCTGAACATGCTTGCCGGCGCGCATGCACTGAATAGCCTGGGCCGCATGCATCTGCGTGGGCGTGCACAGGATCACCGCATCCAGCCCGGGCAGGGCCAGGCTCTCGGCCAGGTCAGTACAGGCATGCGATACCCCAAACTTGGCGGCGAACTCTCGGGTTTTATCCAGCTCTCGCCCAACCACTGACACGACCTCAACGCCGGCGATGTTTCGCATCGCCTCAATGTGTTTGGTACCGAAGGCGCCAGCACCTGCCAGACAGACTTTCATGAATCACTCCCGAGCAAGCGCCTGTCAGGCGCGGTCATTTTCAAGAATGAGATGGCCCACGGCCGTATTGGACGCGGGCACATGATAGAAACGGTGGCGCACTCGGACCCGCTCATCGAGCGCACCACGGGCAATCAGCCACATCACCAGCTCAATGCCTTCCGAGCCTGCCTCTCGCACGTAATCGATGTGTGGAATACGCGCCAAGCCGGCTGCGTCGTCGACCAATCGATCAAGAAACCGATTATCGAACGCCTGATTGATCAGGCCAGCCCGTGGGCCCTGCAGCTGATGGCTCATGCCACCGGTACCCCATAGCTGAACGGTAAGGTCTTCATCAAAACTTTCGATCGCCCGACGCAGAGCGGCGCCCAGCTGGTAGCAGCGATTACCGGTGGGCGGCGGGTACTGCACCACATTCACCGCCAGGGGAATAACCCGGCAGGGCCAGACCTGTGGCTGCGCATACATGAGCGACAGGGGTACGGTCAGCCCGTGATCAACATCCATGCGGTTAACGATGGTGAGATCGAATTCATCGAGGATGACCGACTGGGCGATGTGCGCCGCCAGTTCGGGGTGTCCAATGACCGGTGGAACCTTGCGTGGCCCCCAGCCCTCATCAGCCGGCTCAAAGCGCTCGGCGCAACCGATGGCGAAGGTGGGAATGAGCTCAAGGCTGAACGCGCTGGCATGATCGTTGTAAACCAACACCACTACATCAGGCCGATTCTGCTCGGCCCACCGGCGTGAAAACTCATAGCCGGCAAACAGCGGCTGCCAGTAAGGTTCGCCCGTACGACCATTGTCGATCGCCGCGCCAATGGCAGGCACGTGCGATGTAAAAACACCTGCGCTAATACGTGCCATGTCACCGCGCCCCGATAAAACGGTTACCGTCGGGCGAACGTCCACCAGCAATCATCATCGCCCGATAATCGGCCTGGGTCATGCCCGTCATGCGGGATGCCGCCAGCTCAAAGCTTTGGCCATCAGTCGAAAAGATTTTGGCCAGGAAATAAATATTGCCGCCCAGTTCAAGCATGCGATTGAAATCACGCGCAAGCACGGCCTGCTTTTGCGGCTCGGTCATGGACCACTCATCGAGATAGGCGCGTTCATTCGCCTTGAAGCGTTCGCGATTGCCCGCTTTCATGAGTGACATGCAGAATTGATTCAGGTGATAGCCCTTGCGTGACTGATCAGCATCAAAAATGATGGTTCCCGGTATGTCGAGATAAGGCTTTACAAGTGCCACAACGTTCTCCGCTGGGTAGATGTCACATAAGGGTCGATCGCGCCACGCACCGCTCAGTCAGCCCAGTACAGGCGTATGGGATTGTCCACCAATAGTTTTTGCTGCAACTCGGGTGTGGGTGCAATGCTGGGAATGACATCAACCAGGTGTCCGTCATCGGGCATATGCGATTTCATATTGGGGTGCGG
>JBIKMC010000393.1:0-3031 GCA_044359405.1 Burkholderiaceae bacterium
GAACATGTAATATTTATATCGCCCCTCGAGCTACCACTGGCCTTGCCGCCAGGCTTCGCGAATTAGCGCGCGCTATCTACCCTGCCAGCGCGGCGGCCGCTTGGCCACAAAAGCCTCGACCCCCTCGCGAAAATCAGCACTGCCGTAAGTGAGGCGAATCAGGTCTTCGTCGTTGGGCAGCCGATGCTTGACGAGGCGTCGCAGGCTTTCCTTGGTGACTCGCTGAGTGACGGGTGCGAGCGCTGCCAGCCGCTGCGCCAGCTCGCGTCCAGCGGATTCGATCTGGTCAGCCGGACGGATCTCATGCAGAAAACCGCAGGTATGCGCTTCTTCCGCGCCTACGATCTCCGCCAGCATCAGCATGCGTTTGATGCGCTGTTCGCCGAACGCACTGACCAGTCGGGCAACGTTGGCCATGGCTAGGCAGTTGCCCAGCGTTCGGGCAATCGGCACTCCAAAGCGTGCGGACGGTGTACCAATACGGAAGTCACACCCAGCTGCCAGAGCCAGACCGCCGCCAACTGCCCAGCCCTCGATGAGTGCCACAGTGGGCATGGGTAGCGTCGCAAAATGATGCAGCGTTTCATCGATGCGTTGTTCGTAGGCCAAACCGTCGGCGCCCGCGTCACCCGTTGCACCGAATTGAAGGAACTGGGCGATGTCGGTACCAGCCACAAAGGCCTCGTCACCCGCGCCGCGAAACAGGACAACGCGTACCTGGGACGATTGCTTGAGTTGGGCACAGATGTTGGCAAGCTGCTCATACATGGCCCAGGTCATGGCATTGCGGGCCTGGGGTCGATTGAACGTAACCCAGGCAACTGCGTCTTCAAGTGCGAGGTCGACTCGGCCTTCCAGGGGTGGATTTTGAGTGCTCATAGATTCATCGATAAAAGAGGTCGACCAGACCCATTCCCGTCACGGGTACGTAGGTGATGAGCATGAGCACGGTCAGCAACACGCCAATGAACCACACATTGACCCGTGTCACTTCCCAGACCGAGGCTTTGGCGATTGAACTCGCGACCATCAACACGCTGGCCACTGGCGGTGTTTGTTGACCGATGCCCAGATTGACGGTGACGATGAGGCCAAAGTGTACGGGGTCAATACCGACGGCTTTAACCAGCGGCATGACGATGGGTACGACCAAAATAATGGCGGCGGCGGAGTGCAGAAACATGCCCAGAAACAAGAAAAGAACGTTAAGCAGAGCCAGCACCACCCACTTGTTGCTGGTGAAGTCTGAAACCGCCTTGGCCAGAGCCTGTGGTGCCTGTGCCTCGGTAAGAAAGCCCCCAAGCAAGGCGCTGGTCGCGACCAGAAGCATGACAACCGCGGTCTGCGTTCCGCCTTCGATGATGGCCGCGCGCAGGTGTTTCATGTTGAGCTCGCGGTAGATGACCAGACCGACAAACAGAGCGGCCACGACAGCGAGTGCGGCCCCTTCGGTGGCGGTGACCAGACCGCCGAAGATGCCGCCCAGAATGATGATGGGCAGTGCGAAGGCCCAAAGCGCCTCGCGTCCGGTCTTGAGCACGCGTGACATCGAGAATCGCTCATCGCTGGGCAGGTTGTAGCGGTGCGCGAGATAGCTGGCCATCAGCATCAGACCGATGGCGCCGATCAGGCCAGGTACCACGCCCGCCACGAATAGTTGCACCACCGAAGTTTCGGCCATGACCGCGTACAGAATCATGGGAATGGAGGGTGGAATGATGACGGCCAGCGTTGCAGCTGAAGACATCGCGGCGGCGGCGTAAGCGCTGGGATATCCCTTTTCTTTCATGCCGGGAATGAGGATGGAACCCAGTGCCGCCACATCCGCCACAGCAGAGCCCGAGATCTCGGCAAAAAACAACGAGGCGCCGATAGAGACATGGGCGAGCCCGCCGCGGACCCAGCCGAACAGGGCATACGCGAAGGCGATGAGGCGTTGCGAGATGCCCGAGGCATTCATGATGGCGCCAGCCAGGATGAACAGGGGAATGGCCAGCAGCGGAAAATTCGTGGCCCCGTTGTAGATAACCACTGCCATATTGGGCAGAGAGTCGACGCCCTGCATGGCGAGCATGGCGACGACCGCCACAATGCCTAGACAAACCGCAATAGGCACATTGAGAAGGACCAATAGCAGCACCGCTGCGAAGAGCACGAACATCGTGATCATGGTGTGCGCCTCAGTGCAGTCCGTCGGCCAGCGCCGCGTTATGCGACTGTGGCGTCTGGCGAATGAGATCAATCAGGGCAATGACCTCTGCGATGAGAATCAGGGCCGATGAGATCGGAATGACTGACTGAATGACAGCGACTGAAAGCCAGGGAACGCTGACCAGCATTTCGTCCGCAAGAATGGGCAGGATGGAGGCCCCCACCCAGCCCAGCAATGCGAAAAAACCGATGACGAGAATCTGGCTGAAGATGTTCACTCTGCGGCGCGTCGCCGCCGGCAACTGATCGATCAGCTCCGGGCAGCCGATATGCCCGCGCTTGACCGAGGCGAGTGCCGAGCCATAAAAGGTGAGCCACGCCAGCAGCACCGATGCCATCTCGTCGTACCAGACCAGAGGCGAACCGATCACCCGAAAGACAATGCCGAGAATGACCTCGATCGCGAGGATGATCATCAGTGCCAGAACCACCCACTCAAGCAGGCGGCCATAGGCATCTTTAAATCGTGCGAGGCCTGAGCCCTGCGTTGGTGCTGAAGTCATGGCGTGGCGTCCTGCTTACTGCTTGCCCAGTTCAACGGCTTTATCGATGAGTGCTTTGGCGCCCGCGACTTCCTTGCCAAACTCTTCGTAAATGCCACGGCTTGCAGCGATGAAGGCGTCCTTGTTGACCTCGTTGACCTGTATGCCGCTCTGGCGAATTTTGGTCAGCAGTTCAGATTCCGAACGAACGGCGGTTTCGTAGACGAAAACCTGGGTCTCGCGGGCGGCTTCTTCAAGCGCCCGGCGAATGTCCTCGGGTTGGCTGGCGAACTTGCGCGCTCCCACCGTAATGAACGCGGGGCTGTACACGTGTCCCG
>JBIKMC010000394.1:0-3029 GCA_044359405.1 Burkholderiaceae bacterium
GCAGCCACCCAAACCTGTCTCCAGCGCCGCTTAGCGTACACGTGTCCACTTAGCGCTAAGTGGACACGTGTACACCAACGGCCTCTCCGCTCGGCCTCAATCACAGAGGGTTTCGCCGGACGCATACGACGTAAGTAGGTCTTCATGGCTGCACAGGCTCAGCCGGGGGCTTAGCAGCGCGGTTGAGGATTTCGATCGCAAGTTCCGGCTCGGCATCAGCATCAAATCAGGTTGAGCGTCTGCGAGAGCCCGTCAGGAAAGCTGGTCGATACGCCAGATCGAGGTAGCCAGCTTTGCCAAAGCCTTTTGACGAGCGGCGATACGCTCCGGCGTCCAGTCGGCGTTGTCCTCGGCCAGTTTTCTCGTCAAGCCAAAGTCGCTGGCCTGCAAGACCGGACGTTTGCCGCCATAGGCGCTATTGCCGATGTCCTTGTTGGCGCCTTTCGCCAACAGGACCATGTTGCCGATACGGTAGGCCATGGCCTCGGCTTCTTCATCGGTGAATTGCTCCCAGCCGGCCTCGGGGTTTTGCGGCAACACATGCTCGATGTTGAACGTATCGCTTTCGAAATCATTATCCGTGCCATCATGCTGTCGTTCCAGTTCGCAGAGGATGTAGCGGACGACACGGTTGTTGCGGGCATCGGTGGTGCGGATAATCTTGTCGGCGAAAATCGCCTTGAAGGCGTCGTCTTTCGGGTAGATTTCCCGCAAGGCTTCGAGCAATTGTTGGGAATTGCCAGCGGCGCCCTGATTCAGTTTTTGCGCCGCTGCGTAATAAACGCGCTCCTGCTCGTTGGTCGGCAAATTGCCGATGACGTTGTAGCGGAAGGCAATCATCACGCAGGCCCGCAAGACCTTGGCGAACTGATCGGCAAGCAGCGTGCGATGTGCGGCCAGGATCAGCGGGAAGGGCTGGCGCACCTTGAACATGCGAAGTTGCTGGGCATGGCTTTTGAGTTGAACAGGCCAGTGGGAAGCTTCCGGATTGGTCAGCGCCAGATAGCTGTCCATATCCTCTTCCATTCCACGTAGCAATTCAAAAACAGCGGCGCGGTCGGCAACCTTGTTGCGGATAGTCTTGAACAGATCGGACTGACGCACGAATGTCTTGCGGCTATTCCAATGGCTGCGCAGAAAATCCGGAAAACTCTCGGCTCCCATGCGCGAAACCATGGATTCCCAGCGATCTTCGAGTGCTTTCATTTCGTTGGGATGCTCGTTTTGCTTATGCAACACCGAGAACAGATAGTTCTTGAGCAGATCGGTGGAGGATAGGCGCACGCCTCGGGCGTTCAGGGTCTCGAAGACCTTGTAAGCGTTCAATTCGTCAGTAACGCTGATGACCGTGAAGAAGAGCCGGTCGCTCATGGTTTCGACCAAGGTGGCCAACGCCACACCTTCGTCGCCGCCCTGTTTTCTTGCGTAGTCCCTGACGCGCTTTTCAAACCATTCAAAAGCCTTGCGCAGGGCATGTTCGGAGGCGCGGAATCCACGCACCGGCAAATGGCCGAGCGGCACCAGATAGGTCTGGTAGTAATCGTTGTTGTTACGATTGAGCGTCAGCTTGCTGCGCGTGACCAAGGTCACCGGGTCCAAATAGCCGACATAGGTATTACGGATTTGCTCTAGCCGCTGCTTGTTTTGGTCGGGATTCTTGCCCTCATCCACCTGTCGCTGGAGATTTTTGAGCACAGCCAGGACGATCAGGCTCAATGTAGTCAGCCGTTGCTGTCCATCAATGACGTCGAAGGTCTTTTCGTCTTGCGACTGCAAAACGAGATAGCCCATGTAATGGGCTGGCTCGCCTCCTTCCTGAATGGTTCCAAGAATGTCGGACCAGAGGTCTTCCCACTCCTCATCCGTCCAACTGTAGTCGCGCTGGAATCGCGGAATTCGGTAAGTCAGCCCGTTACCGATCAGTTTCCGGTAGGTGTTGTTTTCGGTCTTGAAATTTGTTGCCGACATGGCAGTCTCCATTACCTTTTACGACTTGCAGCCACTGAGCCCCGCCGACATTCAGAAGTCGGCGCTGGCGAGACGGCGCAGCAGAGCGCAATGCTGAACTTCCCATATTGGTATTGGCTACCATTATCCGTGAAGTGCCCAACGAAGCATGAACAATGGCTGCAACGTGGTCGCTTGGTTCAGCTTGCCTTCGATGACCGCGATCAACTCCTCGCGCTGCCTAAAGTCATCGAGTACGCCATCCGCCTTGGCTCCTTCCGCTAGTGGGCGTGGGGCTGAAGCGCAAGGCAGGGTCATGAGCCGCTTCGCAATTTCTTCCTCTAGCGGTTCGCCGTCGTCGGTGATGGCCGAAAAGATCAGGTGATCTTCCGCCTGGTCGAGCGATTCAATGCTAGCCCTCCATCCTCGCCCGGTATGCCCGTCCGCCGACTTCGGCGAAGTCGGCGTTGTGGCAAAACCCGTCGATGGCAGCGCTCGGTGATCAGCTCATGCAAATCGTCGTTGGACGGATCTCAGGGCGGTTTCAGACCAACGTCGTCGCCCGATTCACGTCGGGTGGTGTCACGGCCTCTACCGGCCGCGCACGGCGTTGTAGGCTTAGCTCGCCCCTCTTCATCACTCGCCACCGGGATGGCAAGGCGACGCGAATCGGCAATCGCCTACCCAGGGTGCCCCCACAGCCCAAGGATGTCACCATGGCCACCACCATCCTTGACCGCCTGATGCACCGTTGCTCGATGCTCGAATTTGAAGGCAGGAGCTACAGGCTCAAGGAGGCCGCCAATCGACTGGCCATCAGCACTGAACTGTCATAATCCCAACGTCCTTGCCTGGAGGAGTTTGGGGTGGCCACAGACAGGGGAATTTGCACTGGCCATCGGGGGATGGCGCTGAACGAGGGGCTGACCTATGCGTGGAAGGCAGAGCAGCGGTCCCCATATGCTCAAAAGTCGGTGGCGCTCATCAACCGAATCACCGACACCCTGTCCAATAAGATGGTGCGCAAGGTGAAGAACCGGTGGGGCGATGAAATCTGGCCGTGGGATCGGGAGGGGTTAAAG
>JBIKMC010000108.1:0-10667 GCA_044359405.1 Burkholderiaceae bacterium
CGACAGGGCCGTGTCGGTGGCTGTGCCCACACGCGATGCAGTCGAACCCGCGATCGCGAGGGTGCTGGCAGCACCCGACTGCACAGTGAGCGCGAGCGGCAGACGAAGCTGAACCGGCGCGGCGCCTGCTACCGTCGACTGTGCAGGGCTGTAACCCACAGTGAAGGTGCCCGAACTCACTACGGGCGCGGAGCCCGCCGCGGGCGTCGACTCCAGTTCAACCGCGACCGACCCGGTGCCGGTGGCGAGCAGCTTGAGCTTGCCCGCCTGCAGCCAGGCCGACAGTTCCGCGGCGGTGCCGTAAAGCGTGAGTGTGCTGCCGGAGCCCTCTGCCACCAGCGCACCGCCCGCCGCGACGCGCAGCGCAGCGTCGGACTGCCACACCAGCGTCGAGGCCGCGGTGGCGGTCAAACGCAAGGTGAGCGGGCCCGTGCCGGTGATGGCATTCGCACCGAAGGCGGGGGTGGCGAGTGCGCCTGGCGTGGCAATGACGCCCTCCGGCAGACGCATCATGCCGCCGGCATTGGCGGTGGCAAGCTGGGTCGGCGCTGCGAGCAGCACGTTCACCGTCGAGGCCGCGACCGTATTCTCAAGTCGCACACCCAGTTCGAGCGGGGCGTTGTCGCTCGCGATTGCGGGGCCCTTGTAGCGGATGGCATCGGCAGCAGCCATGAATGCCTGCAGATTGCTGGCTGTTCCTTGCAGAACAAGGGTACGCGCGTTGCTGAGCGTGCTGTTGACGGTCACGCCGCCGCCCGCGTTCGCGGAGAGTCCTTCGTTCAGGGTGGCATCGAGCGCCAGATCGGCTGCAGCCGGCACCGACAGGGTCAGTGTCAGCAATTCGTCGGCCGAGGCGTTGGCGAGCGCTGCGCCCGTGAAACGCAGATCCGAGGCGGTCCTGGCGGTCACCCAGAGCTGGCTTGGCAGACCGGTAATTACCGGTGCGGCCTCGCTCAGGCGCGAGGCGCCATAGAGCTGCACGCTCGAACGCGTTGAAGACAGCGTGGTGACTGGATCGGCGGTGCGGCGCTCGGTGAGCACCGTCATCAGCTGCGTGGCAAGGCCGGTGTAGGCAATGCGCGATGCATCCGAGAAGTAACTGCTGAGCGCGGAGGCGCTACCAGCGAAGACGATCTGAGAGGTGTTGCTACCGGTCACCAGCACCGCATTGGCATCGGTGCCAGGCGTGCCCACGCCCGTTGCCGCAAACGTGCCGTCGGATGGCACCGAGAGCGTCACCTGAACCGGGTTGGATCCGCTACCGAATGCATTGGTGCCGAACACGATCGGACTGGCGGCATCCGGCGCCACGCCGATGGCGCCCGGCAGCAGGCTGGTCGGTGCTGCGAGCGTGGTGGTGGCACCGAGCGCGACTGCGCCGCGTACCGACTGCGCGCCGCGCGACAGCAGAACGCTGAGCGTGCCGCCCGTGCCGCTGTAACCCAACGCCCCGCTGGTGATGAAGTCATTGAGCGCATCGACGTCGCCAGAGACAACGAGCTCATTTGAATCGACATCGGTATCGGCGAGCGTGCCCGACAGCACCGAGAGCGTGCCCTGCGATACGGTGAGCGTGAGCGTGTAGTCATCGCCCGTCGCGGCCGGGTCGCCGGTGGCACCTGCGAACGGCGTGCCGGGCAGGGTCAGCGCAGTTACCGCACCCGCGGTGGACAGCGCGCGCAGGCTCTCGGGCAGCGCAAGACCCAGGGTGGCGGGGCCGGTGGTCTCGGCAGCGGCGGTCGCCACCAGGGCGATACTCGCCGTGGCCAAGCGCGGCAGGCCCGAGACATCGCCCGCATCGACATTGGTGACGACCAGATCCAGCAAAGCCGATGCCCCCGCCGCCATGGCAGCGGATTGGTAGCGCAGCTTGCCCGCCGCAAGCCAGGCGTTGAGTTGTGACGTCGACCCGGTGAGCGTGAGCGTTTGATTGCCGTTGCTTCGAACCGCCGAAACGAGGCCTGTCGTATCGGGCGTCTCGAAGCTGCCCGAAGCCACCGTGAACACGGCCGATACTTGCGCGGCGCCGCCGCTGATCGCGGAACCGCCCACCATGAGGCTGGCCGCGCCGTTGCCCACGGCCACCGGATACGAGGCCGCGACCGCGAGTGCAGGGGCTGGCGCAATGGAGGGCTTGAGCAGCACGCTGCCGGAAAGCGTCTGCGAGGCCGCGCCCACGGTGTGGCTAAAGCTCACCGAGAGCGTTGTAGCCGGGCCGGTATAGCGTGCGCCGCCGTCGGCGAACCAGGCGTTCAGGTCGGCAAGCATGCCCGACACGCGAATGGTGGTGCCCGAGGCGGTCACGACCGTGATGCCGGTGCCGGCCTGGGCGGCAAGCGCGCCCGCGTTGACGGAGAGCTCGATCGCAAGCGCTTCGCTCTCGGTGCCCGTAAGCGGCGGGTGGGCGATGGCGAGCGGCGCTTCCACTGTGGCGCTCGCCGCGGTGGTGAACTGCGCGGGCAGCGTGAGACCCAGTTGCGGCAGCACGCCAGCGACAGCCGCAGGCACCGGCACATGATCGATCGCGATGGTCGAGACGCTGGTGATGTCGTCTGCAGTGCTGCCTGTGGCGCCTGGCGCCACAGTAGTGACGGTGATCGTAGCGTCGGCGTCGGCGCGAACCTTGAGCCGGCCCGCCTGCGACAGATAGGCGTTGATGGCACCTGCCTCGCCTGTGAGGCGCAGCACGGTACCGACTCCCGCCGTAGTGACCGGCGTCGTGAAGCCGTCGCCTGTGGCGAGCGAGAGCGACGATGGGAGATCGCCTGGCACGGCCGCCCAGGCGAGCTGTTCGACGCCCGAAGCATCATTGAGCGCAAGCGTGACCTGCAGCTCGCCGCTTCCCGAGAAGGCGTTGCTGGCGAACACAATGGGCACCAACGCACCGGGTGTGACTTCCACCGTGGCATCGAGCACCTTGTGCGCGCCGGCGTTGACGGCGGAGGGTTGGAGGGCGGCAGACAGCGTGATCGCCACCTTGGACTGCGCTGCCTCGAGGCCCGCCGGCGTGCTGATGGCGCGAAGCTCGGCGCCAAGTTCGATCGACTGGTTGTTGTCGAGCTTGCCCGGGCCTTTGTAGACGATACGGCCTGCACTCGCCTCGGCCGCCAGGAGCGCCGAAAGCTGGGCCGCGGTGCCACGAACAACCAGCGTGCTGGCGTTGGTCTCTGCAGTGACAACCGTGACCGCGAGCGCGCCACCCTCGGGCGCTACCAGCGCAAGGCCTTCGCCAGCGCCGAGCGTGAGCCCCGTGGCGGGAAGCGCCAGGCGCAATTCGAGCGTGGTGTCGGAGGCCACGCCTTCCACGACCGCCTGGTCAAAGCGCAAGGTGGTGTCGGTGCCTGGGGTGACCCAGAGCGTGGTCGGCAGCTGGGTGAGCACCGGCACGTCTTGGTTGAGAGCGGCCTCGAGCGCACCATACAGCTCGATGGTGGCGGTGGTGGAGGCGACCGTGGCCGTGTTCTCGACCAACGCCGTCGTCACCGTCAGCGACTGCTGCGCGGAACCGTTCACAAACACACGCGCGTCCGCATCGACTTCAGCAAACAGCGCACTGAGCGCAGCGGGTGAGCCGGTAAAGCTTCGCGTGCCACCGGACGACACCGTGGTGAAGGCCGAGACGGCGACCAGCTGTGTGTTGCCACCGACCGTCACGGGCAGCGTGCCGCTTGCGTTCGCCGCGAGCGTGGCAACGTTGATCGCGCCGCTGGTGGCCGCGAGCGTGACGGTGAGCGAGGTGCCGCCGGGGGTCGTGCCGAAGGCGGCTGCGCCGAGGGTCAGCGCGCTGTCGGTATCCGCCAGCACCGAGAGCCTGCCGGGCAGGTTGACTGTGGGGCTGGTGAGGCGCGTGGAGGCAGGCTGGTGCAGATCCACCGAGAAGCCACCGGTGGCGAGCAGCGTGGCGTCGAGCGCCGACAGCGTGTCGCCTGCGGCAGCCGTGCGACGCAGTTCAACGCTCACGGTGCGTGCGATGTCGGTGCGCAGTCGCAGCTTACCTGCGTTCAACCAGGCGCTGAGCTCGCTCACCGAGCCGGTCAACGTGATGGCGGTGGCATTGGCGCCGGAGACGGTCACATCATCGTCGGCCTCGTCGAGCGAGGACAGTACGCCGCCTGAGGCGGTGATCGTTGCCTGAACCAGCGCATCACCGGCATTGGTTGCACCCGACGACACGCCGAGCAGCCAGTTGGTGGTATTCGATACCGCGCCGAGCGTGAGCGGCGAGTCCGCGCCCGGCACCAGGGTCACCGTGGTGGGGAGCGCAAGGCGCGGAATGGCCCGAGCGCCCGGGTTGTCGAGAAGGATGCGGGCGGTGGAGATGGTATTCATCCCGCTGACTGTGCCAGGGTTGGTCACCCGCAATTCAAGCTGCTGCTCGCCAGGGCCCGAGTAGCTCAGGTTGCCCACCGCCCTCAAGTAGCGGTTGAGATCGGCAGCCGAGCCGGCAAGCTGCACCGCGTTGCGGGAATTCACCGTGAGCGCAGTCGTGACGGTCACACCATCTGCGTTCGCTGATACGGTGTCGTCGTTGAACACGTTCGGGAAGGTGCCGTCGGTCGGTGCAATCAGCGTGACGACCAGCGCACCTGTGCCGCCCGATGCCGTGATCAGGTCTCGCGCAAACGCGATCGTGGCAACCCCCGACGCATTCGGCGCAAGCGTCAATGTGTCAGGCGCCCCCAGCGAAACGGTCGGCGTTGCCGCAGGCCTGATGAACAGGCTCGACGGAATCGTTGACGACACCACCGGTCCACCCGCCGAAGACGCTGCGTTGATCAGGAAGGTCAGCGTAGCTGCCTGAGTGCCGGTATACGCCAGATTGCCCGCTGTGGAGAGCCAGCTGTTGAGCGCTGCAGCCGTGCCGGTAATCGTCAGCGACGTACCCGAGCCGAACTGGTTGCCGGCAGAGATCGTCGTGCCCACGGGCAGCGTCAGGCCAGCGACATTCAACCAGCTAAGCGACCCGGCGCTGACCGAGAGCGTTGCCGTGATGACCTTGGTTGCGTCGCTCGTGGTCAGCGCATTGGACGGGAAGGTGAGGAACGGCAGCTGCGTATCGGAGAACACATACTGCTGAGCGAGTCGTAACTGCACACCCGACCCTGCGGGACGCACAATCGGAATTTGGCCACGGGTTTGTGTGGTGCCAAGCACTGCAAGCTCAATCTCACCACCGGCGACGCTGGTGGTGATGGTGATCGGAGCATCCAGCGGGGCGAGCAGCACCGTGCCGGCTGCGGGCGAAGAGGAGGCGCTTGCGGTGACCTGCGTACCCGTGGCTGCGTTGATCGCTGCGGCAAGCTTCACCGCGATGTTGGCGCGGGCCTGCGCAAGTGACGCAGGCTCGCCACTGCCATTGCCGTTCGCGGTCAGGTCATTCGCCACCACGGTATAACTGACGGGGCCTGTGGCAACACCGTTGACGGTCAGGATCTGACCCACTGTGGGCGTTGCGCCCGCTACCGCGATCGAATACGAGCCAACACGAATGGCAACCGACGCCGCACCCGTGCTCGCGTCATAGCGGACGTTTGCCGTCGTGGCGGCAAAGAACTCGTTGAGATCGTCCGCTGTCCCGATAAAGCGAACGGCCTCGAAGGACGAGTCGCCAACGGCAATAGTCGATCCTTCCGCAACCGTTACTGCGCCGTCGACCAACTCTCCGTAGTCGCCGCTTTCAAGCCCTGCGATCTTCAGCGCACTGCGCGGGGCTTCGATTTCAACGAATACCACCTGACCGGTTGCGGTATCCGAGGTGTAAATCAGTCGCCCTGTGTCGGTCGAACCGAGACGCGGAACGATCAGCTTGACCCATCCTGGATCAGTTGAATCCGGATCCGCCGCCTGCAGCCGCAGACGGATGTTTTGATCGGTGGTGGAGGGCTGAACCGGCTCATCCAGTTCAATCGCTACACTCGACTGATTCACTCCATTGGCAACGGTCAGCGTGACCGGCACTGGCGCGCTGTTGTACTTCCCAGGCCCGTTGTAGACGACCCGATTGGTGCCGGAGAGATAGGACTGAAGATTGGCGGCGCTGCCTTCAAGCGTGAGCGTCTTGCCGTCATCCGAGACGCTCGCATCAACCCCGCCGGCATCTGGGCCAGACCAGCCCTGACCCGCCAACAGCGTGAGGCCCGACGGCAGTGTCAAGGTGGCTGTGAGCGTGCCAGCGCCAGTCAGGGTCAGTCCGCTGAAGGCGATCTGATTCGCGAATCCGTTGGTGACCAGAAGCTTCTGCGGCAGGACATCAATCTGCGGCGTCGCAGCGCCCACCGGCGACTCCATGCGCAAGATCGTATTGAGGCTGCGCGCGGTGTTACCTGACCCAGCGGAGACCGTGATTGCAATGTCGCCCGCGATGCTGTTGTAGGTGATCTTTCCAGCGCTGGTGAAGAACGTATTGAGCGCGGTAGCCGATCCCTCAAGGGTTGCGACCTCTTTACCGTCGAGACCCGTCGCGGTGCTGACAGTCACACCATCTGCGTTGCCAGTTCCGTCATCACTGAAGACCGTGAAGTCGCCGGCTGTAGTCGGCGCGCGCATTGTGACGGTGATCGAGCGCTCGTCCGAGACATTGAACAACGGGGCGGCCGCGACCAATGTGGTGGTGCCCGCCGCCGACAGCCGGAATCGATCGGACATAAAGACCACCGGCGCAGCGGCCTCGACCCCTTGCTGTACGGTCGCCGTGGCGATACTGACCTCGCCGTCGGATCTCCGGGTCGCTGCATTCACAGACTCGACGCTAACCGTAAGCTGGGCGGCATTTTCGGTGTTGTACCGAATATTCCCCTGACCGATCCACACATCAAGGTCATTCGCAAACCCGCGCAACACAACGCTTCCGGCCGAAGCCGATTCAATCGTGACGTTACCCGAGGCAGTGCCCGCGCTCAGCGCGCCGCTGGCGGCCGTGACCGTAAAGCGAAGCTCGTCGCTTCCCGCGTAGCTCAAGCGGTCGTCGCCGAAATACACCGGGCTGTTCGTATTCGGTAGCAGCGAGGCCGATTGCGGCAGGGTAAGCGTGGGCGATACAACGCCAACCATTTCAGGCAGCGTTGCGATCGTCTGCGCAACAGTATTGCCAATGGTCGTGCGAACCTGGATTCGTTCGGTGTCAGACGTGCTGGCCGTACGCTGATAGCTGATCGTGCCGAGCGCTTTGAGGGCTGCGTTGATCTGACTGACAGAGCCCGTTACCGTGAGCTCGCTGGTCGTCGTGCCAACAATGCTCGCACCCGACGCGCTGGCGAGCGCGGTAAAGATGCCCCCGTCGAGTGCAGTGATCGTGACCGTGGCGTCGAGCGCGCCGCTTACGCCAGTGATCAGATCCCCCGCCAACACGACCGGCGACGCCGCCGTGTTCGTGTTGTAAACCGAGAGGGTGGCCGGCAGGCCAGGCTGTTGCTGGACGGATGCGGTTGCAATGCTGTATGCCGCGATCGACGAGCCGGCCGAACTGATCACGGCGTTGCTCCCGTCGAGGAGCGATACCGTGATGGGTTGCGTTGTGTTCGCCGCAATCGCGTAGGTGGCGTAACCCTTCGCGAAATAGCTGTTCAGCGCTTGAACCGTGCCGCTGAAGACCGGCGCGGTTGCGACAGTGACGTCAACCGTGACGCCGTCCTGGGTGATCGCATACGAAGTGAGGCCGGAAACCCGTACCTTGGCGGTATCGGTCGCGGGCGTGGCCGAGTTCAGCTCCAGCCGCAGCCATACGCCCTGCGTCGCAGCCGTGTCCGCAGTCGATTCCGGCGTGCGTTGCAGCGCTGCGAGCGAAAGGGCCGGAGCGGTCTGAGTCAACTGATCGGCCGATGACACAGCCTTGGCGCTCACCGCGATCGATCCGGTGGCGCCGCCTTGCACCAGTCGGAAGGGAATGGCCGCGCCGCCGGTGGCGGCGTTGAACTTGACGGCATACGGCGTCTCGAACAGCGCAGTGAGCTCGGACGCTGTGCCAGACAGCCGTGTCCAGCTTGTGCCGCTCGGTGTCGAGGTGCTGATCAATCGGCCGGTAGTGTCGATCGTGAGCGAGGAGGACGGCACTTCGATATCGAGATCGATGATGCCGCTACCGTAGAAGGCGATGCCGTTCGCAGCCGCAGGCTCTACCCGCAGCAACGCCCCCGGTGTTGCCACCAGGCCCGCGGGCAGCACCATTCGCGCGGTCGCCGCCAGGTAATCGGGATCGAATGGCGAGATCGGCGACTGCTCGGCGACCTCGACTGCAACAGCAACCACCGCATCGAGCTGGTCCTGGGCGTCCCGAAGCTCGAGCGTGTAGCTGGTGGCGCCGCCGTTGTAACGCAGCGATCCGGCTGCCGCGAGATACGTCGCAAGCGCCGACGCCGTGCCGCGAAGCTCGGTGTGCGTGTTGATCGTATGAACCGCTACGGTGTCCGTCCCAGTCGCGGTGAGCGTCCCCGCCCCCGTACCGGGTATAAAGCGCAATCTAAGCTCGTCCGTGCCATTGGCAAGCGCTCCTGACAATGCGGCGCCGGTGAACCGAAGATCTGAGGCGCGATTAGGCATCACCCACACCGTGGTGGGCAGCGACGCGAACGCTACGCTGGTCTCGGAAACGTCTGGGTTTGCTGTGATGACGGTGCTGACGGTATTGACGAGCGACGTCACCGTTGAGCTGATCGGAACGCCGTCAAGCGATGTGCCATCGGTCACCGAGAACACCAGCGGCGCAGAAACCGGGCCGACATAGCGGATGCGGTCAGCACTGCCGGTGCCGAGCAACATCGCGTTCAACTGTGCCGCGGTGCCAGAAAGCGTAAGCGTTCTCGATAGAGTGCTTTCAGCGCCTGCACTCGTCACGGTGCCCAAGCCCTGGCTGCCCGCTGTGAGCGCGACCGTGTCCGGAATGCTGACCGTCAGCGTCAGCACATCAATCGCCGACCCCGTACCGCTCGTGGGTGCATAGAGCACACCATCGGCAGCCAGCGTGAGCAGGCCTGTGGATACGGGCACGTTGAAGCGAGCAGGAATCGCCAGCGTTGGGCCAGTTCTGGCTTGTGCACTGTTGCTCTGCAGGGTGACAGGTATGGTGCTGACCGACACGAAGTCGCCTGCGGTGACGGTGACGGTAATCGAGTCAGTGCCGGAAGAGCGAAGCTTCAAATTACCAGCGTGGAGGTAGGCGTTGAGTGCAGCCACATCGCCATACAACAAAACGCTTGAAGCCGCGGTTGCGGAGGCGGCAAGCGTGCTGCCAGCGGACGCGGACGCTTTGAGGCTTCCGCTCGACGTCCATTCGAACTGTGCGCCTCCCGTGGCTTCGAAGTTCAGGAGCACGTTGCCGGTGCCAGCGAGTGCCGACGAGCCAAAGGGCAGCGACTGCAGCGCGCCGGGCGTGGTGATCCGGGCGGCCGGTATCGCAAGCGTTGCGGGGGTTCCGGTAGCCTGCGCAGGCGTGGACACCGGCACCGATACAGTCGACGTCGTACCGTTGGTTCGCGTGAGGGAAAGTGTCGCGGTCACCGGAGTGCTAGCGGTAGTCTGCGCGGCGCCGGTGTACACAAGCTTTCCTGAGGTGCCCTTGAGCACGCCCTCCAGTAGCGATTCACTCCCTGTAATGGTCAGGGTGCGTTGCGCCGAGGCCTGGACCACGTTACTGGAATTGAACCAACTCAACCCTTGCCCGGTGCCGAGTGCTAGTGCAGCGCTGTCCGGCAAGCTGACCGTCAGCGTCAGGGATTCGACGTTGCTGACCCCGGTAAGGTCGAGCCCGTCAAACACCAGGGTCGACGCGCTGTTCGGAGTAATGGGCAGCGAAGCCGGCAGCTTGGTCAATCCAACGGGCGCGAGCGTCTGCGTCACCGAGGTGGCGAGACCAGATGCCGCATTCAACACGGTCAGGGTTGAACGCTGCTGTACCTGCGACACCAGATTGCCCGCGGATGCCTGCACCAGCACAGTGAGCGTCGGGAAGGTTCCAGCCGTGCCGTTGAAGCTCAGCTTGTCCGCGGTGCTGAGGTAGGCGTTCAATGCAGCAACGGTGCCGCTGAGCGATACCGAAGACGCCGCCGGGGCGTTACCCGAGGTGTGGGGTGTCCCAGATACCGTGGCCGTTACGCCGCTGCTGGCAAGCGCGTTGGCCGTGATCGTTCCAGCGCTGGTGGTGAGCACCACGGTGCGCACATCGCTTGCGCCGGCTGTCCCAAGTGAGTTGGATCCGAACGTGATCTTTCCGTTGGTGTCCAGCACCGTGAAGGTCGCAGGAAGATTGAGTGCGGGTTGCGCAGGCGCGCCCTCTCGAGCTGGTGTCGCGGTATAGGAAACGATCGTGCCGGCTGAGGGCGCGGGCTTGGCGTTCTCGGCGATTTTGCTGAGCGGGGCGCTGGTGAGCGTGACCGTCAGATTCTGGGCGGGGCCCACCGTATACCGAACGGCACTCGGTATTGCGACATAGCTCTGGAGCGAAGTCAGGCTGCCCTGAAGGGTTGCGGTCGAGGTTCCGTCGCCCGACGCGGTGATGCCAAGGGTGGTCAACAGGGCTGCGTTGGTTGAGCTGCCGACATTGACCACACCCGCCGAGCCGGCACTGAGTGTGAGGGTGAAGTTCGTACCGGCAAAATCGGGAATGAGATTGAAGTGTGGGCCGCGATGCGTCACCACGGTCACGGCTGTCGCATCCGACGGCAACGCCGGCATGG
>JBIKMC010000396.1:0-3020 GCA_044359405.1 Burkholderiaceae bacterium
ATCTCGCCCAGACCGTCTTCCACCGCCTGGCGTACGCTGGCCTGAGGGTCGAGTTGCGGCTCTTGTGGCAGATAGCCCACGCGAATACCGGGCATGGGCACGGCATCGCCTTCAATGTCCTTATCGACGCCCGCCATGATCTTGAGCAGGCTGGATTTTCCCGAGCCATTAAGGCCCAGCACGCCGATCTTCGCACCGGGAAAAAACGACAGCGAAATATCTTTAAGAATCTGGCGCTTCGGCGGAACAATCTTGCCGACGCGATGCATGGTGTAAACGTATTGAGCCATAGGGTGACTTTGAGAGAATGTGGCGCTTCACCAGCCTAACGGGCGAAGCCTAAGCCCTCAAGTCTGACACAGGCGGGCCAAGCCTGCAGAGACGCCCCGATGAGCGTGGATGGCTCGCTCAGACAACCCCCTTTCGATGACGTCGCTCATGAACCGCACCCGTGGCCTGCTGCGACCGTGCCTGCGCGAAGGCCCGCAGCCTGGCGGACACCCTCTCCTCAAGCTTTTGCCAGTGCGATAGGAATGATTGGCCCTCGTCAGTACCAGCACCCGTAAGCCAAGCCATAGCCTGGGCAACGTTGTCCACTGCAATCACCGAGAAACGCCCCGCCCTCGCCGCCTCAAGCACCTCGTCGCGAAGCATCAGATGCCTGAGGTTGGCGCGCGGAATCAGCACCGCGCCTTCATGGGCCCGCGCCGTCAGTACGTCAAAAAATCCCTCGATTTTCTCATTGACGCCGCCGATGGCTTGAACCTCACCGAGCTGATTGACAGAACCCGTGACCGCGATACGCTGCTCAAGTGGCCATGAGGCCAACGACGAGAGCAGCGCGCAAAGTTCGGCGAGCGACGCGCTATCGCCCTCCACTTCGCCATAGGTCTGTTCAAATACGAGCGTGGCACTCAGGGCGAGTGGATGGCGTGCAGCCCATCTTGAAGCCAGGTACGCGCTCAGAATCAGCACGCCCTTGGTGTGAATCGCGCCACCCAGCTGCGACTCGCGCTGAATATCCAGCACCGACCCCTCGCCCGGGCGGGTTGTGGCGGTGATACGGGTCGGTAAGCCGAATGAATAGTCGGCAAGGTTGAACACAGCCAAGCCATTGACCTGTCCCACGGTTCGGCCCTCTGTGTCTATTTTGAGAGTGCCATCCAGGATCCGATCCAACATCCGGGTACGCAGTCGGTCGCTGCGCCGTATCCGCGCGCGCTCCGCCAGCTCGACTTCATCGTGTCCGATCAGGCCACGGTTGTGCTGTCCAGCGATCAGGTCGGCCTCGACCATCAGATCTTTAAGCCGCCCGATCCGCAAACTAAGCCGCTCGGTATCCCCAGCCTGCCGAGCGCTCCACTCAAGTAATCGCCCGAGCCCCTCAGGAGCGAAGGACCGCAGCCCCATCGACACGCTCAGATTGCGAACCATATTCGCGTAGCGCGCGTCCGCGTCGCTTGACCGAGGCATATCCTCGCCGAAGTCAGCTGCAATCTTGAAGAGCAGCGAAAAGTCGGGGTCTAGCGCCTGCAGTAACGAAAACAGTCGCCAGTCGCCGAACAGCACCACCTTGGCTTCGAACGGAATTGGACGCGGCTCGAGGCTCACCGTGCTGACGAGACCATAGAGCTGAGCAGGTGACTCGATGCGAATTTCGCGCGACATCAAGGCGCGTTTGAGTGCGTCCCAGGCAAAAGGCTGCATGAGAACCCTGCGCGCGTCCAACAACAGATATCCGCCGCCAGCACGGTGCAGAGCGCCCGCCCGTATTAAGCCAAAGTCGGTCACCAGCGCACCAAATCGCGCGATATGCTCGATTCGACCGATCAGATTGTGCAGAGTCGGATTCTCCTCAAACACGACCGGCGCCCCCTCGGTATCTGTGCTCACCAGCACGTTGACCACATAGCGCCGAAGTGGAGGTAGTACTTCGCTCATGCCCGACGCACTTGCAGGCGTGGCATCCAACTCAGGTTGAAATAGCTGCGCATTGCTCACGACGTCACGCTGCAGGCTTTCCAACCAATTGACGACCGCGGGAAGCAACACGAATTGTCGCAGCATATCGTCGACGAGATGTCCCACCGCCAGCCGAATGACCTCCTGATTTAGACGCCGAACAGCCTCGCGGCGCTCGCGACGCCAAACCACAATCCGGCGAAGCATCTGCTCGAGCTTTTCCTGCAGCAGGCGGATCTGGGCGGCGGTCTGGTCGCGCCCCTCAATCGGAAGCTGCTCAAATTCGCTGGCGGGCATCACCTCACCGTCGCGGGCCGGTGCGAAATTGAATCCACCCGGTGTCCGCAATAGAGCCACCCCGTGATCTTTGGCTTCGCGAACCAGGTCCGTGAACGCTCGCTCCTGCTGCTCGCCAAAGCCGCCCTCGATCTGTGAGATTCGCGCGCGATATTCATCACTCTCAAAGACCGCAGGAATGGCGGCCCGCAGTTCATCAATCAACCGCGCCACGTCATCGCGAAGATGGATCGCCTGCCCGGTCGGGACCCGCAGACACACCGGTCGTGTAGGGTCATCAAAATTATTGACATAGCACCACTCATCCGGGGTCCGAAGCTTGCGCGCGTGTACCCGCAGCTGCTCGCGTACTGCACCGACGTGATCAGCGTCCGGCGCGGCAAGCACGAACAGATTGAATCCCGGGGTACCCAGGTCAGACAGCAGCCGAATCGACTCGATTGCCCTGTCCTGACCCAACAGGGAAATTCCCTTGTCGGCAGTTACGCCAAACGCGCCGTCAACAGCGACGGAGGCACCGTCACCACCATTCGTATCAACCGTGGTGTCAACCGTCGTATCAACCATTGACTCAGCCGTTGAATCAGCAGTCTCATCGATGAACGACTCAAGCGCCGAATCAAGCGCTCGCGGATCACACCGCCAGCGAAGTCGGACCGCATCTATTCTGGGCATACTTTCCTCGCCTTCTGAGGCAGTTAACCTGCGACAACAAACCCTGACTGTGCCTCAGCGCTCGAGCCTGCGCCGTTCTCCGGTAT
>JBIKMC010000109.1:0-10650 GCA_044359405.1 Burkholderiaceae bacterium
GTCAACCACCAGCACCACCGCCAACGGGATGCCGAACTTCACCAGCCCGCTGAGCTCTTGATTGCCCCAAAGATAGAACAGTACCAGCGCAGCCATGATGACCGCCGCGAGCTCGACAAACGCCCGACCCATGCGCGACCATGAGAACGCGATATCAGCCCCATATTTACGCACGTGGGCATACCAGGCCACCATGCCCATCATGAACAGCGCCATGACGGCCCCGGGCAGAAATCCCCCCGCAAAAAGCTTGCCTATGGACGCATTGGCCTGCACACCGTAAATCACCATGGGCAATGAGGGCGGGATGATAGGCCCAAGCGTTGCCGAGGCCGCCGTGATGCCAACCGCGAACTCGGTTGGATAGCCATGGTCTTTCATGGCCTTGATTTCAATGGTGCCCAAACCGCCGGCATCGGCGACCGCCGTGCCCGACATACCCGAGAAAATGACCGAACCCACCACATTCACGTGGCCAAGTCCGCCCTTGAGCCATCCCACCAGAGCCAGTGCGAAGTTGTAGATGCGGTTGGTGATACCGGCCGAGTTCATCAGGTTGCCGGCCAGGATAAAAAAGGGCACAGCCAGAAGCGGAAAGCTGTCAACGCCGCCCACCATGCGATGGATGACCGTCAAGGGAGGGATGGTGCCGCTGATCCAGATGTAGACCAGCGAACCCAGCGCCATGGCGATGGCAATCGGAATGCCGGTGGCCATGGCAGCCAGAAACGATCCAAAAAACAGGCTGTTCATTTAAAGGCCCCCGATGCGGACTGGGCTCGAGCGCCGGCCTCGGATGCAGGCGGTTCGTCATCGCCACCGGGACGCTCAAGCAAACTCCAGCCGCGTCGCCAGTTGACGATGGCAAGCCCCAAAGACCGCCAGGTCATGAGCACGAAGCCTGCGGCGACCAGAGCATAGACATACTGCATGGATAGATCGACTACCGTCATGCTGAGATTAGCCATGCGCGGCACCAGTGCAATGGCCAGCCAGCTTGCATAGCCCAGAAAGAGAACCCGAACGACATCAACAGCGGTCGATAAAGCCCTGCCTACAACGGGAGGCAGGTAGCGATACAGAAATTCAACGTGAATATGGGTGTTGCGCCGGGCACCCATCGAGGCGCCCAGAAAGGTAACCACAATCAACAGGTAGCGGGCAATTTCTTCGGTCCAGGCGGCCGAGTCATTGAGCACATAGCGCGTAAAGAACTGGTAGAACACGGTCAGCGCAAGCGACCAGAAGACCACCAGCGTCAACCAGTCTTCCCATCGGTACTCGCTGAGGTCGATCGGTGCATCTGTGGCATGGAAATGCCCCGACTCATCGAGAACGGGTTCGTTGTCTTGTGGGGCGCTCATGATCGTTTGCATGCCCTTGAGCTGCGCAGACACGACCCGGGCGAGCTGAACCGGCTCGCCTGGATCAAGCCCGGGCCCGGGCGTACGCGAAACGACTCAGAACCCGGGGAGGCTGCACGCAACGCTTACTTGATGGCCTGAATTTTGTCCCAGTCGGCCTTGCTGTAGCCCATAGACTCCATCGGAACGCCTTTAAGCACTGCCTGCTGGAAACCGGAGCGATCAACCTCGGTGACGGTGAGACCCTTCTTGCGGAACTCATCGACCAGTTCGACCTCGCGCTTGAGGATTTCTGCCGTGCCTTTGGCAGCGGCCTCAAGTGTGATTTCGGTAAACAGCTTCTTTTCGTCGTCGGTGAATTTCTTCCAGATGTGCGGCCCCACCTGAGTGGCCACCGCATCAACGATGTGCCCCGTGAGGATGATGTGCTTCTGCACCTCATAGAATTTCTTGGCTTCGATGGTGGGCAACGGGTTTTCTTGCGCCTCAACCGTGCCGTTCTGGAGTGCCAGATACACCTCGGCGAAGGCAATCGGCGTGGGATTGGCACCGCAGGCCTTGGGCGTGGCCATATAGGCCGGCACATCGGGCACGCGGATCTTGAGATTCTTCATGCCCGCACAGTCTTTGAAGGCACGGTTGGACGAGGTGTGACGCGCGCCGTAGTACGTCATGGACGTGATGTGCACGCCGGTCTTGGCCTCGTAGCCATCAGCCAGCTCGCGGAACGCCGGGCTTTTCGACCAGGCCACGAGATGGTTGCCGTCGCGGAAAGTGAAGGGGTAGTAGCCTACGCCGATACGCGGGAAGCTGCGGGCCGCAAACGACAGACCCGAGATGATGATGTCGACCGTACCCAGCTGCAGGCCTTGGTTGATATCGGTTTCTTTGCCCAGCGACGAGGCCGGGAAGACCTGGATTTCATACTTGCCATTGGTGCGCTTCTTGAACTCGTCACCCGCCCAGACAGACCAGCGGTGATAAGGCTCGGACGCCTCATAGACGTGGGCCCACTTGAGCTTGGTCTGTGCTGCGGCAGGCAGCGCCGAGGCGGCAAAGACCGCCGCCGACATCATCAGGGAAGCCACTAGTTTCATGTTGTCTCCTTGCTTGGATCGATGTGTGATGGACAGAAAAATCAACCCGGTACCAGTTGTACTTTCATGCTACGGCTTTTGTCGCGCGCACGCTCAATCGCGGCAGCGGCCTCGCGAAGCGGATACTCGCCCGTGATGACCGGACGGACATCAACCCGGCGCTCGGCAATGCTGCGCACAGCCAGATCAAACACATTGCCAAAGCGGAACGAGCCGCGCAAGTCGATCTCGCGCGCCATGATCTGATTGGCCATGAGATGCATACCGTCGGCCGGTAGCGTGCCGACCTGCACGATGATGCCACCTCGACGAACCGTCTCAATGAGTGCGGTCAGTGCCGATCCGGCGCCCGAGACCTCAAAGGCGACATCAGGCTCGCCAGTGACATCAGACAGCTTGCCCTCGGCCGGTAATTTATCGATTCGAACCGTGGCGTCGGCACCGCACTGGCGAGCCACGTCGAGCGGATGGTCAACCACATCGGTGACCGTGATATGGGCCGCACCAGCAAGCCGAACCGCCAGGACCATCATGCAGCCGATGGTGCCCGAACCCGTGATGAGTACGCGCTTGCCCAGAAGATTGCCGGCGCGCTGTGCCGAATGCAGCGCCACCGACAGGGGCTCGGACATGGCGATTTCGCCTAGCGAGACGTCGGCATCGACCGGGACACACTGCGACTCGGGCATGACAAAAAACTCTCGAAACATGCCCTGTACGTGCGGAAACACGCTGGCACTACCCAGAAAACGCATGTTGCTGCAGAGATTTTCTCGACCCTCGCGACAGCCGGGACAACGCCCACAGGGGCGCGAGGGGTTGATGGCGATACGATCGCCGGGTTTGACGCGACTTACACCTGCCCCGACCGCGTGGACAACGCCCGAGGCCTCATGCCCGGGCGTGAGCGGCTCGCGAATCTTGAAGTTACCCACACGTCCATGCAGGTAATAGTGCATGTCGGACCCGCAGATGCCGGCGGCGCCCAGTCGCACCAAAACCTCGCCAGACTGAGGAACGGGTGTTTGCACCTCATCGATTCTCAGGTCAAGCGCACCGTGCACCTTGCACTCGAGCATATGTGTCTCCGTGATTGATGATTGTCGGTTGAACGAGTGGATTTCATGTTAGCACGCGACCCGCACGCCGACCCACCGGGTACACTCGCGCTCGGTTTCCCGTCTTCGAGTCGCACCGTCCATGTCCGACGCCCAGCCCGTCCGCCTTCCAGATCATCGTCTGTCCCGATCAACGCTCGCGCATCTGCCAACTTCTATCGAACGTCCGGTCTGGTCTCCCCACACCGCTCAGATTGGCGTCGTCCATCTCGGTCTTGGCAATTTTCATCGGGCTCACCAGGCGGTGGTTTTTGATGATGCGCTCAAGCGGGGTGACTCCGCCTGGGGCATCTGCGGGATCAACCTGCACAGTCGGAAGGTCTGTGATGCTCTGCAAGTGCAGGACGGTCTTTACACGCTGATCGAACGCAGTCAGAGCGCACCTCGGCTGCGCGTCATCGGGGCCCTGCGCGAATGCCTGCTGGCCGGCGACGCACCTGAGACGACGCTGGCCCGGCTGGCCGATCCACGCGTGCGCATCGTCTCGCTCACGATCACCGAAAAAGGCTATTGCCTTGATGCTCAGGGGCAGCTGGATCGATCGAGCCAGGGCCTGTGCGCCGACCTCGCAGCGGGCGCGGGCGCCGACCTGAGCGCAGACCTGGGCAGCGCCGGAGGTGTCGCGCCTCGCACTGCCTTGGGCTGGCTGGCCCGAGGACTGGCGCGGCGACGCGACCGGGCGCCTGAAGCGGCGCTCACGCTGATGAGTTGCGATAACCTCCCCACCAACGGAAAGGCCCTGCGAAGCGCCCTGCTGGCCTTTGTCGCAGCCGCCGGTGACACCGCCCTCGAACAATGGATTGAACAGCGGGTGAGCTTTCCCTGCTCGATGGTCGACCGCATCGTGCCGGCAACCACCGATGCCGATCGCGAGACCGTGCACCGCATCGCGGGCCTGGCCGACGCCTGGCCGGTAAGCACCGAGCCCTTCACGCAATGGGTTGTTGAGGACCGCTTTGCCGCTGGACGACCCGATCTGGCCGCCAGCGGCGTGCAACTGGCCAACGACGTCGGCGGCTGGGAGGACATGAAGCTGCGTCTGCTGAATGCGGCACACTCGTTCATCGCGTACACGGGCCTGCTGGCAGGACTCAACACGGTCGACCAGGCGATTACTCAGCCGGCCCTGCGTGCAGCCGTTGAACGCCTGTGGGATGAGGCCATCCCGACTCTACCGAGCTCCATGCAGCCGCTGGCTCCCGACTACTGCAGACAGTTGCTGACGCGCTTTGCCAACCCGGCATTGGCGCATCGAACCGAGCAGATTGCCGCGGACGGTTCCAAGAAAATTCCGGTGCGCTGGCTACCGACCATCCGACAGCGTCTGGCTCAGGGCAGCACGGTTGGTATCCTGGGGCTGGCGCTGGCGGCCTGGCTGCAATGCCTGCGGGGCGGCACGCTGCGCCCTCCCATCAGCCTTAAGGACCCTATAGGCGATGCCCTAGCTCAAGGCCTTCAAAGTGCGGGGACTGAACCTCAAATGCTTGCGCGCGCACTGCTGAGCGTCAAACCCCTGTTTGCGGATCTGACGGCAAGCGAGCGACTGGTCGACTCCATCGCTGCGCACCTGCGCGTCATCGATCAGTCTGGGCCCCTGGCCGCGCTCGCCCAAGCCGCAGGCCGCACATGAACCCTCAGATCCCCCCGCCTGCGGGCACTCAGACCCCGCCGCCCGCGCGTCGCGCAAGCCTGCGCGTGTTGGGACGACTCGCGCCGTTCCTCGCCCCGTATCGGCTGCGACTGCTCGGCGCAGGTTCAGCGCTTCTGGTGGCAGCCGCCGCAACTCTGTCAGTTCCACTGGCTTTTCGCCAGCTCATCGATCATGGCTTTTCCGGTGAAAGCTCGGTACACGGATATTTTCTGGCGCTGCTAGCCCTGGCAGTGGTGCTGGCCGCAGCCACGGCACTGCGCTTTTACAGCGTTTCATGGCTGGGCGAACGCGTCACCGCCGATCTGCGACGGGCTGTCTTTGGATCGGTGCTCAGGCAGGACCCGGTGTTTTTCGAGACACTTAAATCGGGCGAGGTGCTGTCAAGACTCAGCGCCGACACCACCCTGATTCAAACATTGGTCGGCACGAGTCTGTCGCTGGGGCTGCGCAACAGCCTGCTGCTGCTGGGTGCGCTGATCATGATGCTGATCACCAGCACCACCTTGGCGCTGGTGATCATCGGACTACTGGCGCTGGTGGTGCTGCCCATCATTGCGTTCGGTCGGCGTGTGCGCCGCCTGTCTCGTGACAGTCAGGACCGGGTAGCCGATGCCAGTGCGCTCGCCGGTGAGACCCTGGGCGCCATCCAGGTGGTGCAGGCGTTCGGTCGTGAACAGTTCGAGACCGATCGCTTCACCAACAGTGCCAACCAGGCGTTTGGCGCGGCCGTGCGCCGCATTCGCGCACGCTCGGCCCTGACCGCGCTGGCGATTGTGCTGGTCTTTTCCGCCATCGTATTTGTGCTCTGGATGGGTGCGCGCTCAGTCATTGCCGGCGACATGAGTGCCGGGCAACTGGCGCAGTTCATTCTTTACGCGGCCATTCTTGGCGGCGCAACTGGTGCCATCGCCGAGGTGCTGGGCGATATTCAACGTGCCGCCGGCGCGACTGAACGTCTGCTTGAGCTGCTCGAGTCACGGCCCCGCATCGCGTCGCCCGAGCGCGCGTGGGGCCGCCCCGCCTCAGACCCCAGGGGCGCATCGGTCCAATTTGAGGCCGTGGATTTTCACTATCCCTCACGACCTGGACAGGCAGCCCTGAGCGCAGTGTCCTTCATCATCGCGCCCGGCGAGACAGTGGCGCTGGTGGGCGCTTCGGGTGCCGGCAAGAGCACCGTCTTTCAACTGCTCTTACGCTTTTACGATCCGCAGGCGGGCGTCATCCGAATCAATGGCCTCGATGTGCGCGAATGGCCGCTGGCCGAACTGCGCGGCGCCATCGGGCTGGTCGCGCAAGACAGCGTAGTGTTCTCGGCCGATGTTCGTCACAACATTCTGTATGGCCGCATGCAGGCCGACGAGTCCGAGCTGCTCGCCGCCGCACGCGCCGCCCACGCGCATGAATTCATTGAGCAGCTGCCTCAGGGCTATGGCACACCACTGGGTGAACGCGGTGTTCGGCTGTCAGGCGGACAGCGTCAGCGACTGGCGATTGCCCGCGCGCTGCTACGCGATCCACCACTGCTGCTGCTTGACGAGGCCACCAGCGCACTTGACTCGGAAAGCGAACGCGCCGTGCAGGCAGCGCTCGATCGGGCCGTGGGTGGGCGCACAACGCTGATCATCGCGCACCGCCTCGACACGGTGCGTCGCGCTGACCGCATCATGGTGTTTGATCAGGGCCGCGTGGTTGAGATCGGTTCGCATGAGGCACTGAGCAAGGCCGGTGGCGTCTACGCGCGGCTGGCGGCACTTCAGTTCGACGCCCGCCGCTAAAGTACGCTACCCTTACGCGCCTTGGCAGGCGCCCGTCTTCATCCGGCGCTTTCAAAGGCCGCGCAGCCGCGCGTCCATACCCGTTCGGAGATTCATCGTGGTTGCTCGACTCGCCGGAAAGACCGTCATTCTCACTGCCGCCGCACAGGGCATGGGTCGTGCCGCAGCGCTGGCCATGGCGCGTGAGGGCGCCCATGTGATTGCCACTGATATTCGTGAGGACCTGCTTGAAACCCTGGCCGCCGAGGCACGCGCCGCGGGTGGTTCCATGCAGGTGCATCGACTGGACGTAACCCGCGATGCCGAAGTCACCCGATTTGTCGCTGATGTACCCGTGCCTGATGTGTTGTTCAACTGCGCCGGTTATGTGCACCAGGGCAATGTGCTTCAGACCACTGATGCCGACTGGGACTTCAGTTTTGCCATCAACGTGCGCTCGATGTTCAGCACCATTCGCGCAGCCCTGCCCCGCATGATCGACAATGGCGGTGGCTCCATCATCAACATGGCCTCGGTAGCTGGATCCATCAAGGGTATCGCCAATCGCTTTGCCTACGGCACCACCAAGGCGGCTGTCATCGGGCTCACCAAATCAGTGGCGGCCGACTTCGTAAAGCAGGGCATCCGCTGCAACGCCATCTGCCCCGGAACCGTTGACACGCCCAGCCTGCACGACCGCATGGCGCAGCTGGGTGATATCGACGAGGCTCGCCGCATGTTTGTAGCCCGCCAGCCCATGGGCAGGCTCGCTACGGCCGAGGAAATCGTGCCCATCGTGGTGTATCTCGCCAGCGACGAGAGCTCATTCGCCACCGGCCAGACCTTCATCATCGACGGCGGCATCACCATCTGACCGTCGACCCCACCCCCGTCCGCTCACACTCAAGGAGACCGAGCAAGATGAAACTCGTACGCTATGGCAACCCTGGCAAAGAAAAACCTGGCCTTATCGATGCTGAAGGCAAGCTGCGCGACCTTTCGGGCATCGTTGCCGACATTGGGCCCGCCGCACTGTCACCGGCAACGCTGGCCAAGATCGCCAAGGCCAAACCCGCCAAGCTGCCCCTGGTGCGCGGCAAGCCCCGCCTGGGCTGCCCCGTCAGCGGGTCGACCAAGTTTGTGGCTATCGGCCTGAACTACAGCGACCACGCCGCCGAGACCGGCAACCCCATTCCCAAAGAGCCCATCGTCTTTCACAAGACGCTCAGTTCCATCCAGGGCCCCAACGACGACATCATGCTGCCCAAGGGCTCGGTCAAGAGCGACTGGGAAGTCGAACTGGGCATTGTCATCGGTACCCAGGCGCGCTACGTCTCCAAGAAAAATGCCCTGTCGCACGTCGCAGGCTATGTGCTGGTCAACGACGTCTCCGAGCGCGAATGGCAGATCGAACACGGCCCCACCTGGGACAAGGGCAAGGGATTCGACCACTTCGGCCCCATCGGTCCCTGGCTGGTCACGACCGACGAAGTTTCCAATCCACAAAAACTCGACATGTGGCTGGACGTCAACGGTGAGCCTCGCCAGCGCGGCAGCACCAAGACCATGATCTTCGACTGCGCAACCCTCATCGCCTATGTCAGCCAGATCATGACGCTGAACCCGGGCGACATCATCACCACCGGCACGCCCCCCGGCGTCGGCATGGGTATGAAGCCACCGCAGTTCCTCAAGCCCGGCGACAAACTCAGCCTGGGTATTGCGGGTCTTGGCGAGCAACACGCCAAGATCGTGAAGTTCAGCGCCAAGAAATAAACGACCTCGGAATCCCAATCAACGAACGGCCGCAACCTCAGCGGCCGTTTCGTTGAGGGGGCGCCAGACGTTCAGCGCGCCAGACCAGCGGGCGCCTTGCTGCCCTTGTTAACCGGGTAATCAGGGTGGCCGTGCTTCATCCAGCTGACGATATTCATCGCGGCTTTGCGGCGCAACTCAATCTCGGACTCGACCGAATAAAACGCTGAATGCGGCGTGAAGATAACCCGTGGATCGGACAAGAGCGGATGTCCCGCCGGCACCGGTTCGACGGGCAGCACATCAAGGCCCACACCGGCCAGGTGACCATCGGCCACCACCTGGGTCAAGCCATCAATGTCGATGACAGCTCCGCGGGCGGTGTTCACAAGATACGAGCCTTTCTTCATGCGGCGCAGCAGCGACTGGCCGACCAGGCCCCGGGTGCCGTCATTGAGCAGGCAGTGAATCGAAATGGCATCGGCCTGCTCAAAGAGCTCTTCGAGACCGACGCGCCCGACATACTGCGGGAAGTCGCCGTCGATGAGATTGGGATCATGGGCGATGACACGCTTGAAAATGGGCTGGGCATAATGAGCGAAGCGTTTGCCGATACGGCCCAGGCCCAGCACGCCAACCGTGAGGTTCTGCGTGCGCGGAATTCGCCCCACCGTGGTGTAGTGCCAGTTGCCAGCGTGGATGTCTCGGTCATAGCGGCCCAGGCAGCGAATCACGGCCAGCATCATGGACAGCGCATGCAGCGACACTTCGCCCACACCATAGTCGGGCGAATTGGCCACCCAGACACCGTGGCGCTCGGCGGCGATCGCGTCAATCGTGTCGTAGCCAGCGCCAATGCGCGACGCAAGGCCAATATTGGGGCAGGCCTTGAAAACAGCCTCGCCCACCGGGGCGTACTGCACCAGAAGCGCGCTGCAGCCTGCGGCGTTGCGGATGACCTCTTCCGGAGTGCGGCACTGGGCCTCAACGAGCTCAATGCCAGCGTCGCGGAAAATGCCGCGCTCAAGCGAGATATCGAGCATATCGTGGTCGGTAAACAGCACTTTCATCAGATGACTCCCCTCGATTCGCGCGCGGTTTGAAAGCCGCGATTATGCCGAAACAGTCCTTGCGTCATCGTGCTATGGTTTCGGCCTCTATCCAACTGCCCGTATGGAACGTCAAGCCATGAATGCGATCGATCTGAAAGGCCGCGCTGCGGTCATCACCGGCGGTGCCTCCGGTATCGGTGCCGCGATTGCGGCCCGCTTTGCCGCCAGCGGTGCCCGCGTAGCGCTTTGGGACGTGGACGCGGCCGCAGCGCAAAAGACTGCGGCGGACCTGCCGCCCGTGGCCGGTGTCAGCCATCAGGCCATCGCGGTTGATGTCACCGATGCGCAGAGCGTGCAGGCCGCCACTGACAAGACCGTGGCTGCATTTGGGCGCATCGACATTTTGTGCTGCAGCGCCGGTATCACCGGCCCCAACAAGACCACCTGGGAATATGAGCCTGAAGACTGGCGCCGCGTCATGGAGGTCAACGTCAACGGGCTGTTCCTGTGCAACCGGGCCGTCGTGCGCGAGATGCTAAAAAACGATTACGGACGTGTCATCAACATCGCGTCGATCGCCGGCAAAGACGGCAACCCCAACGCGCCTGCTTACAGCACCTCCAAGGCGGCCGTGATCGGGCTGACCAAATCGCTGGGTAAAGAAACTGCGAAAACGGGCATCCGCGTCAACTGCATCACACCGGCTGCGGTGCGCACGCCCATCTTTGACCAGATGTCGCAGGCGCACATCGATTTCATGCTGTCCAAGATTCCCATGGCCCGCTTTGGTCTGGTGGAAGAAATCGCCGCCATGGTGGCGTGGCTGGCCAGCGAAGAGTGCTCGTTCACCACCGGGGCC
>JBIKMC010000397.1:0-2998 GCA_044359405.1 Burkholderiaceae bacterium
TGCCGATGCCATGATCCTCGAGCGGCTGATGCGTGGACTGTTCGCCCACGGTGTGTGCTTCGTGATGACCTCAAACTATCACCCCGACGGGCTGTATCCTGACGGTCTGCATCGCGATCGGATCATCCCGGCCATCGAGCTCATCAAGTCCCAGGTCGACGTGATGGCCGTCGATGCGGGAACCGACTATCGGCGGCTGGCGCTGGCCCAGGTTCAGGCCTACCATCAGCCGTTGAACGATTCGAGTGAGCGTGCGCTGCAGGATGCCTTTGATCGGCTTGCCGAGCCGGGTGACGTTTCGACCGAGTTGCTCATTGAGAATCGGGTGATTCACGCAAGACGCAGGGCCGGTGGCGTGGTCTGGTTTGATTTCGACGCCCTTTGCGCGGGGCCGCGCTCGCAGAACGATTACCTCGAGATCGCGGTGCGGTTTCATACGGTTTTGCTGAGCGAAGTCCCTATGATGTCGCCGGCAATGGCGTCGGAGGCTAGGCGTTTCGTGTGGCTGATTGACGTGTTGTACGATCAGAAGGTCAAGCTCATCATGACGGCGGCCTGTCCCCCTGAACAGCTGTACACGCAAGGGGCGATGTCAGCTGAGTTTCATCGTACGGTCAGTCGTATCGTTGAGATGCAGTCGCGCGATTACCTGGAGGCACCGCGTCGTGGCGTTGCGCAACGTCTCTCCTGATGGTTCGGAAAGTCACGGTATGTGTCAGGCCAACTCGATTGAGGGCCGGCCAGCGCCGTCCGTGCAGGCAGGGCCGCTCGCAGCGCCTGATCTCAAGCAGCTGCGCGATATCCTCGGCGGACTTGAACAAGGCCTGATCGAGCGCTCGGAGGCGGCGCGGGCCCTGCTGCTGGCTGTGCTCAGCGGCGAGCATCTGCTGCTCATCGGGCCCCCCGGCACCGCGAAGAGCGAGCTTGCAAGGCGCATGCATAGTGTCTTGGGTGGGCACTACTTTGAACGCCTGCTCACCCGTTTCACCGTACCAGAGGAATTGTTCGGACCTTTGTCCCTGGCGGCGCTCGACGCGGGGCGCTACGAGCGCGATATCAACGGGTATCTACCCACCGCGACAGTTGCTTTTCTCGATGAGGTTTTCAAGGCCAATTCCGCCATCCTGAACGCCTTGCTCACCCTTCTGAATGAGCGACTGTTTGACCAGGGCAGTCAGCGTATTGCTGTGCCGCTGTTAAGCCTGGTTGCGGCCAGTAACGAGGTGCCGCAGGACGATGGCCTGCGGGCGTTTTTTGACCGCTTTCTGTTCCGTTGCGCAGTGGCGCCGGTCAGCGACTCGGGTTTCAGGCAGCTGTTGCAGACCGATGAGTCGGTACAGTGGCAGTGGCCCACGCTCTCACCCGATGCGATTGATGCGATCGACGGGCAGGTACATCGGGTCTGCCTGACAGAGGCGCTGCTGACCGAGCTTGAGCACCTGCGCGGGCATTTGAAAAGCCTGGGTATTGAAGTCAGCGACCGCCGTTGGGTGCGCTCAGTTCGGGTGTTGAAAGTTAGTGCTCTCGCGCAGGGGCGCGAGTTTGTGTCGCTGGATGATCTGGTTGTTCTGGGTTGGTTGCTGGCCCAACAGCCGGATCAGTTCGCTGGCATTCGGCAGTGGGTCGCGCAGCGTCTGGGATGTGACACCACGCTGGATCCGGTCTGGCTAATCCGCGTAGCGCAGGCTTTTGAAAAGCAGCTTGAGCTTGAGCAGTCAGCCGGTGAGCTGGCCTTTGATGACTCTGGAAAACTCGCGCTGGCGCGGTCTCTGGCCGGAGCTGATGCGGCGAGTCTGGCCGAGGGGGCACCCCGTTTATCGGCATTCAGTCGCCAGCGTCGCTATGGGGCGAGCCATATTGCGGCCCGCATTGCACAGATCGACGGTGTGATCACGCAGGTCGATGCCTTTCTCGAGCGTGCGGAACGCCATCGACACGCGCTGCAAAGCCGCCTGACCGCGAATCTTTGGGTCACGCCCGGGTTCGCCCAATCGTGTCTGATGCACTTTGATACCAGCCGTAGTCGTGTACTGGAACAGCGGCAGGCGCTCGCTCGCGCGCGCGCTGGCTTCGCCGCGCTCCCGCTCAGCGAAGAAGATGATGCTCGGGTCCCCGAGCCGATCACGGTGGCGCTTGACTGAGTGCCTTCAGGCCTTCGACACGCGGCAGCTTGAAGCGCAACTCGCGCCGCTGGAATCGCTGGGTCGCGCCCTCTGGCTACCAGCCATCATCAACACGGAGGGCAATCTTGTCGCGCGCCTGCAGGGGCTCGTCGTGCTGCGCGAGGCGCTGCTGCGAGGCGAGTGTGCGTGGAGTGGCAACCCACATAGTCTTCATGTTCATACCCATGAAGGCCCGCGCTGGCCGCGCGAGGATATTCGGATCGTTTTTGGGGAAGGCATGAGCCGACTTGGTCTGCCCCGCCTATGTGAGGGGCAGGCCGACACCACGGATCAGGTTTTACGCAGTCTATTGTGGTATCTCGATCAACTCGCTGGGCTTGGCGCGCGCGTCGGCCGTGTCGAGGCCGTCAGGCAGATCGCCCATGGGTTTTACCAGGACTGGGACGCACAGCGCCGCGATCTGGAAGAGGTGTTGCGTGTCCTGGAGACACTTGATGGAGTGGCTCATTTCGCACGTTCAAGCGCGCTCAGGGGCCTTCTGAGGTCGCAGGCCTGGCAGGCACTGCTGCAGGCACACGAATTGATCGCCGCGATGCCTGAGCTGCGTGGGCTGATCCGCTCACTGGGCCGGTCGCGACCTGACCTCAAACTTGAACAACAGCCCCGACCGCGGCCGCATGAGAGCGACCCAGAGCGGCGTTTGAGCGAGCGCTGGCACGAGTATCTTCTACCTGGAGTGGCGACCGAGATCGAAGGCGTGCGTCGCGCCGGTGACATTCAGCGGCTGCTGGCGAGCGAGCTCGTTCAGTGGCGTCGTACGCTGCCGCAGGCACCCGCGCGCATGCGGATCTTGCGACGTCTATTCGCGGCTCGTC
>JBIKMC010000398.1:0-2980 GCA_044359405.1 Burkholderiaceae bacterium
GCGCCGACAAGGCCGCGCCCAATGCTCTCGGCCTGGTGGTGGCTGATCTGACCGAAGAGCGCCGGCAGCAGCTTCGCCTGCGCGGTGGTGTCCTGGTCGAGAGTGCTGAAGGGGTGGGTGGCCGGGTGGGTCTGCGTCCAGGCGATATCGTTCTGAGTGTTGATAATCAGGATGTTTCATCGGCCCGCCAGTTCAATGAGCTGGTCGCGCGGCTGGACCGCACCCGTACCCACGTGATGCTGGTTCGCCGCGGCGATAGCGCTCAGTACGTGCCCATCAGGCCGGCCGCGCGTTGACGGGCGAGCCGACGCCCGCCGGGTGGGGAGAGCCGGCTGCTAGAATCGAGGGTTTTGGCTTTCCCTCCTGATGCGCAACGTCCGTAATTTCTCGATCATCGCCCATATCGACCATGGCAAGTCGACCCTGGCAGACCGCCTCATCCAGCGATGCGGCGGCTTGTCCGACCGCGAAATGGAGGAGCAGGTCCTCGATTCCATGGACCTTGAACGCGAGCGGGGCATCACCATCAAGGCCCAGACGGCGGCGCTCAGTTACACGGCTCGCGACGGGCAGGTTTATGCGCTCAACCTGATTGATACCCCAGGACATGTGGACTTTTCCTACGAGGTCAGTCGTTCCCTGTCAGCGTGCGAGGGTGCTCTGCTGGTCGTAGATGCCTCCCAGGGTGTCGAGGCGCAGACGGTGGCGAATTGCTATACCGCCATCGAACTGGGCGTGGAGGTGGTGCCAGTACTGAACAAGATGGACCTTCCCCAGGCCGACCCCGACGCGGCAGCCGCTGAAATTGAAGACGTGATTGGTCTGGACGCGACCGACGCGGTGCCGGCCAGTGCCAAGACCGGGATGGGCATCGATGACATTCTGGAGGCCATCGTCACGCGGATACCGCCTCCGGGAGGCGATGCGGCGGCACCGCTGCAGGCCCTCATCATTGACTCGTGGTTCGACAATTATGTCGGCGTGGTCATGCTGGTGCGCGTCTTTAACGGCACGCTTAAACCCAAGGACCGAGTCCGGCTCATGGCCAGCGGGCTGTCGTATGGCTGCGAACAGGTGGGCGTGTTCACGCCCAAGTCATTGCGTCGGGATTTTCTGCAGGCGGGCGACGTCGGTTTCGTGATCGCGGGCATCAAGGAGCTGAAAGCGGCCCGGGTTGGTGACACGATTACCCACGAGAAGAACTCGGCGCAGGAGGCGCTTGCGGGTTTCAAGGAAATCAAACCCTCAGTCTTCGCCGGCTTGTATCCCGTGGAAGCGAATCAATACGAGGCGATGCGTGAGGCGCTTGAAAAGCTTCAGCTCAATGACGCTTCGCTGCAGTTTGAGCCCGAGGTATCTCAGGCACTCGGATTCGGTTTTCGCTGCGGTTTTCTTGGCCTTCTGCACATGGATATCGTGCAGGAGCGGCTCGAGCGTGAATTCGACATGGAGCTCATCACCACGGCGCCCACCGTGGTGTACGAGGTGTTGATGCGTGACGGCCTCCTGCTGCGGGTTGAAAATCCCTCCAAGATGCCAGACCCCTCAAAAATCGAGGAAATTCGTGAACCGGTGGTTTCGGTAACGATTTTCGTGCCACAGGAGTACGTGGGCAGCGTGATGACGCTGTGTACGGGCAAGCGCGGTGTGCAGACCAACCTGGCCTACCATGGGCGGCAGGTGCACCTCACGTATGACTTGCCGCTGAACGAGATCGTTCTCGACTTCTTCGACAAGTTGAAGTCGGTGTCGCGTGGCTATGCCTCGATGGACTATGAATTCCGCGAGTATCGCGCGGCTGACGTGGTCAAGATGGATATCCTGGTCAATGGCGACAAGGTCGATGCCCTGTCGGTGATCGTTCACCGCGCGGTATCCCAGAGCCGGGGACGTGAGCTGGTGGCAAAAATGCGTGAGCTCATTCCGCGGCAGATGTACGACGTGGCAATTCAGGCCGCGATCGGCGCCAACATCATCGCCCGTGAGAACGTCAAGGCCTTGCGTAAAAATGTGCTCGCCAAGTGCTACGGTGGTGACATCACCCGAAAGAAGAAGCTGCTTGAGAAGCAGAAGGCAGGCAAACGCAGAATGAAGCAGGTCGGTTCGGTGGAAATCCCCCAGGAAGCCTTTCTTGCGGTTCTGCAGGTGGAAGATCGATGAACTTTGCTCTGATCCTGCTGGTGTTGTTTTTGCTGACCTTCGTCGCCTGGTTGGCCGATCGGCTGCGCTTTCGGCCACAGCGCCAGCGGGCGGCTCAAGAAGCGCTGGCCCAGTTCGAGGCGGGTGCGGCGAAGTCGCTTCTGGCAGCGCAGGGCGCTCAGGCGGTCGAGCGAGCCCGCGAGCAGCTGCGTGAACAGCAATTGCGCCAGCCCTGGTGGCTGGAGTACACCGCGGGTCTGTTTCCCGTCATTGCAGTGGTGTTCGGGCTTCGGTCGTTCGTGGCCGAGCCATTTCGCATCCCCTCTGAGTCCATGCTGCCTACACTGTTTGTGGGCGACCTGATTCTGGTGAATAAATACACCTACGGCATCCGTTTGCCAGTGGCCAACACCAAGGTCATCAGTGTTGGGCAGCCGGCCCGTGGTGATGTGATGGTCTTTCGCTTTCCGCGCGATCCCTCGGTTGACTACATCAAGCGGGTCGTTGGCATTCCCGGCGACCGAATCGCCTATTACGACAATCGTCTGGCGATCAATGGTCAGCCGGTTCCCCTGGAAAGCGCGGGCGAGTTTGAGGATCGGCGACGTTTACTGCTGTTTCCTCAATATTCAGAGAAACTCGGAGATTCCGCTCATAAGATATTGACAGAATTGAAGAAACCCTCTCGAATAGAGCCCATGGACAGGTTTCCGTTCTTTGACCGATGCACGTACCGCGCAAACGGGTTCGAGTGCACGGTCCCGGCGGGTCACTACTTCGTGATGGGCGATAACCGCGAGAACAGTCTTGACAGTCGCTTTTGGGGTTTTGTCCCCGAGCA
>JBIKMC010000399.1:0-2979 GCA_044359405.1 Burkholderiaceae bacterium
AGCCGCATCGGACGGCGCATTACCCACGTAATAATGCCCTGCAGCTCATGGCAAGCACGCCAGGCCGGGTACGTACGCGAGCCAGCGCCGACATCATGTTCCACAGAAAGTCTGATAGGGCACGTTATTGGCGGGGGCCGGCTGAGCATAGGCCTCAAATCCGTCTTGCTCCTCATAAGGAGACGCGAGCACCTCAAGCAGTCGATGCAGTGGTTGCAGGTCATGCCGTTCGGCAGCTGCTGTCAGGGCGGCTTCTACCTGATGATTGCGCGCGATGTAAGCCGGATTGGCCAAACGCATCTTGACCAGGGCGTCTTCACGGCTGGCCTCGTCGGCCTCATGTCGCCGCTCCTGCCAACGCGAATGCCAAGCCGCCAGTCGCGGATCCTCCGCCAGCCGATCGGCGGGCAGGCGCCCAACGCAAAGCGCACGAAACTGGCTGGTGTAATCGACTTCACGATCACGCAGCCAGCCCAGCCAATCGTCAACCATCTGGCGGTCGTGCGGCAATTCACCGGCAAGACCCAATTTCGTCCGCATCATGGCGAGCCAGGCCTGGTCAAACAGTCCGGTGACAGCCTTGATCTCAGCCTCTGCGATCGCCAGCGCCTCATCCGGATCCTCATGCAGCAGAGTCAGTAAAGCCTCAGCGAAGCGAGCCAGATTCCACTGCGCGATCAAGGGCTGGTTTCCGAAGGCATAACGACCGCCGTGGTCAATCGAGCTGAAGACCGTGTCGGGGTCATACGCCTCCAGAAAGGCGCACGGACCGTAGTCGATCGTCTCGCCGCTGATACTCATATTGTCGGTATTCATCACCCCGTGTATGAAACCCACCCGCATCCAGTCAACGACCAGTTGAACCTGGCGAGCGATCACCGCGCGCAGCAGCGCCAGGGCGGGTACGTCAGCCCCCGCGCACGCGGGGTAGTGGCGATCGATCGCAAAATCAACCAAGGCCCGAAGCGCTGCGTCGTCGCGCCGGGCAGCCGCATACTGGAATGTACCCACTCGAAGATGACTGGACGCAATGCGGGTCAGCACCGCCCCATCCAGTACGTCCTCACGATAAATCTGCTCACCGGTCAGAGTGACTGCAAGACTGCGCGTGGTCGGAATCCGCAGGGCGTACATCGCCTCACTGATCACATACTCTCGAAGCATAGGACCCAGCGCTGCCCGGCCATCGCCGCGCCGGGAAAACGGGGTGCGCCCCGACCCTTTGAGCTGAATATCGACACGCGCACCGCCCGGACAGCGATGTTCACCCAGCACCACCGCGCGCCCATCTCCCAGCACGTTGAAGTGTCCAAACTGATGGCCCGCGTAAGCCTGGGCGATCGGATCGGATCCCGGGGGTAAGTTATTGCCGGCAAGCTGATGCGCCAGATCATCGCGGGCCGCCTCCGTGGGCAGACCCAGTCCAAGTGACTCTGACAGACGCTCATTGAAGATCACCAATCGCGGCTGGCGTACCGGCGTGGGCCGTTCGCGTACGAAGAGCACTTCGGGAAGACGTACGTAGCGGTTGTCAAACCGCCAGGCAAGGCTTGAGTCAGTCATGGGAGTCGATCTTTAAGCGAAGCCAGGATGCTACCTCCAAGGGCTTAACCCTGATCCGCAAGTGCCTGAACCGTCTCCGATGAGGATTCGCTCAGCGCCACTCATCGGTCATGGGGTCCAGGGCAATCGACCACCCATCAATCACTGATAGCTGTCAAGGCCATAGCCCATAACCAGAACATCATGCGCGGCCGGCCTTACACATTCGTCGACGGGAATGCACGAGTACTCATCTTTGCCTGCGCCGCACCCAGACCCTGGCGCAGGAGATTCGGCAGAAACGGGTGGCCTGAGCGAGCGGGAGGCTGCTGATCGACGGCGGCAATTCGGCCCGAATACGATTCGCACCCAAACAGGCCGATCGCGGCTTCGCCAGTTTGCCGAACGACTGGGCAATCCGCTCATCGCCGTCTTACTGATCGCAAGCCTGGTCTCCGCAGCCACTGGCGAGATCGCTAACTTCATCATCATCAGCGTCATCGTACTGTTCAGCGTCAGCATCGACTTTCTCCAAGAGGTTCGCGCCCATACTGCGGCTGAAAAACTGCGTGCATCAGTCGCGGTGACAACATTAGTGATGCGCGATGGTCGGCTGGTTGAGCGGACCGTCGAAGATCTGGTACCCGGTGACTGGGTCTGGCTGTCCGCCGGTGATTTGGTGCCCGCCGATGGTCTCGTGCTGCAAGCCAGAGATCTCTTCATCAACCAGTCGATGCTGACGGGCGAATCCTTCCCCGTCGAAAAGCACGCCGCGCCTCAATCGGCCACATCTCATGGGCTTGAACCGACCGTCTCTCCTGAGCCCCAATCTCCGATCTACCCCGATCTTCAGCAGGCAACCGATACGGTGTTCATGGGCACATCGGTCATCGGAGGCAGCGCTGTGATCCGGGTGACGCGGACGGGCATGCGGTCGGCGCTGGGCGATATCGCCGACAGTCTGCGCAAGCCGTCACACCACACGGCACTCGAGCGCGAGACGCGACGCTTCGGCATGTTCATTGTGCGCCTTACCCTGCTCCTAGTGCTCTTTGTGCTGCTGATCAATGCATGGTTTCAACGGCCCTGGCTGGAGTCGTTTCTGTTTGCGATCGCCCTGGCTGTGGGCCTGACGCCCGAACTGCTTCCCATGGTGGTGTCAGTCACCCTATCCCGAGGCGCCATCCGACTTTCGCAGCTCAAACTGATCGTTAAACGTAAGACAGCCATCCAGGAGTTGGGGGCGATGAACGTGTTCTGCGTCGATAAGACAGGCACGCTGACCGAAGCCCGTATCACCCTGATTCAACACGTCGACCTACAGGGAAATGAAAGCGAAAAAGTGCTGTCTCTGGCCTATCTCAATAGCCACTTTGAGACGGGCCTCAAGAGTCCGCTTGATGAGGCAATCCTCAGCCATCGAACCATCACGACGAC
>JBIKMC010000400.1:0-2978 GCA_044359405.1 Burkholderiaceae bacterium
CGCCGAGATGAGGATGGTCATCCAGAGCGCCTCTCGGGCCAGATCGATAACCGTTGCAATGTCCATCATGGCGTGAATGCTCCGACTAAAACGCGTTGAAGCTTGCGGTGAGTGAACCCATGAGAAGACTCCAGCCATCCACCAGCACGAACAGCATCAGCTTGAAGGGCATGGAGATCATCATGGGAGACAACATCATCATGCCCATGGACATGAGGACACTTGCAACCACCAGATCAATCACGACAAAGGGTATATAAAGGAGAAACCCGATGGTGAAGGCGCTGCGCAATTCAGAGGTGATGAACGCCGGCATCAGCGTGAAAAAGGGCACCGACTCGGGGCCATCGATTTCGGTCTTGCCCGAAATACGCATAAACATGGCGATATCGTCTTCGCGGGTCTGACGCAGCATGAAGGCGCGGATGGGCTGCTCGGCCGTCTGCAGTGCCTGCTCAAAGCCCATACGGTTATTCATGAAGGGCGATATCGCCTCGTTGTACACCTGCGTGATGACCGGCGACATGATGAAAAACGTCAGAAATAGCGCCAGCCCCACCAGCACCTGATTGGGGGGAGTCTGCGCGGTACCCAGTGCCTGCCGCAGCAAAGACATCACGATGACGATGCGGACAAAGGACGTCATCATCAACACGATGGAGGGCAGCAGGGTGAGGACGGTCATCAGCCCCAACAGCTGCAGCGTAAGACTGTATTGCGCAGGCGCAGCGCCTCCGCCCGTCACCGTGACGGCGGGTATCCCCATCTGGGCCGCAGCCTGCGCCGCCGTCTGTGCGGCCGACTGTGCGGCCGACTGACCCGCGCCCTGGGCCATGGCCAGATCGGCGGCCGACATCATCAGCACAGCAAGCGCTGGAGCCAAGACTCGCAGCAGTACCCCTGGCCGGAAAGAATGGCGCTTGCTCATGACCGACTCTCGCCTTCGTGAGGACGCTGACCGGCACTTTTAAGCGCCGACAGGAAGCGCTCGCGGATACCGGGCTGCAACTCGGCGGGCTGCAACTCGGCCTGAAGATCAGGGGCCTCGGTCGATTGCATTGCCGGTTGGGGCTGCGGCCAACGCTCAATCGGCACGACCGACTGCTGCGAGACGCCCACCAGAATTTCCTGCCCGTTGACCTTGACCAGCACCAGCCGTTGACGATTACCAAGCCAGAGCGAATCAAGCAGCTCAATGCGACGGCCTGCCTGCTTGCGCAGCCCATTGGCACCCATGCGACGCAGCACCCACAAGGTGGCCAGTAAAAGCGCAATGACCAGCCCGAAGCTGGTCAGTAATCCGAACCACTGAGACGGTTCAACCACCTTGTTCATGATGAGCGACTCATAGATTGCGCAGGCGCTCGTTTGCGGGGACGACTCGCGTCAGTCGGATTCCGTAGCGCTCATTGACCAGAACCACCTCGCCCTGGGCAATCACCGTATTGTTGACCAGCAGATCGAGCGGCTCACCCGCCATGCGATCCAGCTCAACCACACTGCCCTGGGTAAGACGAATGAGGTCGCGAATCTTGAGGACCGCACGGCCCACCTCGACCGACAAGGTCACCGGAACGTTCTGCACCACATCAACGTCAATCTGAGGCCTGACCTCAGCACCCTGCTCTTCGGTATTTTCCAGTTCAGTGCTCATAGCAACTCCGCAATGCGCTTCAGCTTTCGGGTGTAATGGATCGTTCAATACGGACGGCCTTGGCCGGACCCGCTTTGCCCACCTGGGCTTCAAAAACCGGTATGTCGTTGATGACAACACGAACATGCTCGGGCTTACGCATGAACAGAATGTCACCTTCACGCAATTGCGTAAATCGTGAGACGCTCAGGCTGAGTTTGCCCAGCAGCACATCCAACTGCAGCGGGGCATCGCCCACGGCAGCAAAAAGCTCTTCACGCCAGCGCTTTTCGGACTCTTCATTGCCATCGCCCGTCTGCACCCGGCTGCGCAGTAGATCTCGAATGGGCTTGAGCGAACTGTATGGATAAACGATGTCAATATTGCCCTTTGAGTCGGGTCCGCTATCGGCCTCAAAGCGGTTGAGAATGACCAGATCGTTTTCGTCGGCAATCTGAGCGAACTGAGGATTGATCTCGGAGCTGACGACCTCGAATTCAACCGGCATCAGCGGCGACCAGGCATCACGCATCGACCGAAACATCACTTCGACCATCATGTTGATGATGCGCGATTCGGTCGGCGTAAACATTCGGCCCGGGGGAAGCGTGCCGACACCCCGGCCAAATCCACCGAAGAAGTTATCAAGCGCGCTGAAGATTACGGTAGGTTCGATGACAACCATCGAAAACCCGCGCAGCGGTTGCATGCGAACCACGTTGACCGACAGCGGCGGCTTGAGCATGGCCAGATAATCGCGGAACTTGATCAACTGCATGCGGGCGGGGTTCACCCTCGGGCTGGTCCGCAGAACTTCAAGCAGGCCCAAGCGGAACAGCCGTACAAACCGCTCGTTGATCATATCGATCGCCGAGACATTGATGCCGACCGTGTTGTCCTCGCTGGCCAGATCATGCTTGGCAACCCGCGCGGACGTATTGAACCCGGTATCCACCGCGACGCTTCCGTCGGCAACGCCCGCATTGAGGGCGTCGAGTTCTTCGGAGGTCAGTAAGTTGCCTGCTTCAGCCATTTAAGTGCTCAGAACGAGTGCAATCGTGGAATAAGGCTTCACTGAACCACGAACTCGGTGAAGTGAACCTCCTCGATACCACCGAAGTCCTCATACTTCTCCAGCAACGCGTTCATGGTCAGGCGAATTTTTTCAGCCAGGTCCAGCCGGAAACTGGGCTTGACGATATCGGCCTCGGTCGTCTGACGCACCACATCGAGGATCGCGGAACGCAGTGCGAACTCATGCTTCTTGACGTTGTCAAAGACGCGCTGATCGTAGTACGTCATGATGGCCAGCTTGACCGAAATCACCTTTCGCGAGTTGGTGATA
>JBIKMC010000111.1:0-10473 GCA_044359405.1 Burkholderiaceae bacterium
TGCTCGGTCGTAAGCGCGACCAGATCTTCATCTTCAAGGGCCTGAATTTGTGCCGTGGTCAGCACTGCCGCCTGGCTGGTGAGAAGGCTTTCGATCTGGTCTGTGGTCAGCGCAGCGACGTCGTCAGTGCCCATGGCCCTGATTTGCGCGCTGGTGAGCGCCTGAATCTGCTCGGTGAGCAGCGCCTGAACTTGATCGGTGGTGAGCGCCGTGATGACGGCCGTCTTGAAATCGTCGACCTGATCGCTCGTAAATGACTGGATTTGTTCGTCGGACAGCGCCTGGACTTGCGCGGTCGTGATGGCGGCTACCTGGGTTGCCGACAAAACCGGGAGTTGCTCTGTTGTGAGCGCCGCAAAGTTGGTGGTCGTTGCACCCGAAATATCGGAAGCGGAGAGCGACTGGATTGTGTCCGTCGTCAGATCCGAAATCGTTTCGGTCGTCGTATTGAGAAAACTCACGTGCCACCTCGCTTCGCATCAAGTAGGGGCACCGTCTGGCCGAACACGCTCGCCAAACCATACCCTGGACATCGGTCATCGACCGTAAGCCCTAGAACTTTAGAACTCGCACCCAACACCCTCATGACGACCGCCTGAGTGCGACTAAAGTCGCTGACCGCCGCGCCGATTCCCCCGATACTGACGGGGAGCCTCTGATGTTCAGTGCCGTGATCGAAAAAGCCGACTTCAATGACTTCCAGCCAAGGGCGCGATACCCGTTTCGCAGCATGCGGGTGGGTGACAGCATCCGGTTTGAAGACTTCAAGCGGGCGGAGAGCGCGCGCGTATCAGCACTGCAATTCGCCAGACGCAATTGTCCCGACTGGAAATTCGCCATCAGAAAGACCACCTACGGCTGGGACATCATTCGAGTCGAATGAACCCTGATTGAAAGATACACCTCGAATTTGACTATAGATAGCGAAACGGCTGTAACACCGTAAATTCGTAACATTCAACGTATTCACAGGCGCACAGAACCAAAGCATCCGCTTGAATACGGACCGTTCTTACCGCCGTCAGCAACCTTGTCGGCCAGTCATCAAGCAATCAACATGCCACGAACAGGGGTGAGTCGCGCCTCGGATAAGCCCAGAGCGCTGGCTTTAAACCATTAGCCTGAGGCGGCAAGGCCTTGCCCCTAAGCCTTGCCGCAAGAGGCGCTCGCGGCAAAGCGAATCGACCGGAATAACCCTGGCAGCAAAAAGAAAGTCAGTGCTCGCCCACACGAACGATTTTGAGCGTGTTGGTACCGCCCGATTTGCCGATGGGCTCGCCGATGGTAATGACCAGCAGGTCGCCCTTCTCGACAACGCCTTCGCGCACCAGCTGCTCCTCGGCCTCACGCAGCATGGCTTCCCGGTCAGTTGACTCATACCGCATGAGCAGAGGATGCACCTCCCGGTAAAGGCACATGCGTCGGCGGCTGGACTCTTCGGGAGTAAGCGCATAAACCGGAACGCCTGAATCAAGCCGCGAAATCCAGAGTGCAGTTGACCCCGACTGGGTAAGCGCCGCGATCGCCTTGACCTTCAGGTGACACGCCACAAAGAGCGCGCTCATGGCGATGGACTGATCGATTCGGGTGAAGGTGCGGTTGAGAAACTCGCCCTCCAGCGTATTGCTCTGAAAGCGATCAGCCTCAACGCACACACGTGCCATTGCCTCGATTGTCTGCACCGGGTATTTGCCGGCGGCCGTTTCGGCCGACAACATGACCGCGTCGGTTCCATCAAGCACTGCATTGGCCACGTCAGATACCTCGGCTCGGGTTGGCACGGGCGACTCAATCATCGATTCCATCATCTGGGTGGCCGTGATGGTGAGCCGGTTGAGATCTTTGGCCCTGCGGATCATGCGCTTTTGCAGAGCTGGCACTGCGGCATCGCCCACTTCAACGGCAAGATCACCGCGGGCCACCATGATGCCGTCGGAGGCCTTGAGGATTTCCTCTAAATTGTCGATAGCCTCAAAACGCTCGATCTTGGCAACCATGAGGGCCTTGCCACCCGAGGCCCGGGCAAGCTCGCGCGCCATGTACATGTCAGCGGCGTTCTTGGGGAATGACACCGCGATGTAGTCGGCCTTGAAGGCAACAGCGGTGCGGATGTCTTCCATGTCTTTGGCCGTTAACGCGGGCGCCGACAAACCGCCCCCCTGGCGATTAATGCCCTTACGGTCAGACAAAACACCGCCCACGGTGACCGTACAGTCGATGGTGCTGGGCCCCACCCGGTCGACCTTCATGACCATGCGTCCGTCATTCAGCAATAGCGTGTCACCGGGCTTGACGTCATTGACCAGCTCTTTGTAGTCAAGGCCAACGTGCTTGTCGTCACCCAGTTGACAGTCAATGTCGAACGTGAACGAAGCGCCTGGCTCAAGCTGCACCGAGCCAGTGGCAAACTTACCGATACGAATCTTGGGCCCCTGAAGATCAGCCAACACGGCCAGACCGCGACCAAGCCGATCAGCGATGGAGCGCACCAGCTCAACCGTCTGGGTATGCGCCGCAGCGCTTCCATGAGAGAAGTTAACCCGAACCACATCGACCCCAGCCAGGACCATGCGTTCGAGCACTTCGGCTGAACTGGAGGCGGGCCCCAGGGTGGCGACAATCTTGGTGGCGCGTGGAACGGGTCGACTCACGGCAATCTCAACAGGGTTGGGCAAAGCCCGGAACGGCTATTCTGCCCCAGGCTCGCCTTTATTGCTGCTGTAAATATTGAGATTGAATCAATGGGCGCGCGCCTCAAGCGCTGCCACCGCAGGCAACGTACGACCCTCAAGAAACTCCAGAAAGGCCCCGCCCCCCGTCGAGATATAGCTGATTCGATCTCTCACCCCGTAGCGCGCAATGGCAGCCAGGGTATCGCCACCACCAGCGATGGAAAACGCACGGGAGGCCGCGATCGCACGCGCAATCGTTTCGGTACCCCGCGAGAAGGCCTCGAACTCGAACACACCCACCGGGCCGTTCCAGACAATGGTACCGGCCTCACGCAAGCGCTCGGCCAGCGTGTTCGCTGTATCAGGTCCGATATCCAGAATGAGATCGTCTTCGGCCACCTCAGTCGCATGCCTGACGACCGCCTGCGCATCGGCCGCAAAACGCTTGGCACACACGACATCAACCGGAATCGGCACCTGGGCGCCACGCTCAGCCATGAGATCGATGATGCTGCGCGCCTCATTGACCAGGTCTCGCTCGGCGAGCGACTGCCCAATGGGTAGTCCCGCTGCCAGCATGAAGGTATTGGCGATTCCACCGCCGACAATCAGCTGATCGACCTTTTGCGCCAGCGACTTAAGAATCGTGAGCTTGGTGGACACCTTGGAGCCCGCCACGATGGCCACCAGCGGCCGCCGCGGTTCGCCCAGCGCCTGACCCAGCGCATCGAGCTCGGCCGCCAGCAGCGGCCCAGCGCAGGCGACGGGGGCAAAATGCGCTAGACCATGGGTGGTCGCCTCGGCACGATGTGCCGTACCAAAGGCATCGTTGACGTAGATGTCGCACAGCTGCGCCATACGCTGCGCAAGCGTCTCATCGTCTTTCTTTTCGCCGCGGTTGCATCGGCAGTTTTCCAGCAGAACCACCTCTCCCGGCACGACCTGCACGCCGTTTTCGACCCAGTTGGTGACTAGAGGCACCGGTCGCCCCAAGAGCTCCGCCAGCCGGGCAGCGACCGGCGCGAGCGAGTCCTCAGGGCGAACCTGACCCTCAGTGGGTCTGCCAAGGTGGGACGTCACCATGACCGCAGCGCCCTCCTGCAGGCAGTGTTGAATGGCTGGCACCGACGCCCGGATACGCGTGTCATCCGTGATGGCCAGCGCGCCATCCTGGGGGACGTTCAGATCAGCGCGAATAAAAACGCGCTTACCGGCAAGCTTCTGATCGCTGAGACGCTTGAAACGCATGGGTCACTCACTTAGCCGACATCAGTGCAATCGTGGTGTCCAGCATGCGATTTGAAAAACCCCATTCGTTGTCGTACCAGCTGCTGACCTTGACCAGGCGCCCCGACACCTTGGTCAACGTGGCATCAAAGGTGCTGGAAGCCGGGTTGTGATTGAAATCAACCGAGACCAACTGCTCTTTGGTGTATGCCAAGACTCCCTTGAGCGCGCCTTCAGCCGCCTCTTTCATGATGGCGTTGACCTCGTCAACCGAAGTGTCGCGTGCCGCGATAAAAGACAGGTCGACCATGGACACATTGATGGTGGGTACGCGAATGGCGTAGCCGTCAAGCCGGCCATCAAGCTCGGGTAGCACGAGACCGACCGCTGCGGCAGCACCCGTTTTGGTGGGAATCATGGACATGGTGGCCGATCGGGCGCGGCGCAGGTCATCGTGATAAACGTCGGTAAGAACCTGGTCATTGGTATAGGCGTGCACGGTGGTCATCAAACCATTGAGCAGGCCAATGCGGTCATGTAAGGGCTTGACCAGCGGCGCCAAGCAATTGGTGGTGCAGGAGGCGTTGGAGATGACCGTGTGGCTGGCGCGAAGCACGCCGTGATTGACGCCGTAAACCACGGTGGCGTCCACATCTTTGCCACCCGGCGCCGAGATGATGACTTTTTTAGCGCCGCCGGCCAGGTGCGCTGAGGCTTTTTCTTTGCTGGTGAAAAATCCCGTGCACTCGAGCACCACATCCACGCCCAAGTGGCCCCAAGGCAAAGCGGCCGGGTTGCGTTCAGACAGCACGCGGATACGATCACCGTTTACAACGATGGAGTCACCATCGACCGTCACCGTCCCGGGGAACCGGCCATGAGCCGTGTCGTATTGCGTGAGATGCGCGTTGATCTTGGCATCGCCCAAATCATTGATAGCCACAATTTCGATGGGATGCTTCTTGCCGCCTTCATAGTGAGCGCGCAGGATGTTGCGGCCGATACGGCCATAGCCATTGATGGCAACTCGAATGGTCATGAAACACTCCGTTGTTGAATTCTGAAGGGCGTCGAGGCCTGCGTGAAAGGGCGATCAACGGGTGGATGACGCCCGACGCCGTAGCACTTCACGCACGGTGTCAGCCACGTTCTCGGGCGTAAACCCGAAGTGACTGAACAGAACGCCGGCCGGCGCGGACTCACCAAAACTGTCAACGGCTACCACGGCATCGCAGCCGTACTTCCACCAGAAGTCGCTCACGCCCGCCTCGACTGCGACGCGCGGCAGATTGGGCGGTAACACGGCACGCTTCCAATCGTGGCTCTGGCGGTCAAACACGTTGGTGCAGGGCATTGACACCACGCGAACGGTAATGCCCAACTCGGCGAGTTGCTCGCGAGCCGCCAAGGCAAGGCCCAACTCTGAACCCGTGGCAATCAGCACCGCGCGTGCCTCCTGTGCGTCGCGCAAGACATAACCGCCGCGGGAAATGGCCTGGATCTGGGCGGCCGATCGGGTGACCGCCGGCAGGGCCTGCCGCGACAGCAACAACGAACTGGGTCCATCGCTGCGCTCTATGGCGGCACCCCACGCGACCGCAGTCTCGACGCCATCCGCCGGACGCCACACATCCATGCGTGGAATCAATCGCAGCGATGCCGCATGCTCAACGGGCTGATGGGTAGGACCATCTTCGCCCAGGCCAATGGAATCATGAGTGAATACGTAAATGACACGCTGTTTCATCAGTGCGGCCATGCGCAGCGCATTGCGAGCGTAATCAGAGAAGGTGAGGAAGGTGCCGCCGTAGGGGATGAATCCACCATGCAGGGCAAGACCGTTCATGATCGCGCTCATGCCGAATTCGCGCACACCGTAGTTGATGTGACGCCCTTCGCCGGCCGAACCGCCGCGGCGCAAAGCACCCGAGCCCTTGAAGTCGGTGAGGTTGCTACCCGTGAGGTCAGCCGAGCCGCCCAGCAGCTCAGAAAGTGCGGGCCCATAGACGTTCAGGGCATTCTGCGAAGCCTTACGCGTGGCGATCGCATCGGCAGACCCCGAAGCCGCAGCGACCGCCTGGTCAACCAAACTATCGAAGTCATCGGGTAGCTCACCACGCATGCGCCGCTCAAACTCTGCAGCCAGCTCCGGGTAGCTCTGACCGTACAGGGAGAATCGAGTCTGCCAGCTGACCTCAAGGGCTGCGCCTGACGCACGTGAATCCCAGGCTGCGCAAATATCGGCAGGAATGTCGAAGGGTGGATGAGTCCATCCCAGGGCACTGCGCGTGGCTTCGATCTCGGCCGCGCCCAGCGGCTCGCCGTGGGCCTTGGCCGTGTTGGCGCGGGCGGGAGACCCTTTGCCAATAACCGTGCGGCACTGAACGAAGATGGGCGCAAAAACACCGTCCCGCCCCTCACGAGCCCAGCGGGCAGCCTGGGCGAGCGCCGCGTCGAGAGCACCGATGTCATGGCCATCAATACCGGCAATGACATGCCAGCCGTAGGCGCGGAATCGAGCCACTGTGTCGTCACCGAACCAATGACGAACCTCGCCATCAATGGAGATGCCGTTGTCGTCATAGATCACGATAAGCCGTGACAATTCGTGTGTTGCCGCCAGCGAACAGACCTCATGCGAAATGCCTTCCATGAGGCAGCCGTCACCCACGAAAGTCCAGGTGAGGTGATCAACGATCGGAAAACCGTCGCGATTGAATCGGGCCGCCAGCAGCTTTTCAGCCAGTGCCATACCCACGGCATTGGCCAGACCCTGGCCCAGCGGGCCTGTGGTGGTTTCAACGCCCGGGGTAATGCCGACTTCAGGATGCCCCGGCGTGCGAGAGTGCATCTGCCGAAACTGCTTCAGATCGTCCACCGACACCGCGTAGCCACTCAGATGCAGCAACGCATACAAGAGCATGGATCCGTGGCCATTGGATAGCACAAAGCGATCACGATCGAACCAGGCCGGATTGCTGGGGTTGTGGCGCAGATGGTGTCGCCAAAGCACCAGCGCGATTTCGGCCATGCCCATGGGCATGCCCGGATGCCCCGAGTTGGCCTGCTGCACAGCATCGATGGCGAGCATACGAATGGCGTTGGCCATACGCGCGGCGAGCACGGGATTGGCGCGCCACGACTCTGTGGCCTGGCCCGCTGTTTCGCGTGCCGATTCGGTTTGGGAATTCATGCTGCCGGGTTCTCCGCAGAAGACGCGCGGCGAAACCGCGCTGCGTGCAGCACGCCGGCCTGTGGCAAAACCCGTATTTTATCAAAGCGCTCGCGGGTACTCGCGGAGCCCGACCGGCCCTCTGATATTCTGCTTTATTCGCTGCAAAGCGCCTCTCACTGCTGACTCCCGCACCCCATGCAAGGCTTGCACCTCACCGCCGATCTGTACGGCTGTCGCTGCAGCGCGACTCTGCTCACTGACGCCACCGAACTGGCCCATCTGTGTCGCGATGCCGTCGAGCAGGCGGGACTCACTCTGGTCGACGACAAATACCACGCCTTTCCTGATCACGACGGCCAACCCGGGGGGGTCACGGGTGCGGTTCTCCTGGCTGAGTCACATTTGGCCGTGCACACCTGGCCAGAGCGCGGTGGGGTCACGCTCGACGTCTACGTATGCAATTTTTCAACCGATAATTCGAGCAAAGCTGAGCAGCTGCTGACCGATCTTCTGGTCGCCTTCGCGCCGACCAGCCAGGGCACGCACCGCATCATGCGCGGCTCGGCAGACCCGTCGACAGCCACTGACGAACTCATGGTCGAATGGCTTAATAACGATAGCGCGTATGGCTTCAGAGCCACACGCAGGCTTGAGACGGTTCGTACGCCCTATCAAACCCTGGAGGTGTTCGACACGCCCCAATGGGGGAAGCTTTTCCGGCTTGATGGCAGCTATATGAGCTCTGAGCGGGACGAGTTTTTCTACCATGAGTGTCTGATTCATCCGGCCGCCATCGCCCACGCCGCTCCTGGCAGTGCCCTGGTGATTGGTGGTGGAGATGGAGGCTCGACTGAAGAGCTTCTTAAGCATCCGTCCATGAAGCGCGTCATCATGGCTGAGCTCGATGCGACTGTGGTCGACATGTCGCGTCGCTATCTGCAGCAGGTTCATCGCGGGGCCCTGGACGATCCAAGGCTAGACATCCGGATCGGCGACGGCTGGGCTATTACTGAGCAGATCGCGCGAGAGGGGCAGGATCGCTTCGATCTCGTGGTGCTCGACCTCACCGACCCCGATACGCCGGCCCATCGGCTCTACACCAGGGACTTCTTCGCGCTGGTACGACGGGTCATGAATCCAGGCGCTGCGCTGGTGCTGCATATCGGCTCGCCCGTCTACAAACCGCAGGTGGTCTCCCGGCTTGTGGATGAATTGCGTTCGATGTTCGCGCAGGTTCACCCGTATGGCCTGTACATCCCGCTGTACGGCTCCTATTGGGGTATGGCCATCGCGTCAGACACGCTCTCGCCGCATGTGCTGGCCCGACATGAGGTTCGCGAGCGTGTAGCACGGCGGGCCATCCCCGACCTTCGCTACTACAACGAAGACACGCACCACGCGCTATTCGCACTACCCAATTTTTACCGTGACCTGGTGAGCAGCCCGTCGCGTACTGCGATCCGCCTGGCTGCCAACGCTCGGTGATCCCCCGACTCTACCTGCCACAGCTGCCCGCATCGGCAGATGCAGGGCTTGAATGGATTGCCAATAGCGCTCAGTCGCACTACCTCGCCCGGGTGCTCCGCCTGAGGTCCGGCGACCCTGTTCAGATTTTTGATGGCCGAGGAAACCGGTTTGCCGCTCGACTGCTACCCAGCGAGCGCGAGGCTTGCCGGCTCCGCCTCACGAGTGTCGAGCAGTCCAACCCGCCTCCACGCGTGTCCATCTGCCTGGCGCAATGTCTGGCGACGGGCGACAAGATGGACTGGATCATCGAAAAGGCCGTCGAACTGGGGGTCTCACGCATCGTCGCCCTCAAGGCCGAGCGCTGCCAGCTGAGACTGGACGCCGAGCGTGCAGAACGCCGCCGCGACCACTGGCAGCGCATTGTTGAAGCGGCCTGTATGCAATGCGGACAAGACCATCTGCCGCAACTGGTCGGACCGCTAAGTCTGCCCGAATGGCTAAGCACGCTCAGGACCGACGAGGCTCAGGCCGCCCAGCAACGGCGGCTGCTCGACCCCGATGCGCCCCAAACACTATCTGAGACTGGACTGACCCCGAAAGATTCAGTGACCCTGCTGGTAGGTCCGGAATCGGGACTGAGCGATGCTGAGATTCGGGCGGCTGTGAATTGCGGATTTCACAGAGCGCGCATGGGCACGCACATCTTGCGCACGGAAACGGCAGGCCTCGCGGCTATTGCCACCCTGCAGACGCTTGCTGGAGAGTACTGACGCGCCAAGACGCCAGGCCCGAGAGCGCCGACACTCAGGATGCCCGCCTGACGGAATAAAACATACGGAACGCGATATCGTGATCAGCGAAAAAATCCGATGCATCGCGAAAAACATCCAAAAGCGCTTCGCGCTGTTCGCGGTCGAAATTCGCCGTCTCGGGCACGCTTTCGAGAATGACAATAAAGCCCGGACTATCCGCAACCGGCAAAGGCTTCAGATCGGTGAGGCAGTCATAGAGCGCGTCAAGATTATTTCCAAAGTGCGCCGGAAACTCGAACGCCTGGGCAATCGCCTGCATGACGCCCGGCTTATCCGAAACGCCGTCGAATCGGACTCGCAAAACGCGCTGATCGGCCCTCTCAGCATTCCTGAGCAAATCGTGGAGGTCGTAGGCGGCCAGTGGCAGCACCGCCTGGCCTGGCATGTTACTCAGCGCACTCAACGTGCTGCTCCAGTCGACGGTTCGAGGATTCGTCTGAAGCTATCGTAGTGATCATCGGTGTAGTAATACTCGCCTGAGTTACGCGGATTGCCACCGGCAACAATGCGGCGGGCACCTCGAGTTTTTTCTCCGGGCGTGCGCACTGTGTACTCCGTGTAGTAACCCGAGGGTTGGATGGGCAAACGCTTTTCGCGATTCTGAAACCGAGTTCCGTCTTTTTCGTACGGAAACGGACCGCCGGCCTTGATCAGTTCCAAGGTTTGATGAGCTTCACGGGGCAGATCGGCGAGCCCGACCGTTCCAATCTGTGGCGCAGGTTCGCGTGCCAGGGCCGACCCGAGCGACGACAGGGTCAGGCTGACAAGCACCAGCAGAGGAAGGATGAGCGATTGAAAGAGTTTGAGCATGCATCTATGCTAAGCCAGAAACCACCCTACCTGTCTAGTGGCATTTGCAAAACTTTCGCAAACCGGACTGGACAGACGCCGCAGGGAGGTAAGCGCCCGTACGTTGGGTATGTCCCGCTGCGTTATCGATATTCGGGCGCGAGGCGGTAAGCGCCCGTGCGCGGCGGGTTCGCGTTTCATTGATTCGGAGTTGGTTGGGCGCGGGGCGGTAAGCGCCCGTGCGCTCATACGCCTGCCGAAATCGCGCAGAACGCTTCCCGCCCCCCGCCCTATCGACCTCCACCACCGTGGCGCGCGCATCGCCGCGCAC
>JBIKMC010000375.1:0-3227 GCA_044359405.1 Burkholderiaceae bacterium
CTGATGAGTCGGCCGGCTTGGAGTTGGCAGCAGGTGTGTCCGGATTCGCCAGTGGCAGATTGGCAGGCCGAATGCCGCGCAACGAGATCTGGTCGGGTGAGATGTCAAGGGTGACAGCGAGATCAGCGATGGCTTTCTGGATGATTTCGGGGGGCAGCACAGGTTTTATGGGGGGAGTACGGTCGGGACGACCCACATGGGTGCCCTCATCGTCGCCTGTTTCGGGGGCCGACATGTCGCGGTCAGCGTCCGGCGTGTCGCCATCAACTGCACCATGGTCGGAGGCGTCATGGCCAGAGATATCTCGGGTTTCTTTCAAATCTGTGAGGCTGGGCAGACTGCCCTGGTACGTGAGACCGCTCTCAAGATCGAAGCTGTAGCGATAAAGCCCATCGTCGGTTCCCAGGACGATCAACAACGCTTTGGCAGGCACGAGTTCAGGGTTCGCTGATGAGTCGGCCGGCTTGGAGTTGGCAGCAGGTGTATCCGGATTCGCCAGTGGCAGATGGGCAGGCCGAATGCCGCGCAACGAGATCTGGTCGGGTGAGATGTCAAGGGTGACAGCGAGATCAGCGATGGCTTTCTGGATGATTTCGGGGGGCAGCACAGGTTTTATGGGGGGAGTACGGTCGGGACGACCCACATGGGTGCCCTCATCGTCGCCTGTTTCGGGGTCCGACATGTCGCGGTCGGCGTCCGGCGTGTCGCCATCAACTGCACCATGGTCGGAGGCGTCATGGCCAGAGATATCTCGGGTTTCTTTCAAATCTGCGGGGCTGGGCAGACTGCCCTGGTACGTGAGACCGCTCTCAAGATCGAAGCTGTAGCGATAAAGCCCATCGTCGGTTCCCAGGACGATCAACAATGCTTTGGCGGGCACGAGTTCAGGGTTCGCTGATGAGTCGGCCGGCTTGGAGTTGGCAGCAGGTGTGTCCGGATTCGCCAATGGCAGATGGGCAGGCCGAATGCCGCGCAACGAGATCTGGTCGGGCGAGATGTCAAGGGTGACAGCGAGATCAGCGATTGCCTTCTGGATGAGCGCGGGGGGCAACATAGCTTTGAGGGACAGGGCAAGCTCGGACCCGGCGGGCGCAGCAAGACGAGCGGGTTTCTCGACTCGTTCTTCTACAAGCGCAGGATCTCGAGCATCAACAGCCCCGAACAGTGCCCGCTTCACGACGTCGGACGAGGCCATGGCCTTCGCAGCGTCTGTTCGTTCAGGCCCTAAAGCCTGCATTCGAACGGCATTCAGCGCACTTTCGTACATGAGATGACTCCGAAACCCGCCTTGTCACCGCCCTGGACCACAAGTGGACAGCAGTGGGGGCTACAAAAGCGGAAGGTCCAAACAAGAACGACCCTAAAGGCTATCATTATAAAGTATAGGCCAATTTCAAGGGATAGACCCGGGTGCTCGCCTTGCGTCAGGCCCGCTTGCGCAACTCAGTCTTGAGCACCTTGCCGTAGTTGTTTTTGGGCAGGCTTTCTACGAAGTGATATGCCTTGGGCCGCTTGAACCGCGCGATATTCGAAAGGCACATCGCATCCAACGTATCGGCATCCACCGCTTGGCCGTTTCGTTGCACGACGAAGGCCACGACTTCTTCGCCCCAGTCGGCGTGCGGGCGTCCCACCACCGAGCATTCAAGCACCGCCGGGTGCGTGAGCAGCACCTCTTCGATTTCGCGCGGATAAATGTTTGAACCACCGCTGATGATGAGATCCTTGGAACGGTCGCGCAGGTGCAGATAGCCCTGCTCATCCAGAAAGCCCACGTCACCCGTCCAAAGCCAGCCCTGCCTGAGCGCGGCAGAAGTGGCTGCCGGGTTATTCCAGTAGCCACGCATGACGCAATCGCTACGCGTTATGACTTCGCCCAGCTCGCCCGGAGCGAGATCATCGCCGACTCCGTTTACGACGCGTACCTCAACGCCACTGCGGGCTGCGCCGCATGAGCTTAGGCGCGCCAGGTGCTCAGCACCGCCGTCGCCCTCATGTTCTCGTGCGCTCAGGCCCGAGATGGTCATGGGACTTTCGCCTTGGCCATAAAGGTGGAAAAGTCTTGGCCCGAAGACGTCTAAAGCCTTGCGCAGATCGCTTAGATACATGGGTGCACCACCATAGATAATGGTGCGTAGCCCCGTGTGTTCCGCATCAATACCAGGGTGTTGCAGCAGGCGGCTGACCATGGTGGGCGCCGCAAAGGTGGCGACATTTCGATAATCAGCAAAGGCCTGCAATACGGCCTCGGGCTCAAACCCTCCAAGTACGACCTGATGGCCTCCTGCCAGCAGATGGGGAATCGCATACAGTCCAGAACCATGCGATAAGGGTGCAGCATGCAGCATGGTATCGCCAGGCTCGACACGCTCGATATCCGCGTAATAGGCCTGACTCATCGCCAGCAGGTTGCGGTGCGAGAGCATGGCTCCCTTGGGCTTGCCAGTCGTGCCGCTGGTGTAAAAAATCCAGGCAAGTTCGTCAGCCTGGGTATCAGCACAGGGGAGGGTGGGGGCCTGAAGCAGCTGGCGGTAGCGATCGTGTTGAACAGCAACGACTTCCGGTTTTTGCGGAGGGTTTGGCGCAGAAGCGTGCGGCGCTCCAGCGGTGGGCGCAGCGACCATGTCCGACATCGCCGGGTACAGCGCTTCGCTGGTGAACACCGCGCGGGCCCCACTGTCGTCGGCGATGTGCGCGATTTCCTTGGGATGCAGTTTGCTGTTGACCGGCACTGCGCTGAGCCCTGCGCACCAGCAGGCCAGCAGCAGCTCGATAAATTCGGGCCGGTTCTCCATGCACAGCACGACGCGTTCGCCCGGCTGCAGGGCCAGTACTTGACGCAGGCCCCCGGCCAGTTGGGAGACCCGCTGTCCGAGCTCGGCGTAGGGTAGCGAACGCCCCTCAAAACTCAAGGCTAAGGCCTGAGGATGGCTCTTGGCACGTTTGAAAAAGTATCGCGCGATATTCGCCATGAGGCTCAATCCGGCATTGATTCCTCGCCGAGCACGGTTGGCATCGCTGCAAACAGTGCCGGCAAGCCCCCGGTGTGGATATAGAGCAGGTTTTCGTCTTTGCGGAAGTAGCCCTGGCGCACCAGTCCGATCAGGCCGGCCATCGACTTACCGGTGTAGGTGGGGTCAAGCAGAATGGCTTCGGTTTGCGCAAGCATCTGCACGGCTTCAACCATGCGCTTATTCGGTAGTGAGTATTTTGGACGCCAGTACTCG
>JBIKMC010000175.1:0-7205 GCA_044359405.1 Burkholderiaceae bacterium
CATCGGGCAGTGGCGCTTTGATACCCAGCATCTGGGCTGTGGCACGCGCTTCTTTAAGCACACGCGGGTTTTGATCAACCGGGTCGCGGCTGACCCCGATGCCCACGACTGGAATGGGCGCGTTGTAGCCGTGCAGGCCCGCGACCAGTCCGGCATGCGTGCCGGAACTGCCAGAGGCCACCACGATGCGATCGATACGCAGGCCCAATTCAAAGGTCTGTGCGAGGATCTCCTGCACGCAAGCTACATAGCCCAGGGCGCCAATGGCGTTAGAACCACCCCCCGGAATGATGTAGCCCTTGCGGCCTTCGCGGGCCAGGTCGGTGGCCACTTTCTGCATGGCGGCGTCCATGTCAGATCCGCCGGGTACCACGGTGATGGCCTCAACACCCATCAGGCGAAACATGAAGTTGTTGCCATTGGCGTTCACGTCGTAGCTGTTGGGGACGCGCTCTTCGATGACGAAGCGGCACTTGAGCCCCTCTTTGGCGGCCGCCGCGAGCGTGATTCGGCAGTGATTGGACTGGGGAGCACCGCAGGTGATGAGCGTGTCTGCACCCTGTGCAAGCGCATCAGCCACCAGAAATTCGAGTTTACGGGTTTTGTTGCCGCCAGGTGCCAGTCCCAGCATGTCATCCCGTTTGATGTAAATATTCGGCCCGCCCAGCGCCCGACTGAAATTCGGCATGAACTCAATCGGCGTGTAGCCCGAGGTGTAGCGGCGGCGCGGAAAGCGGGCGAGGTCCATGAACAGTCTCCGGGTAAGTTGTTCTACAAAGACAAGCAGACAGGATTCAATCAGGAAAAGGCGACCGACATCTCGCCCAGGGGTCCAAAGTCGGCACGCAGGGTGTCTCCTGGGCTTACAACAACCGGCACGACACAGGTGCCGGTGGTGATGATCTCACCGGCTGCAAGGCTTAGGCCATGGCGGCTCAGTTCGTTGGCAATCCAGGCGAGTGCGATGCGTGGATCGCCCAACACGTTGGCGCCGCGCCCCGCAACCGTAGAGCGTCCGGGGATGTGTCCGAAAACTTCATGTTCGGCGAGATTGAGCGAACGCCAGGTATCGGGCGCCACAGGCCCCAGCACAAAACGGTCTGCACAGGCGCAGTCGGCAATCAGCTGGGCCGCGCCGGCGTGAATAAAATCGTCATAGCGGGAATCGGGCACTTCGATCGCCAGGTGCAAGGCGTCCACAGCATCGATCACCTCGGCTTCAGACCAGGGCTGTGAGCGGGGCGATAGCGTGCGCGCCATGCGAAAGGCAAATTCAATCTCAGCGACGCGCATCAGGCTGTTACCCAGCACGAGCCGCGCTCCGCTGGCGTACACCTGCGAGCTGATCAGACGACCCGCCAGTGGGCCGTCGACCCCGATGTGGGCCTGGCCGGCAGCGCTGGTGGCAGCGATTTTCCAGCCAAAGGCGGATTGTCCAGACTGCTTGAGGATGGCCGCCTGAACCGCATAAGCCTCGGCTCGATTCGCGGGTCGTAACTGGGCTGGCAGTGCTGCGATTCGGGTCTGAGCGCGCCAGTTGGCCAGTAGCAGCCTGGCCGCCTCGCGGGTTTGTTCAGCATTCATGGTGCGATTGTAGGTGAGGTGGCCGGGGATGATTGCCGGGTGAGAGGGACGTCATCGGCGCGGTCCGCGCACGAAGATTTATGGCTTGTCCTGAATTTGTGGCTTGTCCCCGGCTCGTACCTCGCGCTGACGCGAGGCGATGAATGCGCCGGCAAACAAAATGGCGGCAGAGATCGCGAGCCCGGGGCGCAGGGAACCAAAGCGGTCTGCCAGCCAGCCTGTGGCCACCGGCCCTACGATCTGGCCGGCAGCAAAGACAACGGTGAAAACTGCCATCGCCGAACCCCAGGCCGGTTTGGGAAGACCCTTTTTAACCAGGCTTTGAATGGCCGCGGGAATCGAGAACATGGCTGCGCCAAAGCAGGCTGCCGAGATCGACAGGGCCAGCATCCCGGGCAGCCACAGCGGCAAGGCTGCGGCGACCGCCAGTAGCAGCATGCTGGCTGCCATGGGCCAGCCGCCGGGCCAGCGCTCCATGGGGCCTCGCCAGAGGGCAGGGGCGAGTAAGGTGGTAAAGCCCAACAGTGTCCAGATGAGCATGACCGTGGTGGTTGAGCCCGCCTGTTCGCGCACCCACGCGATGACAAAGGTCATGTAGCCGATGTAACCCAGTCCAAAGCACAGGTAGGCCAGTCCGGCCCGTGCCAGCGCCGAAACCGGAGCTCGGGCATCGCCCAGCGCGCGGGCGGGTTCATCGATACGAAAGGCCGCCCAGAGCGTGGCCAGCGTCATTACCAAGGCGACCATACCCATACCGATCCATGCTGTGGGCCAGGCGGACGTGCCGGAGTGCTCAAGCAGCCAGGGCACGCTGACCCCGCAGACCATGAGACCGATACCGCCGCCGGCAAAATAAATAGCGATGGTGGTGGTGGCCATCTGTGGACGATCGGGCATCACATTGGCCGATAGGGCACCACCACAAATGAAGACCGCCGCGCCACCCAGACCGCCCGCAAAGCGTGCAAGGCTCAGCAGGCTAATGTCGGACGAAAGTCCGGTTGTGAGCACCGCCAGCGAGGTGACCAACATTCCCGATAGAAAGAGCGTTCGATTACCGACTTGCACCACCCAGGCGCGTGTAAGCAGGGCGCCGGCCAGATAACCGATCGCATTGGCGGTGTTGAGCCAACCCGCTTGCGCATAAGCCAGGTTCAGGTCGGCGCGCATGGCGGGCAGCACCAGCGCGTAGCCGAATCGGGCGAAAGAGTTGGAGACAGCTGGTCCAAAGGACAGTACGAACGCAATGATCAGACCCTGTGCCAGAGTGCGCGTGGTGTCTGCGCGCTCTGTCATGGTTCTAAACAGACTGTTCGACGCCGCGCGCGGCGAGCACCGGGATGAGATGCGCGCGATAGGCGGCCGAGGCGTGCAGGTCACTGTTGAGGTTTGCGTCATCAATCCGTATGGAACGGGCAGCCTGAGGCGCCCAGCTTGAGGACAGTGCCGCCTCGAGCTCAGGTACGCGAAACACGCTGTTCGCCGCTCCAGTTGCCGCGACGCGTGCTCGCCTGGCAAAGCGCGCAACAAAAACACCCACCAGAGCGAAGTGAGATGCCGGCTGATGAAATTTGACGTAGGCGGCGTTCAGTGGAATCGGAAAGCTGACCGCGGTGATGATCTCGTCGGCTTCGAGCGCGGTGGTGTACAGGCCCTGAAAAAAGTCATCGGCGGCGATATCGCGTCGCGCAGTGTGGACGGTGGCGCCCAAGGCCAACACCGCCGAGGGGTAGCAGGCGGCTGGGTCATTATTGGCGAGTGACCCGCCCAGGGTGCCGCGGTTACGTACCTGACGGTCGCCGATGCCGTCGGCCAGCGCGGCAAGGGCTGGGATACAGGCGCGTACCTCGCTCGATGCGGCAACATTCGAGTGCGTGGTGCTGGCCCCAATGCGCAGTACGTCGCCGCGGCGTTCGATCCCCTTGAGTTCTGAAATGCCAGCCAGGTCTATGAGTTCAGACGGACTGGCCAGCCCCAGCTTCATGGTGGGTAGCAGCGACTGTCCACCGGCCAGGAATCGGGCATCAGCCCCTGCACGCATCAGCGCTGCGGCGTCTTTCAGCGTGGTGGGACGATGATAGTCAAACGCATTCATGGTTGAACCCTGTGGTCAGATGAATTCGCCCCGGAGGGCACGCCAGACGCGTTCGCTGGTCAAGGGCATTTGAAGCTGATGCGCGCGGGTGCCCAACCCAGCCCGGGCCACGGCGTCAATCACGGCGCTGACGACCGTGGGTGTGGCGCCTATGGTGCCCACCTCGCCCACACCCTTGACGCCGAGTGGGTTGGTACGACAGGGCACCGAGGTATCAAAGCGGGTTTCGAAATGCCGCACGATGCCCGTGCGTGGCATGGCGTAGTCAAGAAAACTGGCATTCAGGTTTTGGCCTGACTCATCGTGCACGATTCGCTCGCACAAGGCCTGGCCCACACCCTGCACCGCGCCGCCCTCGATTTGTCCGGTGACAATCATGGGGTTGATGACCCGACCAATGTCGTTGACCGATTGGTAGCGGTCGACTGTGACGGTGCCGGTCTCGGGGTCAATCTCGACTTCACAGATGTGGCAGCCGTTCGGCCAGGTGGGCCCACCCACGGTGGTGCTGGACTCGAGCCCGAATCGGCCACCCTCGCGCGCCGCGAGCTCAGCCAGTGTGATGTGCAGATCAGTGCCGCGTACGGTAAAGCGCCCCGCCTGATAATCGAGGTCACTGGCCGAAGCCTCAAGCTCGCGGGCGGCGAGTTCTCTGGCCATTTCAACGGTTTTGACCGATGCTTCCTGAACGGCGGAGCCTGCCGTAAAAATAGAGCGTGATCCGGCGCTGCCGAAGCCCTCACCGCGATTGGTGTCGCCCATGATGATGCGAATGCTTTCAATCGGTACGCCAAAGACGTCGACTGCCAACTGTGCGTAGGTGGTGGCAATTCCTTGGCCCATGGCCTGGGTGGCGCTGTAAATCTCGATGACGCCATCGGCCGCAACCTCAACCGTCACCCGCTCTTCAAACGCGTTACCGCCGGTCCACTCGAGAAAACTGGCGATGCCACGACCGCGCAGAAGACCGCGCTTTGCGGAGTCAGCCGCCCGAGACTCAAAGCCGTTCCAGTCGGCCAACTCAAGCGCCTGCCGGGTGATGGACTCAAACTCGCCGCTGTCGTAGGTTTGCTGCATGGCATTGCGATAAGGCATCTGCTCAGGCCGGATCATGTTGCGGCGGCGCAGTTCGGCAGGGTCGAGGCCGATCTGGCGCGCGGCAGCATCCATCAGGCGTTCGATGATGTAGATGGCCTCGGGGCGTCCCGCGCCGCGATAAGCCCCCGTCGGAGCAGTGTGGGTCAGCACGGCGCCGATGCGGATATCGATCGTGTCAATGTCGTAAATGCTGGTGGAGACCCACGGGCCGATGAGCAGTTGAATGGCCACTCCGGTGGGCATGGCATAAGCGCCTACGTTGGCGATCGAGTTCACCCTAAGCGCCAGCACGCGACCCTGGGCGTCAAGCGCGAGTTCGGCGCGACTTTCAAGATCTCGACCGTGTACCTGAGCGGTGAACTCCTCGCTGCGCTCTGCACACCAGCGTACGCTGCGGCCCAGCGAACGCGCAGCCCAGGCCAGCAGCACGTCTTCGGGGTAGGCGCCGGTCTTGGCGCCAAAGCCGCCACCGACGTCGCCCACTACGACGCGCAAGGCGGTCTTGGGCAGATTCAAGAGCTCGGCGATCGTATTGCGGGCGCCCGAGGGCATTTGACTGCTCAGACGCAAGGTCGTGACACCGGCGGCGGCATCATGAGTGGCCAGGCTGGCGCGTGGCTCCATGGGTACGGGTGCAATGCGCTGGTTGATGATGCCCAGCGAAACCGTGTGTGCGGCACGCGCAAAGGCCGCCTGGGTGGCTTCGGTATCGCCGTGATTCATCTGCGCCGCCAGATTGCCTGAGGCCTGAGGCCATACCAGGGGGGCTCCGGGTGCCGTGGCGGCGGCGATGCTGGCAACCACCGGCAGGCTCTCGTAGTCGACGGCGATGGCATCACGCGCCGCGCGCGCTGCATCGACCGATGTCGCGACAATTGCTGAAACCGCCTCGCCCACATGGCGAACGGTATCAGTAGCCAGTACATGACGCGGTGGGCCCTGCGTCGGGCTGCCATCCGGACGGACGAAGTTTGCCGGCGGCATCATGGGCTTGATCTGGGCCGACAGCAGGTCGGCGCCCGTGAAAATGGCCAACACACCCGGCATCGACTTGGCCTGACTGCAGTCGATGTTTTGAATACGGGCATGAGCCAGTGGCGAGCGAAGAAAAACCAGGTGGGCGCAGTCAGCGGCTGCGACGTCATCGGCGAACTGCCCCTGCCCTGTAACCAGGCTGGGATCTTCAATGCGTCGCACAGAATGGCCGCTGCCGAAGCGACCGGGTGCGTGATCGGCGTTCATGGCAAACCTCACGGTTTAAGGCACGCCGTCAGCGTGCGTTCATGGTGTCGGCAGCCCTACGAACGGCTGCAACGATGTTGACGTAGCCCGTGCAGCGGCAAAGGTTACCCTGCAGCGCCTGTTCAATAGCTGCATTGTCGGGCTTGGGGTTATGGCTGAGCAGGTCCAGGGTAGCCATGATCATGCCGGGCGTGCAGAAGCCGCATTGAAGGCCGTGGCACTCAACGAAAGCCTGCTGGACCGGATGCATGGACTGTGGTGACCCGATGCCCTCAATCGTGGTGACTTCGTGCCCGTCGGCTTGAACCGCGAGCACGCTGCACGACTTCACCGCCTGCCCGTCCAGCAAGACAGTGCAGGCGCCGCACTGACTGGTGTCACAGCCTACGTGGGTACCTGTCAGGCCCAGTTCGCGGCGCAGGGTTTCAACCAGAACTTGTTGAGGATCGACATTCAGGCGGGTTGCGGCGCCGTTCAGCTTGATCTCGATGCTGGGCATGGTGGACTCGTTTGTACGGGTTCAACTGACAGAGGGTCTGCGTTTTGTCGCGGGTTGGGTCGACCCAGCGGTGATCTAGGACGTTGACGAACGGCATGGTAGCGCGGAACAGGGAATTTCCTGATCTACTTCACCGCAAAATAATCAATGCAGACCTGCCTGGCACGGCGCCCAGCCCGACACACGATGACCAGACTATTAAGGCGTGCAAGTTCTGGGCGATTAGAGGCGGTGCGCAGGCGAACCGCGGTGCGGAAATAGTACTCTGAGGGGTCGACCTCATCGCCGCTCATCAGGCGCTCGAGTACTGCCGGCGGGCCGTGCCTGAACCCCTCGGCATTCGCCTCGATGCGATCGCCACAGTCAAGCTCGAGCACATAGTGGGCTGACAGCTCAAGAACACCATCGGGACGGGCCCACTGCCAGTCCTCGCCCAGCGGCATGATGTGACCACTGAGCAGTGGGTTGTCGCCCAGAGGCGTAATGCGGCCACCCGTTATGGCAATGACCCGACGCTCGCCCGCCGGAAAATGACCCACCGATTGCACGGCGCCAACATCAACATCCGCATGAAAAAGCGGTTCCAGCTTGGGATAGACAAGGCTCATGGGCAGATTCCTTTAATTGAGTCTGGGCAGGCGATCCGGCTGAGAGTATGCTTTGGCCCGACTTTTTTCTGCAGCCAGG
>JBIKMC010000401.1:0-2950 GCA_044359405.1 Burkholderiaceae bacterium
GGATGCCTCGCGTTCGGTGCCGGTGGCACAAAGCCTGGTCTCGCCCGATTCGCGTGAGCGTTTTATCGTTGAGCTTCAGGCCGAATATGAACGCATCCGCCAGCAGCATGCGGGCAAAAAAGGGCCTCAGCTGGTGTCACTGCTGGAGGCGCGCAGCCGCCGTGCACCGATCGCCTGGGTTGTACGGGCCGATGACCATCCCGGTGAGGGTCCTCATCCGCTGGCCCACTACCATCCACCACGGCCCAAATTTGTGGGCCGCAGGGTGTTTCGCAACTACGATCTGGCGACGATTGCGCAGTTCATCGACTGGCAACCGTTTTTTCAGACCTGGGATCTGCACGGGGCCTTTCCCGCAATCCTCAATGATGAGGTGGTGGGTGAGTCTGCCCGACGGGTGTTTTCCGACGGCAAGGCCATGCTCAAGCGCGTGATCGATGGCCGCTGGCTGAGCGCGCATGCGGTGGTGGCGTTTTTGCCGGCCAATACCATCAACGATGATGACATCGAGATTTATGCGGATGAGTCGCGTCGCGAACCTGTATTCGTCTGGCGAAATCTTCGCCAGCAAACAGCCAAGCGCGAGGACGTGGCCAACAAGTGCCTGGCCGACTTCCTTGCGCCCAAGACCCTCGATGGTCGACCCTCGGGGATCAGCGATTACATCGGCCTGTTCGCAGTCAGCACTGGCTTTGGTGTGCAGGCCAAAGAGCGCGAATTTACCGCGTTACTGGACGACTACTCCAGCATCATGCTCAAGGCGATTGCCGATCGTCTGGCCGAGGCTTTTGCGGAATGTCTTCATCAGCGCGTACGCACTGACTTGTGGGGATACTCACCCGCCGAGCAGCTGTCGGTCGATGAGCTGATCGCCGAGCGTTATCAAGGTATTCGTCCCGCGCCGGGCTATCCGGCCTGCCCCGAGCACACCGTAAAAGCCGATATGTTTCGGGTGCTTGGCTGTGATGAGATTGGGTTGACGCTTACCGAGAGTCTGGCCATGGATCCGGCAGCCAGCGTCTGTGGTTTTTACTTTTCGCACCCCCAGTCCGAGTATTTCAATGTGGGCCCGATCGGTGAGGACCAGCTCGCCGACCTGGTCCATCGCAGTGGCCGCAGCACGGACGATCTGCGCCGCGCGTTGGCGCCTGTGCTGGCCGGATAGCGACGGTGCTGGCCCGTTAGCGTCGGTTCAGGAGACCGGCGTGCGCAGCGTGACCAGTTCTTCGGCGGCGCTGGGGTGAAGCGCCACCGTTGCGTCAAACTGTGCCTTGGTTGCGCCCATCTTCACGGCGATGGCCGCCATCTGGATAATCTCGGCGGCATCCTCGCCGCACACATGCACGCCCAATACGCGGTCATTGTCAGCTTGGACCACCAGCTTCATCAGCATGCGCTCTATCCGTGTGCTGAGCACGCTTGACATGGGCCGAAAGCTGGTTCGGAAGATTTTGACCTCACCGACCTGCTCGCGAGCCTGAGCTTCGGTCAGTCCGACCGCGGCGAGCTCCGGTGTCGCGAAAACAGCCATTGGCACATCGTGATGATCAACGCGCCAGGGCTTCGCACCGAACACGGAGTCGGCAAAAGCGTGACCCTCGCGGATGGCGACCGGCGTGAGCGCGATTCGATCGGTAACATCACCCACGGCCCAGATGCACGCCTGCGAGCTTCGTGAATCGGCATCAACCCGCACCGCCCCGCGTGGGCTGGTGGCAACGCCAGCACGCTCAAGGCCCAGTCCCTCGGTGTTGGGCACACGGCCGATGGCCAGCAGCACAGCATCGGTGTCCAGAAGTCGACCATCGGATAGCTGCACCTCACGCGCCGCGCCTTTGGCTTTGATGGATTTCACGGTACATCCGGTGATGATGCGGATGCCATGGTCCTGCATGGCCGCCTGCAGATGAGCGCGACAATCATCGTCAAAGCCACGCAAGATAAGCTCGCCGCGATACACCAGGGTGACATCCACGCCCAGGCGTACCATCAGACAGGCAAACTCCACCGCGATGAAGCCGCCGCCTTCGATGAGCAGGGTTTGAGGCAGACGGGTCAGCTCGAACATATCGTCTGAAACAAGCGCCAGTTCGGCACCCGGTATATCGGGGCGCGCTGCGCGTGCGCCCGTGGCAATCAGTATGTGTTGCGCGCGAACGCGTGAGTCATCGGCGAGCAGGCGTACGGTGTGCGCATCTTCAAGAACCGCGCGCGAAGCCAGCGTCTTGACGCCAGACGATTCGAGATTGCGCCGATAGATGCCCTCAAGCCGGCTGATCTCCCGGTCTTTGGCATCACGCAGGCGCTGCCAGTCAAAGCGAGGATTGTCGATACTCCAGCCGTAGCCGCAGGCGCGCTCGAAGGCGTCGGCGTAGCGGCTGGCGATCACGAACAGTTTCTTGGGAACACAGCCCCGTATCACGCAGGTGCCGCCAAAGCGCGACTCCTCGGCGATCGCCACCCGTGCGCCGTGCGCGGCGGCGATACGCGCGGCACGAACGCCGCCCGAGCCAGCGCCGATTACGAACAGATCAAATTCAGGAACCACCCGCTTTCTCCTGCCGAAAATCATCGCGCTCCAAAAGCCAGGACGCGGTAAATCCGAATACCAGACCCCAGAAAGGTGCGCCCACTCCGGCGATGGGCACATTGGCCACCGTGACGACAAACGACACAAGGGCTCCGAGGGTGAACCGGGCGCGAAAGGACGCGACGAAAGCACCCTGCAAGACCTTCAGCATGGCCAGGCCTGCGAGGGTGGCGACGAAGGCGCTGGGCGCCGCCAGCATCAGCTGGGTGAAGGAAGTGGCAAACAACCCGAACAGCAGCGCCAACAGCCCGACGAAAAGCGCGGCACTGTAGTGACGCGCGCGCTCGCCGCTGCCAACCACAATGGCATTGGTGGGTCCGGTCAGACAGGTGCAGGCGGTGCCCACCAGACCCGCCAGCA
>JBIKMC010000402.1:0-2946 GCA_044359405.1 Burkholderiaceae bacterium
TGCGCACAGCATCAGCAAAGCTCAGAAAGCGCTTGCGCTCATGGATGACCGCGCGGCTGATCGCCTCGCCCCAGGGCGACGAGGCCGAATGATCCGATACCCGCAGCGCCATGTGGATTGCCGGCCTGCGTTCGGTAGCGTTTATGGGTTCACCGCGCGCCATGGCCTGCGCCTGGCCCGCTACGTCGCAAACGCTGGCAAGCGCGAGCAGCGCCTGTTGAACGTCAGCGTCGATGGCCTGGTGAGTGAAGTCAAGTTGCAGGCCGGCGGCTTCAAGCAGCAGTCCCTGGTTACGGGACACATCGGTCAACAATTCACCGATGCAGCGCGGTCTTGACGCCAGTGCGTGCAGATATTGCCAGGCCTTTACGATCGCTGCCCGTTGGGCGCTGGCCTTTGGGTCGCCCTCAGACATCATAAACCCGCCCCGATCATCGCGACGGCAGTTAGGGGGTGGCGGGACACAACAGCGGTCTGCCAGGGACCTTAGGAGGGCTGGCTCAACGCACTGGCCTGTCGTGCCAATGCAGTGATACCCGCCCAGTCGCCTGCTTGAAGTTTGTCGGCCGGAGTCATCCAGATGCCACCCACGATCGCCACATTGACCTGTGCGAGGTACTCGGCCGCATTGCTCTGGTTGATACCGCCGGTGGGGCAAAAGCGAATCTCCGGGAAGGGGCCGTGCAGCGCGCGCAGCATGCCCAGACCGCCCGCCTGAGTCACTGGAAAGAGTTTGAGCAGTTTGAGGCCCGCACTGGACGCCGTCATGATTTCGCCGGGTGTCATCACACCGGGAATGAACGGCAGCGGCTGGGCGCAGGCGGCATCAAGCAGACGCTGCGTGAGGCCCGGAGAGATGGCAAAACGTGCCCCCGCATCGCGCGCCCGCTGCAGATCGATGGGCTCGAGAATGGTGCCGGCCCCGACGCAGATCTCGGGCACTTCGCGAGCCACCCGCTCAATGGCTCCCAGCCCCGCGGGCGTGCGCAGCGTGATCTCGATGGCATCAATGCCACCGGCCACCAGCGCGCGCGCCAGCGGCACGCCCTGGGCGGGATCGTCGAGCACGACTACCGGCATGGTTCGGGTCTTGAAGGTGGGAAGCGCATTCATGGGGTAAGAGCTCAGCGGTGTTTTTTCAAAGCAATGCAGTGGTTCGTCATGGCGGGCGCCAGCCGGCTTAGCGTTGCTTGAGGTATTGATCGTTGAGGGCCTCGAATAGACGCGCCACCCGCACCGAATACTTCTGTTTGATGTTGTCGATCGCCTCGCGTGCCATCTCGTTGGCTGTGGCGCTGGGTAGCAACTGCTCTGACTCCAAAAAACGGGCGCCGACCAGAATGGCGGATTCTTCAAGCAGCACGCTGCCTTGGCTGGCCTGCTGCCCCAGACGTTTGAGCTGCTCGGTGCGAGCGGCCTCGCCGGCAGCAAACTGCGCGGCGGTTTCACGAATGGCGCGGCCGACGTCCTGATAGGCCTGCGCCTGGGCCTGCTGACTTTGCTGCAGTCCGGGCAGGACTGAGAACGTGATGACCGCCAGACAGACCGATAACACGACAAAGAAGCTGGCGATCGAAAGATTGCGAAGACCGGCGAAGGGTGCTGCGGCAGAGGAAGAGTTCATGATGGCCTCCGGGTGACCTGAAGGGGTCAGGCGGTGATGCTGTCGGCGCCATGCTCACGCAGCAGCGCCACCATGGCGGCGAACACCTTGGGTGTACCGGCCAGAATCTGTTCGGTGAACAGGTAGTCGCCGTCGCCTTTGAAGTTGCCCACCAGACCGCCCGCCTCGGTAATCAGCAGGCTGCCCGCGGCGGCATCCCAGGGCATAAGGCCCAGTTCAAAAAAGCCGTCAAAGCGCCCCGCAGCCACGTAGGCCAGGTCAAGCGCAGCTGCACCGGGTCGGCGCACACCTGCCGCACGCTCCATGACCGCACGCAGCAGCCGCAGGTAGGGCTCAATGATGTCGACCTTGCGAAACGGAAAGCCCGTGCCGATCAAGGCTTCATCGACGCGAAGCTGCTTGGATACGCGGATTCGCCGATCATTGAGGAAGGCCCCCCGGCCACGCGACGCGGTGAACAGCTCGTCGCGCGCGGGGTCGTAGACCACGGCTTGTGTCACCTGGCCGCGTTGCATCAGCGCGATGGAGACCGCGTATTGCGGCATGCCATGAATGAAATTGGTGGTGCCGTCCAGCGGATCAATAATCCAGATGTGCTCGGCCTCCCTTGGATTGTCGGACTGCCCGTTGGCGTTGTGGCCTGACTCTTCGGCGAGGATAGAATGGTTCGGGTAGGCGCCCAGCAGGGTTTCGATGATGGCTTGTTCGGCTGCCTGGTCGACCTCAGTAACAAAGTCGTTGCGTTGCTTGCGCGCTACCGACAAGGTGTCCAGATCGAGACTTGCGCGATTGATGATGCGGCCTGCGCGTCGAGCAGCGCGTACCGCCACGTTAAGCATCGGGTGCATGCGATCTGGTCCTGGCGGGGTCAATGAACAATGGGAAGAGCTCGTATTCTAAGGGATAGTCCATGAAGGGCCTGCATCTTGAGGCTGCTGGCTGGTTCGATGCCGTTGATTTCGTACTGGTCAATCCCAGTCACCCCGGTAACGTGGGTGCGGTCGCGCGTGCCATGCGGGTCATGGGGTTCGCGCGACTCAGCGTGGTTGCGCCCCGTTATGACGAGGTGCTCACGCATGCCGATGCGATTGCTTTCGCAAGCGGAGCGCAGTCGGTGCTGCAGCAGGCGCGGGTCGTGGGTTCACTCGATGAAGCGCTGGCCGGGGTGACCCTGGCAGTGGCCGTCAGTGCGGCGGGACGTGAATTTGGGCCGCAGCCGCAAAGCCCGGAGCAGGTCGTCCACGTTATCGCCCGTGAGCTTCGCGCAGATCCCCAGGCCCGGGCGGCGCTGGTATTTGGGCCAGAACGCACCGGATTGTCCG
>JBIKMC010000403.1:0-2941 GCA_044359405.1 Burkholderiaceae bacterium
AAGGCTCATAGCGTGAGCCAGTCCATGCGCCCGGGTGGAGCTGCCGGATTAAGGTGCGCGTGCGATCAGGGCAGCGGCTTCGCGCTCGGCCTCGGCGAGTCGAGCTCGGGCGCGTTCGCGCCACTGCGCTTCGAGCGCCTCAACGCGGGCTCGCCGAACGGTGTCGGTCAAGCCCTCACCAAAGGCTTCGGGCACAGGCGCCAGCAGCAAGTCAGGTTCGGCCAGCAAAGGCCTGAGCGCACGGTCACGCGCAGCGTCGACCGCCCGGCTGAGGTCAGCGTCACCTCGGACCCTGGCGCGCCTGGCCACCTCATCCAGGCGATCGAGAACCCGTCGCAGCTGCGCCTGCTGCTCCAGCAGCGTCTGCTCGAGCAGCGATGCGATGACCGGGTGGCGTCCCTCCAGCTGCTCGCCGTCTATGTTGAGGTAATCATGGCGGTGAGCAATCGCGCCGGCACCACCTGCACGGGCCAGCCCCTCCTGGCGCTCGAGCAGCATCTGCGCGGCGAGAAATCGCGTCAGGCGCTGTGCCGTGCGTACATCGCGTGAGCCCGCCAGAACCCCCAGCCGCGCCGGAACGGTAACCGTCAATACCGGAAGCGCGGTTTCGCTCATGCTGACGCCCAGGGGCAGCAGCAGCAGACTAAGCCCCCCGCCTGGCCCAGTCGCCGCCGCCTCTGCCGCGGGCTGTCCATTTGCAGCAAGCTGAGCCAGCCAGCGCCAGCCCGACTGCCAAGCCTGGGCCTGAAGCGCCACCCCAGCCAGCAGTGCGAAGGCTTCAGGCGGCTGCATCCCGCCCGCGGCAAGCCTCCCGCGCATCTGGGGCTCGGCCAGAACCCGCCAGCTCCAGCCACCCTCGGGTACGGATATGCCCGGCGAACCATCGCTGAACTGCAGGACAAACCGCAGGGGAAGCTGCACGCGCGCAAACAGAGCTGGACCGGAACCGGTCGCCAGAGCCTGGCCCGCACCGCCCGCCGCCCTGACCGAGTTGCTCTCACCGGACAGCGCCGAAGCGGTATCGATGACCTGTAGAAGGTTTTCGCGCGCAAGTGCATCAAGCGCCTGCGGGGTAGCGCTGATGACGACATCAGTGCGCTCACCACTGGTCTGCCGATCACGAATACGCTGGGCAAATTGCGATGATGGTGCCGTCAGCAGTTCGACCCGAACCCCCGGCTGTGATTGCTCGAACGCGGCTATCTGCTGTCGTGCCAGGGCCTCAGGCAAGGAACTCAGGACAACCAGGCCTGGGCGGCGTTCCTGACTGTGGGTGTGCAGCGGAAGCAGGCCGATCAGTGCTGCCACAAACAGAGGGACAAGCACCGACACGGCCATCACCCGCTTAATAGGTTCCGGGATAAGCACCGCCGTCAATCAGAAAATTCTGCCCGGTGACGTAAGCGGCCTGCATGCTGCACAAGTAGGCGCAGGCCTGACCAAATTCCATGGGCGTTCCCATCCGCCCGGCGGGGATGGCCGCCACCCGCCGCTTGAGCGCTTCGTCTTTGGACAGATTCATTTTCTTGGCCATGCTGTCCAGGGTGGCCTGAATGCGATCAGTGTCAAACACGCCAGGCAGCAGATTATTGATCGTGACATTGTGCTTGACGGTCGTGCGTGCCACGCCCGCAACGAAGCCGGTGAGTCCCGACCGCGCGCCATTGGACAGGCCCAGTACATCGATGGGCGCTTTCACCGAACTGGAGGTGATGTTGACGATGCGACCAAAGCCGCGAGCAATCATGCCATCGACCACCGCCTTGATCAGTTCAATCGGCGTAAGCATATTGCCGTCGAGCGCCTTGATCCAATCGTCGCGACCCCAGTCACGAAAATCGCCCGGGGGTGGGCCGCCCGCATTGTTGACCAGAATATCGACCTGAGGGCAGGCGGCCAGAACCTGGGCGCGACCCGCAGCCGTGGTGATGTCGCAGGCGACCGTTTTTACCTGGACGCCCGTCTCGGTGCGAACCCGCGTCGCAGCCTGCTCGAGCGTGTCGGCCGTGCGGGCGTTCATAACCAGATTGACGCCTTCGCGCGCCAGCGAAATCGCGCAGCCATAGCCCAGGCCCTTGCTTGAAGCGCACACGATTGCCCATTTACCTGCGATGCCGAGATCCATCATGCCTCCGTTCGGATAGGTGCCATACCGCGCCGAGCAGACAACCCGTCCACCGCGCGACGCTGGCGCTAAGAATACCGTCCGGATGTTACCGGCAAGCGGATCAGCGCCCCCGCTGCGACTGTAGCGCAGCGACCCGCTGCTCGAGGGCTCGCAGCTCATCGCGATGTAGCTCGAGTTCCTGGCGACTGACCAGAGCCTGCGACTCGGTCCCAGCGAAACGCGCAACCGAGTGCATCATGCGCTCGAGCGATTGCCGTAGCGAATCGGCCGCCAACCGTCCGGTAGCTGCCACGCGATGGGCTGCCACATCGCCCACCCAGCGGCTGAGGTCTTCCTCGGGATCCCAGCTCAATCCCTGTGCGAGCTCGCCCAGAGCTGCGGCAAACAAAACGTCGCCCTCGATACGCAGGTGTCGCTGAAGGCCCGCCGGTCCGCCGTTCAGAACCGCGAAGACCGCATCAATCGAGGGTTTGAGCGTCATGCGCACAGCGGCCTGCGCCTGCGATGAAGCGCACTCAGCCGACGAAGACGCAGGGGCGGCAGCCGAAGACGCGTCGGCGTTTCGGGCCGCCCTATCGTTACCGGGTTGCGATACTGGCTCTAAACGGCCTGCGTCGTTGACTCGCAGACGCAGGGGCTGGGGAACCCAGGCGCCCGCAAACGGGGGCTCACAGGCCAGCTCAAGCTCTCGGCCAGCGTGCAGCTTGAGCCGAGCACGCGCCCATTCGTGCTGGTCGATTAAATGGTCAAGGGCCGCAAGCAAAGCCTGCAGCCCTCGGAATTGAACTTCTGCTTGTAAGGACGCCCCGGGCC
>JBIKMC010000404.1:0-2935 GCA_044359405.1 Burkholderiaceae bacterium
CGAACCGGCGCGCCCAACAATTCTTTGCGCTCGCCCTCAACCACCACTCCATCGAAGGGTGCTGCGATACGGGACTGCTCAAGATTGTGCAGCACACGCTCGAGTCTGGCCTGCGCCTGCGCGCGGCGGGCCAGCGCGATCTGCACATCGGCGGTCTGCGAGGCGGCGCGTGCCTTCTCGGCCTCGGCACCCAGCTTGCGAATCTCGGCGCGAAGCTCGGACTCCTGCAGCAACAACTCCTGGCGATCAAGCAGCGCCAGCAAATCACCCTGCCGAACAGTGTCACCCACGGTAACCTGCACCTGCTCGACATAGGCTTCGAATGGGGCGTTCAGTATCTGCGCGCTATCCGTGACCAGCTCAGCGGTGGCATCCACCCGATGTGGCCAGGTGCCAAAGACGATGTAGAGCAGTGCGGCGCTTGACACCACGGCCGCCAGCTTTTTCCAGGGGTTGCGAAGACTCAGCGTGTCTTGTGCAAAACGCCCGGCGCGATAGACCCAGCGGGCCCCAAACCAGCGGGACCTGAGCTGCAATTCAGCCAGCCAGGGCATCAGCATTTGAATGGACAGCCTCATGGCCTCAAGTTGCAACTCAGGCGCATCGGCTTCTTCACTGGCCAAAAGGAGTACAGCGCTTGCAGCGTCTTCAGTCTCACGCAGCGGCATGGATGCGATGCGCGCAAAACCAAGGCCCTGGGCAAGCCGGGTATGAGCAATGACGACTGGCTGGGATGCCAGTGCCTCGTCAATTGCGGCCTCGTCTGCCCCCGCACCAGAATCAGCAGAAGCGCCCGCGGCGGCCCGGGCAGCGGGCGCGGGATAATGCAACAAGGTGTCCTGATCGAGCGTCTCCTCCATCGCCGCTTCAAGCAGACGCACATGCTCAGCGCGGCGTTCAAAGCGCTCAAGGTGGCTGATCGACTGTGCCCGGACATAGCTGCCCTGCTGCCAGCCCAGAACGACCTGCGTCCAACCAGTGCGGGCCGCCACGCCGTTGACCAGGGCGAGCGCGGCAGGACCAAACTGACGGTGCTGCATGACGCGGGCAACCAGTTCGAGCCAGTCGAGTAACGCGTCCGATGATGGCCGTGCACCGACCAGATGCGCCAACGGGACGACCGAACCGGACGAATCAGCAGCACCACGTCCTGTACCGACCGGGCCATCAGCTGCCGACGAATCGTTCGGATTCCCGCTCGCGGGTTCGCCTGCGGCGAGATCGGCCACGAGCTGCGCACGCAGCACCAGCTCGTTGAGACGCGCGCGCTCGGCATCGGGAATCTGCAGCAGCAGAATGACATCGGGTTGTGCGCAGATCAATCGCACGCCCACGCCGATGGCACTTGCACCGGGCGCCGGCGGCGCGATTCCAAAACCCTTGTCACCCAGACGTTCGCGCACGTCGGCCAGCAACAGCATCCAGCGCTGAGCCTGCAGACTCGCCTGGGCGCTGTCGGCGTTGGCATCGTCGTCGGCATGAGGGTGCTGCGCGAGCAGCACCCACTCGTCACCGCTGGCCCGGGCTGCTATGGCGGTCGCACTGGCGCGGCACAGTTGCGCCGCGCAACGCCCGTAGGCATGCCAGAACTCGGCGTCACGAGGGGCTGCGCGCAGACTTCGGATAGCCTCGATCAGAGCTGCAGCATCGCTTCGTGCGCCAGGGTTTGCCGCAGCGGCAGCAAGCCCCAGGGTACGACGGCTTCCGGGATCGTTCATCACCGTGCGCCCGACTTACCGGCGACCGCCAGGGCCACGCGACCGTGGTTTGACCCCGCGCCCGGACTTGGCACCTGCATCGCCCTGCTGACGTCGTGCTTCGCGCATCCGGACCAGACGCTCGATCTGGGCAAGAGAGCCCAGATGGGCATAGAGGGGCGCCAGATAGCGACGCGCCCGTAGATCGAGAAAGCTCGCCTGGTCAAGCGCGTCGAGCCGTTCATCGGCGACGACGTAACTGCCTGCGATGTCGCGTGCACCTTCGCCATCGCGGACCCGGAGATTGAGCGGACGCAGCAATTCGAGCTTTGCCAGCGTGGCACAGAACTCGCGCGTAGCCTCTTCCATCCCCTGCAACTCGCCCAGAAAGCGCTTGACATTTTCAAGCGTGTCGCTGAGCTCACCGTCGGCCCCGAACAGGGGTTGACCGTCATGATCATCGAGATGGCCACTTCCCTCATCCACACAAATGGCATAGCGGTCGGTCTGCTCGGTGACGGCCAGCGCGAATGGGTAGCGTCGAATGATGGCGGGGATGTAGGCGCCAGCCTGCCACTGCGCCGTGAGCGGATCGACAAACAGATTTTCGCCCGCCCCCAGACCGAACAGCGCCACGGGCCGATAAACACCGTTGCGACTGTCGTCGATAAACACGATAGGGTTGTACGCCTGTGCGCGTGAAAACTCATGCATCATCACCGAGGCCAGATGAAAGCCCTGGGCGAATTCGAATGACACCAGCGGACGCACGCGTCGTTCGCCGTGACGCTCCCGACTGACCGGGACCAAGTTTTTGAACATGCTGCTGCAACTCCCTGCTCAGCGACCCGCGTGGCCGCAGAAGCCGGCGATCCGGCTTAAAAACGCAACCTTACACTGAGCCCAGCGTCTCAGGGGATGCTGCGCACCAGGCGGACGCGCAGGCGGTCGGACGTGGGGAAGATGCCCGTCGTGCCGTCCTTGAACTCGACCGACACGGCACCCGCCTGAACACCGCCCACCGCCATACTGGTCGAGGTCCAGTAGGCCACGCCGTCACCGTTGACATTCTGGGTATCGCCACGCAAGTCACTGTTGATGGTGACCCGATCAGCGGTGTAATCGGCCAGCGACACCAGTTCGGCACGACTGGGCAGGCGCCAATCAGCGTAGCCCAGTCGCCCGCCCTGATTGGCAGCTAGTGTTTGCTCCAGCGCGCCATCCCAGGTGAACTCCAA
>JBIKMC010000405.1:0-2929 GCA_044359405.1 Burkholderiaceae bacterium
CGGCACCGAGGCGGCAATGGGAGCGAGGTCAGGTAGGGCGGGATTCACCTGCGCGCCACTGGTGGCCAGTAGACGGATCTTGCCGCTGGCGACATGGGGTCCGGCGGCGATGGGCGAGGTGATGATGAAGTCGGCCACGCCCCCGATCACATCCAGCAGCGCCGGGCCTGCACCCTTGTAGGCCAGATGGGTCATTTTGAGATCGGCATACAGGCCCAGCATTTCTCCGGCCAGATGCGCGGGGGAGCCCACACCGGCCGACGCATAGTTGAGCTTTCCGGGATTGGCTTTCCCGTATGACACCAGATCGCTCACGCTACGCGCAGGGTGATTGGCGTTGATGGCCAGTACATTGGCAGTGGTGGCGATGAGGGTAATGGGTACAAAACTGCGCTCAGCATCGTAGCTGAGGCTTTTTTTGATGCTGGGGAGAATGGCCCAAAGGGAGGTGGTGTTAACCAGCAGGGTATGGCCGTCGGGACTTGCCTTGGCCACGGTTTCAGCGGCCAGAATGCCTGAGGCGCCCGGCTTGTTTTCAACCACGACACCCTGGCCGAGGCTCTCAGACATTTTCTGGGCCAGCATGCGACCGAGGGTATCGGGCGAGCCGCCCGCGGCATCGCCCACCACAATACGCACCGGCCGGCCCGTGACCAGCTGCGCCTGCGCAGGCGCTGACGGCAGTGCGGTAGCTGCGATGATTGAGACCACGCCGAGAATTGACCACAACCCTTGGCCGTATCCAGGCCTGCGTCGAGGGATCGCAGACAATGCGGTCGGACAACAAATCACAAAAGGCTTCATGGTGTGTCTCCTGGTCTGAGCTGCGATGTCGCTAACGATGTTGAACGGATAATCTTTGGCCGGAAAGAGGCCGCAAGCGGTCGATTGGAGTGGGCCTTGCGTCACCATGGGCCCGCTGCGCCCGGTATAGGCGTTTTCTCAGGCCTCCAGCGTGGTGGCAAATACGGGTTTCTGGCCCGGTGCGGGTGAGTAACCGAAGTCGCCGCGCGCGATCAGGGCCGCCTCGCCGCCATTGCGTTCGATTTTTGCACGCTGATCGGCGAATGCCTGCGCGTTCACTGCGTCAGGATCGATGATCTTGCGCAGTTCGGCCTGCATCATCGCCACGACGGACGCATGCTCGGGCGACGTGCCCAGATCGCGGGTCTCGCCTGGATCGTCCTGCAGGTCAAACAGTTCAGGTGCGTATCCCACATAGTGCACGTACTTCCAGCGGCCTTTGCGGATCAGATACATGGCTGTGATCGAGCCCGCGGCGTGATACTCGCTGAGCGCTACGCGATCGGGTTGCTCATGCTGTGCGACTTGTACCAGCGACTTACCAGGCAGAGCCTGCTCTTTGGCATCGGGGGTGAGGCCCACGCTTTCAATGATGGTGGGGTAGATGTCCACCAGAGTGACCGGAGTCTTGGATACATGACCTGCCGGTATGCCCGGCCCGGCGATGATCATGGGAATGGCCGCAGCCTCTTCGTAGTGCACCGACTTGCCCCAGAGATTGCGCGTGCCCAGATTGTCGCCATGGTCAGTACTGTAAATCACGCGCGTGTTGTCGGCCAGACCAGCCTGCTCGAGCGCTGCGAGAATCTTGCCGATGTTGTCATCGAGGAAAGAAACCATACCGTAGTAAGCGGCCAGGGCGATGCGAACCTTCTCGGGTGTGAAGGCGTCCTGATAATTCATGCAGCGACGCAGTGCTGCCACGACCGGATGTGTGGGCTCAAACTGCGGACCATGCAGACGCGGCATGGGTAGTGAATCGGGTGGGTATAGATCGTAAAAGGCCTGGGGAGCGATAAGCGGGAAGTGGGGTTTGACCATGGAGATGAACAGGCACCATGGTTTTTTCTGCCGGGGTGCGATTTCGGTCAGCCACTGGATGGCCCCGTCGCGAATATTGCGGTCATAGTTGGCATAGGTTGATTCACCCGGCCCGGCTTCACCGGCGAGATCCTTGGTGCCGCCCCGATCAGCGGGTTTGGGGGCACGAATGAGGCCCAGCAGATCGCCCTGACCGCCCACTACATGTAGTGGGATGATCTCTTCGACAAAGCCGTTGTCGTCGTCGGCGCTGTGAAAGTGCAGCTTGCCGATTGACATCACATGGTGACCCGCATCGCGCAGGCGATGAGCCCAACTGCGGATACTGCCGTCATACGGGTGTGCGTTATCCCAGCAGCGATTCTCAGCCACGTAGGTGCCCGTATGCAGACTGGCGCGCGCCGGCACGCAGATGGGGCAATTGGTGTAGGCAGCGTCAAAGCGGGTTCCGCGGGCGGCCAGCTTGTCTATATTGGGCGTCTTGATGAACGGGTGCCCATAGCAGCCGGTGACGTCCCGGGTGTGCTCGTCAGACAGAATGAACAGTACGTTGCTGGATTGTTGGCTCATGGTTTGGCGATCTCGGGCAGTCAGAATGAGGCGATGTTGGATTGAAGATATGTGTCAGTGTAGGCGCGATACGTGCCGGCGTCATCCCGCCGTGAAGCATCATCGACACGGCTGTCATTCGACAGCAAGGCAGCGTGCCTCGGCAGCAGCCCGATAGGCGGCTGCAATCATGCGCTGCGCGCGCAGTCCGTCGTCGACGGTGATGGGGGCAGGCGCATCACCATCGAGCGCACCGAGGAAGGCCAGCGCATTTTGGTGATGAAACTGCCCGATCTTGAATCGGGGCGTCAGACCAATGGTTTGCCACTGTCGTGGCTCGCTGCCGTTTCGGTACAGACGAACAAAGCCAGCGTGGGTAATGTCGCGTGACGCCAGGTCAACGCCTGAGACAAGCAGGGTGCCGGCGCTGCCATACAACTCAATCGACACATCGGCAGCGGCAAAGCAGAAGCTGGCGGTCAGCTCAGCCACCAGGCCGCTGGCCCAGCTGAAGGTGGCGATACCCAGGTCTTCC
>JBIKMC010000406.1:0-2925 GCA_044359405.1 Burkholderiaceae bacterium
CCTTGGCCGACAGTTGGAAGTCGTCCGGGTCGAATCCATAGACTGCGAACGTGTCGGCATGCGCCTTAAGCGCCGTGTACTTCGTCCCGTTGCTCGACTTGACCTGCAGCAGCGCAAAATCGATGCCCTCAGCACCCAGGCCGTACAAGGAATCGCCCTGGTCCGCAAAGCTTTTGGTACGGTCAATGTTGTCAGGTGCATAGCCCACAAAGACGTCGATGTTCTCGCCGCCGATGGAGAAACCTTCGGCATCCGGGATGGCCATCCCCAACAGACCGCTGCTGTCCTTCAGGCCACTGAACTTGGCCTGCTGGAATCCGATCGAGCCCTGGATGTAGACGAACTTCGAGATCGACAGAGTGGCCCGTCCGGCAAAGACGCCCAGACGCTCTCCTTTCATGTCGAGTGTGATCGGTTCGCCGCCTGTTTTGACCTGCACGGACCCATCGCCCGACAGATCGAGCGCTCCGCCCGTCGTACTGTCGGTGCTGTTGTATTCGATGGTGAGGTCTTCGACCGAAAGCTGGAAATCGTTCGGGTCGAACCCGTAGATCGCGACACGGTCTGCATTGGCCTTCAGGGCATCGTAGGAAGTGCCGCTTTCGTCCTTGAGGCTCAGATAGGCGAAATCAAGCCCTTCGACGCCGAACCCATACAGACCCGACTGCTCCACGAATGGCGTGTCACGATCGATACCGTTTTCGGCATAACCCACGAAAGCATCGATGTTGGAACCGCCAATGGTGAACCCCTTGGCGCCCCGAACCGGCGTGGACATGAGGGGACCGGACGCACGCAGCGTGTTGCCGTAATCGACCTCCTCGAAGGCGATAGCGCCCTGGAAGTACAGGAACTTGGAAATCGACAGCGTGGCCTGCTCGGTGTAGACGCCCAGCTTGGGTCCGCCCGAGAAGTCGAGCTTGATATCGCCACTGCTGCCCAAGGACAGACCGCTATCGCCAAAGCTCTTCTTGAAATCGATGACGGGGGCGTTTTCTTCGGGACCTCGATTGAGCTCGACCGACAGACCCTTGGCCGAGAGTTCAAATATGTCGGGATCGAACCCGTAGAGCGCGACATCATCCATTCGCGCTTTGAGCGACGTGTACGACTGACCGTTCGCTTTCGTCAACAAGATACCGAAATCGAGGTTGTCTATGCCAAAGCCGTAAAGATCGCCTCTCTGCTCGGCGAGGGTCTTGTCGGGATCAATACCGCCGTCGGCATAACCCACGAAGGCCGTGATGTTCTGCCCGGTAATCGCCATCACCGACGTGGCGGTAGCCTGGGTGTTGTCCGAGAGCGTCAAACGACTGGCGGGTGTGTACTTCTCGAAGCCGACCCGGCCCTTGAAGTAGATGAAGTCAAAGATGTTGAAGGTGACATCGCCCTCAACACGCAGCAGTTCACCGGCGGAGCCGTTGAAGTCAAGGCCAATCGAACTGTTGGTTCCCGTGGACACGGCAAACGTACGGGTACCGGAGAAATCAATGACCTTGTCGCCGTCTTTGTCAGCCTGGTTGATGTCGACCGACACATTTTTGAGTGTCGGCAGCAGGTCACCCAGCCCGACAAAACCGACGCTGCTGGCCTTGGCCTTGAGCGATGTCCACTTGCGATCCGGTGCGGTCTTGCTGGTGAAGAGGGCAAGGCCAAAGTCGATGTCTTTCAGCTCGAAACCGATGGCATCAGCCGTACCACCACTCACGCCGGCGAACGCATCGATATCCGACCCGCCAATGGTAAGCACCTCGACGTCCAGCTGCTCGGCCTGGGCCGTACCCGAAGCACCCAGGGCCACTCGTGACGAGCTGGATTCGACCGCAAAATTTCCCGACACCTGGAAGAAGCCGAACACGTCCAGACGCAAGAAACCGGTGGCACGCACCAACTCGCCCTTGGCCCCATCCAGCGACAGTGCCAGGCTGCTCGAGGTGCCCGTCGGCAGCGTGAGCTGCGTGGCGCCCGTGGCGTAGTCGACGACCCGGTCGCCTTCCTTGTCGGCCTGATTGACCTGAACCGCCAGGTTGTTGGCAGTGAGCGTGAGCGAATCGCCGAGACCCACGAAACCGACGCTGCCGGCGGTGGCCTGCAGACTGGTCCATTTGCGCTGAGCATCGGCCTTGGAGGTGAGCAGAGCCAGACCGAACGACACGTTGCTCAGGCTGAGACCCACCTGGTCGGCTGTCCCGCCGTTCACGCCGGCGAAGGCATTCAGACCGCTTCCGCCGACGGTGAGAGACTCGACGTCAACCTGCTCGCCGCTCGCCTGCCCGGCGGCTTTCGCGAGCGTCACCCGGCGGCTGGATTTCTCGACCGCAAGATTGCCTGAGACCTGGAAGAACCCATAAACGTCCAGCGTGAGCGAGCCCGTAGCCCGAGTCACTTCACCCAACGCACCATCCAACGACAGCTTTAACGACGAGTTGGTACCTGTCGCGATCGACAGGTCGGTATTTTTGAAATCGACCACCGTCGTGGCGTCGCCATCAGCCTGGTTGAGCTGCACGCCAACATTGGTTGCGCCGATCTTGAGGTTATCGCCGAGACCCACAAAACCGACGCTGGCGGCCGTGGCCTGAAGCGCTGTCCACTTGCGGGGTGAGCTCACACCGCGCTCGGTCATCATGGCCAGACCGAACTGAATATTTTTCAGCTCAAGCCCCAGCCGGTCGGCCGTGCCGCCATTGATACCGGCAAAGGCATCAATACCGCTGCCACCGATGGTGAGGGTATCGGTATCAACCTGGGCGGCGGCCGCGTTACCCACTTTGGCAAGCGTCACCCGGCGCGACGATTTTTCGATGGCCAGATTGCCACTGACCTGGAAGAAGCCAAACACATTCAAGTTGAGCGCGCCGCTGGCCCGGATGAGTTCACCCGCTGCACCATCCATGGTCAGCGTGAAGTTACTGTCAGTTCCAG
>JBIKMC010000407.1:0-2924 GCA_044359405.1 Burkholderiaceae bacterium
TTTGTCGAGCGCCGAAAACGGTTCATCCAGCAGGAGCACCGAGGGCTCAACCGCCAACGCCCGGGCCAGCGCCACGCGCTGCTGCTGGCCTCCCGACAACTGTCGCGGGAAACGGTCGCGCATGCCGCTCAGACGAACCACCTCAAGAAAGCGCTCAACCGTGGCCGCCGCCGTGGCACGAGACTGCCCTCGCGCCCGCAGGCCATAGGCCACGTTCTCAGCCACCGTCATGTGGGGAAAAAGGGCGTAATTTTGAAATACGATACCGACGTTGCGCCGGTTGGGCGGCAAGGCATCAATACTGACGCCATCGATCAACACGCGCCCCGCCTGCTGGGTTACAAAGCCGGCGATGGTTCGCAGCAGGGTGGTCTTTCCACAGCCGGAAGGCCCCAAGAGGGCAACCACCTCACCGGCGCGAATCGAAAGTGACACATCGTCCACAGCCACGACTGAGCCATAGCGATGCCGCAGACCCTCGAGATCGACCTGTCGGCCTCGGGCCCCTGGGCCCGCCTGCATTCCCGCTGCGGCCTGCGCTTGACTCTGTTCAGCCGTAAAATTCACATCGATCTTCCAGTGTTTGCTTACCAACACCCACAGCCTAGCTGCCGCACTGATGAAGTGCAATAAAAACACCTAACAGTCTGTCATTGACACAATCCTCCACCTAGCAATCACCGTGCCGCACCAGCACAGTGCAGAATCCGCACTCCGGGGGCAGATGCGGTGTCCGGCGGGTGTGGCGGGTGCGGCAACGCGCCAGGTGCACCGTCTGAAGAAAACCCCGCACCGAACAGGTGCATACCGACTCGGAGTCGCCATGGATCTGAAATTAAAGTCGAAACGTGCGCTGGTCACCGGCGCGAGCGCTGGCATCGGCCGCGGCATCGCCCTCGCGCTGGCTGCCGAGGGCGTGCAACTGGCCATCACGGCTCGCCGCGAAGACCGGCTACGCAAGCTGGCAGGGGAAATCCGAGCGTCTGGCGCCCCCGAGCCTGCCTGCATCGCCTTCGATATGTACGAGCCGGCCGCGCCCCAGCGCATAGCCGCGCTCGCCTGCGAGGCCCTGGGCGGGGTCGATATTCTGGTGAACAACGCCGGCGGTTCGCGCAGTTTTGCCGACTTGCATGTGGACGAGGGCCGATGGGAAGAGGCCCTCACCCTGAACTTTCATCGACCACGACAACTGGCCGATGCGCTGATAGACGGCATGATCACGCAAGGCTGGGGACGAATCATCAACATCACCGGCAAAAGCGAGCCCGATCATGTCAATGGGGCATTTTGCGCCAAGGCTGGGCTGCACAGCTGGGCTAAAGGCCTGTCGCGCATGGTCGGCAAGCACGGAATCACCGTGAACTGCGTTCCGCCGGGACGAATCCACTCCGAGCAGATTCTGCGCAACTACACCCCTGAATATCGACAGTGGCAATGCGAGAATGAAATTCCGGTGGGTCGATACGGCGAACCCGAAGACATCGCCGCACTGGTGAGTTTTTTAGCATCACCACTGGCCAGTTACATTACGGGCGCGGTGATTCCGGTCGATGGCGGCCTGCGCCGATATCAATTCTGACTTCAAGGAGCGCTCTGATGAGACGCAATCTGCTTCATGCCGGCCTGGCGGGCGCCCTCGGCCTGCTCAGCCTCACGGGCGCTCATGCCCAGTCGGGTGCCTGGCCCACCAAGGCCATCCGCTTCGTGGTGCCCTTCGCACCCGGCGGCACCAGCGAGATCGTGGCCCGCTCGGTCGCGGCCGAACTGAGCAAGCAGCTTGGCCAGAGCGTTTATGTGGAAAACAAGCCGGGCGGTGCCGGGGTGACTGCGATGTCGGAAGTTGCCAAGGCCGCCCCCGACGGTTACACCGTGATCCTCGGTCACGTTGGAACGCTGGCCGTGAACCCGTACATGCTCAAGAGCCAGCCCTACGATGTCAACCGCGACTTCGTGCCCGTGACTCTACTGGCCAAAGTCCCAAACGTTTTTGTGATTCATCCCGATGTGCCGGCGCGCGACTTCCGCGAATTTGTCGAGTACGTCAAGAAGAACCCTGGCAGGCTCAATTACGGCTCGGCCGGCAATGCCAGCGCCGGGCATCTGGCGATGGAGTACCTCAAGCTGGTCACCGGTATGCACATGGTGCACATCCCCTATCGCGGAACCGGGCCGCAACTGGTTGATCTGCTGGCCGGGCGCACCGAGGCCTCGTCGGCCGGAATGCCCGCGCTCGGTCAGCATATTCGTAGCGGCAAGCTGCGCGCCATCGCGGTTGGAACCCAGGCCCGGATACCGGCCCTGCCCGACGTGCCCACCGTGGCAGAGATGGGTTTCAAGGACTTTGAGACCTCACAGTGGTACGGCATGCTGGCCCCGGCCGGTACACCGACCGAGATCATCAAGCGGCTTCAGGAAGAGTCACACAAAGCCTTGCGTGCCAGCTCGGTCACTGAGCGCTTTGCCAACGATAATGCAGTGGGCGGCGGCGGCCCACCGGAAGAATTTGCAGCCTTCATCCGCAACGAACAGCGCATCTGGTCAGACATCGTCAAACGCGCCGATATCAAAGCCGATTAAGCGATGGTCAAATCCAATCGTCCCGGATTTGGTACCCGATGCGCGATCAGATCGCACGTCGGACGCCCAGACGATCGGGTAGGACCTCCCTCATGACACACGATTCACCATGACAGCTGATCAATCGACCGATGTACTGATCGTGGGCGGCGGTAATGCCGCCCTGTGCGCGGCACTCATGGCTCTGGAGGCCGGTGCGCGCGTCCGTCTGCTGGAGGTCGCGCCGCGCGAGTGGCGTGGTGGCAATTCGATGCACGTGCGCAATCTTCGCTGCATGCACGACACACCCCAGGACGTCCTGGTGGAAGCTTATCCCGAGGAAGAGTTCTGGCAAGACCTGCTCCGAG
>JBIKMC010000408.1:0-2915 GCA_044359405.1 Burkholderiaceae bacterium
CGTTCTTCGCCGCGGCCGAGTGGCGGGCGAAAGCACCGTGGCGGGGCTTACCCACGATCAGCTGGTGCGCCTGGTTGTGGGCGAGATCTTGTCGCCGCCTGAGCAGACCGTGCGGCGCCCCGTTGACACAGAGATCGTTGTCGCGGTCAGCGGTCTGTCGGTCTTCGACGATCGTGCACGATCGGTGGTGCATGAGGTCAGCTTCAATCTGCACGCCGGCGAGATCACCGCCCTTTGTGGCGTTGAGGGCAACGGCCAGACTGAACTGCTGCAGGTGCTGGCGGGCATGCGCCAGCCTGGGCGTGGACGGATCCGGTACCGTCTCGGGGCAAACGAGCTTGACAGCCCTGTTGACGCGGGCGAACTGCGCCGCCACGGCGTCGGACACATCGCCGAGGATAGGCTGCGACACGCGGTACTTGCCGATCGATCGCTGTGTGATAACTGGCTGATGACCTTCCTGCACGATCCACAACTCGTCAGGCACGGCTGGTTGCAGCTGAAAAAAGCCCGACAGTGCGTTGACGAGGCCATTCAAACCTACGCCATCAAGGCAAACGACAGCAGCATGCGGGTGCGACAGCTTTCAGGGGGCAATCAGCAGAAACTGGTTCTGGCTCGCGAACTATCGCGCGACCCGGCCTTACTGCTTGCCGCTCATCCCGCTCGCGGCCTGGACGCCCGAACCACCGCTTTCGTCCATGAAGCGCTGCTGGATGCACGCCGACGCGGCGCCGCTGTCCTTTTGCTGACGGCCGATCTGGACGAGGCCTGGAAATTGGCGGATCGCGTCATGGTGATGCATCGTGGCCATCTTCGGGGACCGGTTCAGATCGACGACACCACGATCGAGCAGGTCGGACTCTGGATGACGACGCAATGATGAAGCAAGGTCTGGTAACCCTGAGCCTGAGCATCGTACTTGCCATCGCCATTCCCAGCGCGTTCGTCATGATCGCGGGCGTCAATCCAGTTCTCACCTGGCGCGTCCTTATCGTCCATACCCTGGGCGACTGGCAGGGTATCAGTGAGGTGCTGTTGTATGCCATACCGCTGATGCTGGTGGCTGCCGGCGTGTGCGTGGCCTTCAGGGGTGGCCTGTTCAACATTGGCGGTGACGGGCAGCTGATCGCCGGCGCACTGACAGCGGTCGCACTGGCCCCGGTCTGCGCGGAATTCGGCGTATTCGCACTGCCTATTTTTTTGCTGCTGGGCGCATTGGGTGGCGCGATGATCGGGGGTTTGGTGGGCTGGCTGCGAGCACGCTTTACCGCCAACGAAATCATTGTGACCATCATGCTGAACTACGTTCTCATGCAGATACTGGCCTGGGCGATTCGAGCCCCCCTGCAGGAACCCATGAAGATCTTTCCGCGCTCAGCGTCCCTTGACCCGTCGCTGCATTTGTCAATCATCGACGTCAACTCACAATTGCACAGCGGGCTCTGGCTGGCGCTGGCGACACTGGCGGTCGTACAACTGGTCCTATCGCGCTCAGCCTTCGGTTTTCGCGTCAGCGCCATCGGTTCGAACGCTGAAGCGGCACACTACGCGGGCATCAGCAGGGGGCTGACAGTCATGGGTGCCATGGCCTTATCGGGAGCACTGGGCGGTCTTGCGGGTGCCGTCGAAATCGCTGGAGTGTTTCATCGACTCGAAGACAACTTCTCATCGGGAATCGGTTTGTCGGCGATTGCAGTGGCCCTGATGGCCCGTCTGCAGCCCGCCTGGGTACCGCTGAGCGCGCTACTGTTCAGCGTGTTTCAAGTCGGCTCGGGAGCCCTGCAACGTCAGCTCGACCTGCCGTTTCCGATCGTATGGATCATTCAGGCGAGCGTCATTCTTGCCTTTCTGTGCCATCGACCTGGCACACGTCAATCCTGAGCGACGAAGACGATGGATACGATACTGCTGGCCGGATTATTCGCTGCGGGCATTCGACTGGCCCTCTCGATCGGACTCGCGGCACTGGGTGAAGTGGTCGCACAGCGTTCCGGAATGATCAATGTGGGTATCGAGGGAATCATGCTGGTCGGCGCCTTTCTCGCGGCCTGGGGCGCCCTGCTCTCCGGGTCGCCCTGGGGCGGGCTTGCCCTGGCTCTTGCGGGGGGCCTCGCGCTGGGCGGTCTTCAGGCGTGGTTCACGCTGATACTGCGCACCGACCAGATCGTGACCGGAATTGCCTTCGTCATACTGGGACTGGGGCTTTCAAGCTTCCTGTTTCGACTCAGCTTTGGCACCTCGCCCTCCGCGCTGCCGGTATTCCGCCCTCTGGACCTGGGCCCGCTGACAGACATTCCAGTCATAGGGCCGGCGATCTTCGGGCAAAACATCCTGGTGTACCTCGGCATCGTGATGGCGGTGCTGGTCACCGTTGTTCTGAAGCGCACCCCCCTGGGCCTTGCGATCAGGGCCTGCGGCGAGAGTCCCGATGCGGCCCACGCGGCCGGTATCTCAGTCAACCGAGTTCGATTCGCCTGTCTGTGTTTCGGTGGCTTGATGGCCGGCTTCGGCGGGGCCTACCTGGCGATCGCCCAGATCAACAGCTTCGTAGAAAACATGGTGGCGGGGCGCGGATTTATCGCGATCGCCTGCGTTGTCTTTGGTCGATGGAATCCAATGGGAGCCCTGCTGGCGGCCATTGGTTTCGGCATGGCCGAAGCCGCGCAGATCCGGCTGCAGACCTGGTACCCGTCTGTTCCATACCAGTTTTTTGTCATGACGCCCTATGTACTGGGCATCGCGGCCCTGGCGCTGATGGCCCGCAATACCGCCATGCCGCGCAGCCTGGGCAAGCCTTTCGAGCTGGAGCGCAAATCGCGATGACGATGTTCTACAAGCCCAAAACCCTGGACAGTGCGCTTGAGTATCTTTCCGCCGACGAAGAGGCAAGACCCTTATCGGGCGGTCAGACA
>JBIKMC010000409.1:0-2907 GCA_044359405.1 Burkholderiaceae bacterium
CTTGCGCAGATCAGTGATGCGAAGAGTAGGGTCGCCATCGATCAGGATGAGGTCGGCCACCTTGCCGCGTTCGATGCTGCCGCGCTGATCTGACTCTCCGGCGACCACAGCCGCGTTCCAGGTGGCCATGCGCAGAGCTTCGGTAGCCGGTATGCCAGCCTTGACGTAAAGCTGTAATTCACGATGCAGTGCCAGTCCGGAGCCTGAATCTGTGCCGGCGACCATGAGGATATTGGCGCGGTGCATCTCTCGAATCAGGTCAAGCATGCGCTGAAAGCTGCGTCGGTAGGTATCGAGTTTAGGGCCCTCAAGATCCATGTCGGCCGAGCGTATGCTGCGACGCCAAAGAGCGGGAAGATGATCAACGATCTCGGCGTACATAGGCGCCGGTTCACCCTGCTTTTGCGTGAACATGGACTCAAAGGTTGACACCGTTGGGTCAAACGAGACCTTGTAATCGCGTAGCAGGTTGATGAAGTCGCGAACCCTTCGGCTGTCAGGGTAGACCCGATAGGCGTCGTCGCCGACCCGCGTAAAGCGGGTCAGCGTGCGGGTGTCGTCTCCGTCCCGCATGACAAAGTTGAGCATGACCTGATTGACGTGAATCAGTTCGTTGTAACCCAGGCTGATGGCGTCCTGGGCGCGCATGAAGGCTGGAACATGGCCGCCCACACGCAGGCCCTTCTGACGGGCGTGCTCGATAATGGGACGGACCCAGTCAGGTTGAATCGAGCTGTATAGCTTGACCATCCGGTAACCCTGCGCGGCGTACCAATCAACGGCTGCCAGCGATTCCTGCACAGAGCTGGCAATGATGCCGTTACGGCTGGAGAAGCGACTTTTTCCCTCGATAAACCCGATGGGCACAACATGTGGCCCGGGCAGTTCGCCGCGTTCAGTCCGAGTGCGCATACGCAGCAACTCACGGTTGTCATTGCCCATGTCGCGAACGGTCGTGATGCCGGCAGCCAGATACGAGAGCGCCTGGTCGTACGAATAGTGCACGTGCATGTCGAACAGGCCTGGCAGAAGCGTTCGTCCGGTTCCATCGATAGTCTGCTGCGGGGTGGCATCCAGACCGTCCGGCCGGGCGATGGCGGCGATGCGATCGCCGATGAGCCAGATATCGGCCGGACCGCGCATTCGCGCGGTTCGGGAGTCAAACCAGCGAACGTTCCGAATGACCGTTGTGCCAGCGAGTGATCTTGCGAATCGCTGTTGCTGCTGGATGACCCGTGCATCCTGAGCGTCGAGCTGGATCTGGTAGAGCGGCTCGATATGACTTTCGTAGCCTTCGAGAATCAGTCGAAAGTTGCTGTCCAGGCTGGCAAAGATCTGGGGCGACGCCTCATCGGTCATCCAGAGATACCAGGGGAGCGAGTCCGCACCCGTCATGGAAACCAGCGCTACGCGAAGTGTCTGACCATCGCGCGTGCTGAGAGCAACATGCGAGAGCTTCTCAGCGATGAGCCTTGCACCGCCGATGGCGGGGGCGCTACCGGTGGAGCGCTGGAGCAGAGAAGCAAACAATTGGCCCCAGTAGGCTGGCGTTGAATCCAGGGGTATGAACAGCGCGTTGGCTTCAGCGACTTCGTCGCCCCGGTCGATTCGCGACTGCCAGCTCACTCGCTTACCCTCGATGCTGAAGCGCTCGCTGATTTCAGCCCCGAAACTGGATTTGCCGCTGACCTCGTACTGTACGGGGGCGCCCAGGGCGCCCGCCTTGAAGCGCTCGGTAATGGTGGGACCGCGTCCGTTTTCGCGGTAAGCGTAGTCAACGCGCGTTGAGCCGTCCGTCTCTCGTTCAACCAGCATACGGCCAAGCGCGCTATCTTTGGATGAGATACTGTATCGGGCTTGAAGCGATGGGACGGTATCGGCAGCGGCTGTGAATGCGAGCGCCAGCAACATGGGGCCGAGAAGGCTCGCGATGCTTCGCGACAGCAGTGTGAAACCGTGCAGGTGCCTGAGGTGACTCACGGGGGTATTCGACCTGGATATTTTCGGATTAACCCACCATTATCGCCTGGGTGAGTTTGCAAGGTCTGTATACCCGTCTGACGTGTACGAGATCCTCATGTATCTGAGGGTTTGCCGGCGATCTGTAAAGATTGAGCTTTCAGGAGGTAGACCATGAAACAAATCCAACGAATCCGACGTGCGTTGTCTGTCGTGGCGGCAGTTGCGTCAATGCTGGGTGCTTCGGGCCTTACCTTCGCGCAGGCGGCAGCCTGGCCCACGAAGCCCGTGCGTGTGGTTGTTAACTTTCCGCCTGGCGGTGCCGCCGACCAACTGGCGCGGGCCATTGCACAGCCGCTCGGAGAGGCGCTCGGACAGAACGTCGTGGTTGAGAACCGGGCGGGCGCCAACGGAAACATCGGCGGAGAGGCCGTTGCTCGCGCGGCGGCTGATGGCTACACACTGCTGATGAGCTCAGGGGGCATGGTGTCGGTGAATCCGCACCTGTATCCGCGGATGAGCTTCGATCCATCCAAAGATCTTGCGCCGGTGGCGTCGGTGGCGCGCGTTCTGGTGTATCTGGTGGCCAAGCCCGCTTTGCCAGTGAATGATATTCAGCAGTTCCTTGCTTACCTTAAGGCCAATCCGGGCAAGACCTCATTCGGGTCTCCCGGCAATGGCAGCTCTCCCCATCTGGCTGCTGAAATGATGAAGAGCCAGGCCGGCGTTTTCTCGGTCCACGTGCCTTACCGGGGTGCGGCTCCGGCGCTGCAAGATCTGCTGGCCGGCCAGCTTGATTTTTATTTTGATCCGGGAATCGGTCTTGGCCAGGTGAGGGCGGGTCGATTAAAGCTGCTCGCCATTGGGAGTCCCAAGCGGTCGCCGTTGTTTCCCGACGTGCCAACGCTGGATGAAGCGGGTCTCAAGGGCTTTGACGCTGACAGCGTC
>JBIKMC010000410.1:0-2876 GCA_044359405.1 Burkholderiaceae bacterium
CCAGACTATTCGACTCTGTCAGCTCGAGTCTGAACGTTCGCTTAAGGGTCTGCGATCTGCCTGGGACCCAGATAGTCAGTCCCTGGTTGACTGGCCGGTGTACGACCGGGCAGGTCTGGTCTTCGGTCAGCAAATCATGGGCCCGGCCTTGATCGAAGAGGCCGAGGCCACGTGTGTGATCGGTCGGGGCGACCTGCTGCTGGTTGATGAGCATGGCAATCTGATTGTCTCCGTCGGAACCATGCGAGCTGCACCATGATCGATCGCCTTCACGCCATGAGTGACCCGATTAAAGCACGCGCCTATTCGCCTTCGGCCATCGACGCCGTAGACCTGGGCATCATGTGGGACCGCGTGATTGCCATTACCGATGAGATCCTGCTGGCGATTGTTCGCACGGCATTCTCGGTCGGGGTGCGCGAGGCCTGGGATCTCGCCTGCGTGATCTTTGATACCAACGGACGAAGCATGGCGCAGGCGACACAGTCGATGCCCGCCTTCATCGGCACTGCACCGGCCACGATGATGCATATGTTGCAGCAGTTTCCGCCCGAGAGCTGGCAGCCGGGTGACGTGGTGGCCACGAATGATCCCTGGTTGGGCACGGGGCACACGCCCGATCTGTGTCTTGCCCGTCCGGTTTTTTTCCAGGGGCATCTGGTGGGGTTCGTGATGACGATTTCGCACTTGCCCGATATTGGCGGTGCTGGCCTGTCTGTCATGAATACCTCGGTCTATCAGGAGGGGCTGCTATTGCCTATCGTGAAGATCGTCGAACGGGGACACTGGGTGGGCAGCCTGCGTTCGCTGATTGAGACCAATGTGCGAACACCCGATCTCGTGTTTGGCGATATCGAAGCGGGAATTGCGGGGTGTTCGCGGGGTGAGCGCCTGCTGGGGGAATTTTTGCAGGAATACGGTCTGTCCGATCTGATGGAGCTCGCCGACGGAATTATTCAGCAGTCAGAGCAAGCCATGCGGGATGCGATTCGTTCGATCCCGGACGGTGTTTACCGACATCAGATTGACGTCGAGACGGTCGACGATACGGTGCGCCTGATGTGCGCGGTGCGCATCGAGGGAGATCTTCTGCACGTCGATTTTCAGGGTTCCGGACCCTGCTCAAGTTATGCGATCAACGTTCCGCTCTGTTACACGCGCGCCTTTGCCGCTTACGCCGTCAAGTGCCTGACCACGCCGCGCATTCCGAACAATCTGGGTTCGCTCCTTGCGCTGCGGGTTACGGCGCCTGAGGGCTGTATTTTGAATGCCCTCAAGCCGGCACCGACGGGTGGGCGACATGCGGTAGGCTGGTTCATCGTCCCTCTGATCCATGGCGCGCTTGCCTCGGTGATCCCGCATGAGGTTCAGGCTGAATCGGGCATGGCCTCACTGTTCATATGCCAGACGGGCGCTGCTGGGGGTGAAGCGGGGTCAATTCAGTTTTTTATGGCCGGAGGGCTCGGTGCCATGCAGGGCCGCGACGGTGCAGCCTGTACCCCGTCTCCTACGAATAACGCCGTGGTGCCTGCTGAGGTCTGGGAGAGCGAAACCGGCGTGCGCCTGAACTATCGTCGTTTACTCTGTGACTCGGGCGGGGCCGGCGAGTTTCGGGGCGGTTTGGGTCAGGAGGCCTCGCTGACCAATCTGCGACATGAGCCGGTAACGCTGTTTCTGTTCGGCATGCGAACACGGGTTCCGGCGTCAGGTTTTCTGGGTGGACAGCCAGGAGCCCTGCGGGTCTATGAACTCGACGGCAAGCCCATTCCATCCAAGGGGCGCATCACCCTTGCGCCCGGGCAGACACTGCGTATCCAGGAAGCAGGCGGTGGTGGGTATGGTGACCCGCGGCGCCGGGATCCACAACGTGTGCTGGCCGATGTGCGTGCCGGTGCGGTGAGTATTGAGGGTGCCTGGCGTGACTACGGGGTCAGGATCGAAAGCTGAAGGAAGCCCATGATTCACATTGCTCCGCAATTGTTCGAAGACGTCCTGCTGGCAGATATTCGTTCACGTTTCCATCACGTTGACTGGTGTCCCATCGTCCGTGAGCCCAGAATTTTTTTTGAAAATGGCGGAGGGTCGCTCAAGCTCAAGGCAGCGATAGCGGCCAGCGCCGAGGTCGAGGCACTCCCCGATCAAGAGGGGCGCGATAACCCCGCCTCGGCCCATCTCACCCGTCTGCTGGATCAGGGAAGGGAAGATCTGCATTTGCTGTTCGGCTCATGCGAACTGGGCGATGCGCGCGGTCAGGTCATTTCGGGCGAGACCGGTACCCGATTGCTTTATCGGTTGATCAGAACGCTGGCGCTCGCGTTAGACCCCGGCCCCATCATCTGCAGTACGCTGGAGCATCCAGCCAGCCTGGACGCGGCGCGGCAGTGGGCCCACAACACGGGGCGCAGACTGATCGAAGTGCCTTTTGACGCCATGACGGGTGTAATGACCGCGGCGCATTACGCCGAGGCGGTCACGCCGGACACGCGTATTGCCACCGTCATTCACACCAGCATGCTGACCGGGTTCGTCGCTGACCTTCCGGCCATCTGCGCTGCGATTCGCGCGGTGTCGCCCGATTGCTTCATTGTCGTTGACGGCATACAGCACGCTGCGCACGGAGCGCTGACGGTGGCCGAGTATGGCGCGGATGCCTATGTGTTTTCGCCTTACAAGGCGTTCTCTCGCCTGTCATTGGGTTTCGCCTGGATCAATGATCGCCTGCACGCCGTTCCGCACGAGCACATGCTAGGTAAGCCGGGGGCTGATTGGGAACTGGGGTCGCGAGACCCCGCGTTTTATGCAGCACAGTCAGCGGTTGTTTCGTACGTCTGCTGGCTGGGCCGGCACTTCACGTCGAGCGATGATCGACTGGTGCA
>JBIKMC010000411.1:0-2870 GCA_044359405.1 Burkholderiaceae bacterium
GCAGCGGGGGCGTCTGGGTTTCAACGCAAAGTACCTGATTGAAATGGGCGAAGAAACAGGCTCGCGAGGTCTGCGCGAAATCTGCCAGGCGCACCAGCAGGACATGCGGGCCGATTTGCTGATCGCATCCGACGGACCACGACTGCGGGCCGATCGCCCCACCCTGTTCCTGGGCTCCCGCGGCAGCTTCAATTTTGATCTCTCCATCGAGGCACGTTCCGGGGGCCACCACTCTGGAAACTGGGGAGGTCTGATCTCCAACCCGGGTATTCAGCTGGCGCACGCCATTGCCAGCATCGCTGGCCCCACCGGTCAGATCAGAGTACCAGAGTGGGTTCCCCGCGAGTTACCAGACTCCGTCAGACGCGTACTGGCCGACTGCGAAGTCGACGGCGGCACTGATGGGCCAGCGGTTGAGCCCTGGTGGGGCGAGCCAGGCCTCACTCCGGCAGAGCGGGTCTTCGGTTGGTGCTCCTTTGAGGTACTGGCTTATCGAACCGGTAACCCAGATACACCGGTCAACGCGATTCCACCCAGAGCGTGGGCCCGTTGCCAGCTTCGCTTCGTGGTCGGCATTGAGCCGGGCGAAATCCTGCCGGCGCTTCGCCGACACCTCGATCGCCAGGGATTTCCCATGGTCAACATTGCAGCCACGCGCGAAGAGATGTTTCACGCTACCCGACTTGATCCGGATGATCCCTGGGTGCAATGGGCTGCACAATCCCTTGAAAGAACAACCGGAAAAAAGGTCGCGATCCTTCCCAATTTGGGTGGCTCTCTGCCCAACGACATCTTCACCGACGTTCTCGGCTTGCGGACAGTGTGGGTGCCCCACTCCTACCCCGGGTGCTCGCAGCACGCACCCAACGAACATCTACCCCCGCAGCTGCTGCGCGAGGCACTCGCTGTCATGACAGGTCTGTACTGGGATCTCGGTGACGGAGCAACACCATGAAATGCTTTTGCGAGCTACGCGACCTGAGCAATGACGCCTCGTTCCTGAAACAGACTCGACAGCGCATTCATCATCGTCCAGAACTGTCTTTTCAAGAGGCTGAGACGGCAAGCCTGGTGGCTGATCAACTGCAGCAGTGGGGCTGGGCTGTCACGACAGGCGTCGGAGGGCACGGCGTGGTCGGGACGCTTAGCGTCGGCGACGGACAGCGCGCCATCTCATTGCGCGCCGACATGGATGCTCTACCCATTCATGAACGCACCGGTCTTGCCTATGCCAGCTCACGCGATGGGGTGATGCATGCCTGTGGTCATGATGGCCATACAACCATGCTGCTGGGGGCAGCCCGCCACCTGGCGAGGAGCCGAAACTTTTCGGGGACGGTCAACCTTGTCTTTCAACCCGCCGAGGAAGCCGGCAAGGACAGCGGTGCCCAGCGCATGATCGCCGATGGCCTTTTCGAGCGCTTTCCGTGCGATGCCATCTTCGGCATTCACAACCACCCCGGATATCCGGTTGGCACCTTCATGTTTGGGGCAGGCCCCTTCATGTCTGCTTCTGACACGGCCCGAATCACGATTCGAGGACGAGGCGGCCATGCGGCCCGCCCTCACCTTGCCGTCGATCCGATCGTGATCGCTGGCAGTCTGGTGATGGCTCTACAGACCATTGTTTCCCGAAATATCGACCCCACACAGACTGCGATCGTCACCATCGGAACACTGCATGCGGGTGTCGCCTCGAACGTCATACCCGAGAGTGCAGTCATGGAATTAAGCATTCGCTCGTTCGATCATGCCGTGCGTAATCGACTTCAAGAGCGAATCAGCAGTCTCGTTCGCGCACACGTTGACGGCTACGGCGGCGAGGTTCAGATCGACTATGAGCGCGGATATCCGGTGGTCGTCAATAGCCCGGCAGAAACCGAATTCGCGCGCCAGGTGGCCCAAGAGCTGGTCGGCGTCAATCAGGTGATCGCACCCTTCGGACCCGTGACGGGCAGCGAAGATTTTGCGTACTACCTTGAACGCAAACCTGGCTGTTTTCTGCGGCTGGGAAACGGTGAGTCCTGTGCGATGCTGCACAACGCACACTACGACTTCAATGACGAGAACCTGACGATAGGGGCCGCTTACTGGAGCCGCCTGGTCGAGCGTTTTCTAGCAACTAGCGCCTGAAGGCAACCGCCCAGAGCATTCTCACGACGGTGATGCCTAGGAGTGCAGCAATCAGGTCAATGATGTCAGCCTGCTGCCACGGCATGGTCCACTGGATAAGTTCAATCAAAAACGCCAGCGCGACCAGCCCGTAGATCAGATACTTGCTGCTGTACCGATACGCGATGAGTCCATTGATCGTTAACCCTGCAAACGCCAGCGAGTAGTAAATCTTGCTCCAGTAACTGGCCAGATCGACCTCACCCGACGACAGAGGCGGCATATTGAGCAGCAGCATGACGCCACAAGCGCACCAGAACATCTGCTGAAGGAAAAACATGGGCAGTCGCGCTTTCAGAAACCGGAGTCAAGTGAGGTGTGCTGATTGTAAGCGTTTGATGCCAAGAGTCGACCGCAGCCCGCTCGACTTGAGTAGGCGGCGGCGTCCAAGTGGCCACCTGTTCTGTCTAGCGAAATTACGGCCAGACCATGGTCAGACCATCCGACCGCCCGGTGGAGTTTCGACCGAAAAGTATCGTACCTGTACGTGCGGGCTGCGTGCGCTCCCGCGTAATAATCTATCGCTGGCATCTCGGCGGAGCACGTGACCCCGGTCATCATGTTGAAGCGACTATTCCAATCGTTCAGGCGGCATACCCTGGTTTCAACTCGGGCGTGGGAACTCGCCTGGAACCAGCTGCCCTGGCTCACGCATTTAGCCGGCGAAGATCGCCACCTTCTGAAGGCGCTGGCGGCGC
>JBIKMC010000412.1:0-2869 GCA_044359405.1 Burkholderiaceae bacterium
CGAGCTGGCCGAGCGTTTGTTCAGTGCAATGCGCGACACAGCCCGGCAAATGGAGCAACAAGGTCAGGCAGCCATTCTGGTGGTCTCTCCACCCTTGAGAACGTGGCTGGCACGGGCGGTTCGGCACCGGATTGCCGATCTGACCGTGCTGTCCTACAGCGAGATTCCGGAAGACCAGGCGGTACGTGTCGTAGCGACAGTTGAAGTTCAGATGAAGAAGTGATCGACGGAGCGTAATACATGAGACTCGAACGGGTAGTTGCCAAAGATTCCCGCAGCGCCACCGAACAGGTGATCGCGCGCTACGGTCCTGACGCTCTGATCGTCTCCAATCAACGCGTCAACGGCATGACCGAAATCGTGGTGGCGGTCGATATCGACCAGGCACCGGTTGCCCCGCGAGTTCTTGATGCCAGCGCGAGCGCGCGGGTCGATGACGGCAGTTCGGCGGCAAGCGTGGGCGGCGAAGATTGGCCGCCTGCCAGTTTTTCGCGTTCGCTGCAGGATTCCCTGCGCGGCACACATGGACCCGAGTCGCGCGCCAACGCAGAACCGTCAGCTCTGGCTACCCGGGTCGATCCCCTGCTGTCGGCTTCCCGTCAGTCGGCACCCGTTCGCCCGGCCGCGCCTTCTACCCCGGCCGCGCCTGCTGCCCCAGCCGTCGCTGATGAACCTGCCATCCCGGCTGCGCTGATGCGTCAGGACGCTGCCGAGGCGTCCGCTCAGGACGAGGGGCTGCGCGCGCGCGAACTGGTCGACATGGTCAGAAATGAACTGGCCGGAATGCGGCGCGAAATGGCCCTGAGTCGCCAACTCGACGCCGCTCAGCCGGTAAGCGCCCTACCCGAGCTTATCCGTCCAATCGCAGCCGCCCTGATTGAGGCCGGCGTGCCAGCCGCACTTCGCACCCTGCTTCTGGATGGCGTACGCGATGCCAAAGAGGCCGGCGAGGCCCTGTCGACCATGAAGGCACAGCTGGCCGCCTCCATGGGCCAGGCCGGTCCCGCTGCCGAGCCAGTGGGCATTCACGCGCTGATCGGGCCATCGGGTAGCGGCAAAACACTGATGGCGAGCCGACTGGCCGCGCGCCTGGCCTCCAGCGCAGACAGCAGCTCGGTGGCCATCATCAGTTTCGCTGATCACCGCATCGGCGCCTGGACCCAGTGTCAGATGATGGCCGCACGTATTGGCGTCGATTGCTTCAGGGTCACCAACGCCGATCTGCTGGGCCCCATGCTGGACGAACTCGCTTCGCGTCGACTGGTTCTCATTGATACACCCAGCGCCGGCGCACTCGACCTGGTGAGCGTGCTGCAGTCCAGCGTTCCGACAGCCCAGCTGAACCTGGTCATTCCGGCCGATGCATCGGCCTCCAGTCTGGCTCGCTTCCTGCGCCGACCCGCCACGACCTGGAGCAGTCTGATGGCCACCAAGCTGGATGAGGCGGGCGCGGCCTGGCCCATGATTCAGGCTCTGTGTAATCAGCCGCTCGCGCTTTCCTTCGCGAGCGACTCGCCCGCCGGTGATCGTCCGGCCATGGCACTTAACCCCATGCTGCTGATTGAGGCGGCGTTCGCTCAGCTGTCACTGCAGTTGCCCGAGCCCGTACCCGCCCCGGTCAAGGCACGCAGCACACGTAGCACGCGCAGCAGCGCTCGCACCGGGGCCAGCCGTGCTGCATGACCGCCCAACCGAAGTGATCGGCATCGCCAGTGGCAAGGGCGGTGTCGGCAAAACCACCGTGTCGGTCAACCTCGCCGTGGCGCTGGCCGCGCAAGGCGCCAAGGTGATGCTGTTCGATGCTGATCTTGGCCTGGCGAACGCTCAGCTGGCCTTGGGTGTCCGACCCGTGTTCAACTTCAGCCACGTACTGGCCGGTAAAAAATCCATCTCCGAAGTCATGGTTCGCACGCCGCAGAACGTTCTGCTGATACCCGGCGCATCGGGCGTCCAGCAGATGGCCTCGCTGGGTCGGGAAGACGTGGGGCGAATCATTTCGGCGTTCAGCGACATCGACGCGGAGGTTGACTATCTGATTGTCGATGCAGCCGCCGGTATCGCTGAATCGGTCATGCTGCTGATGGCGGCGTGCCAACGGCGCTTCATCGTGGTTCGCGATGAACCATCGTCCATTGCCGATGCCTATGGCGCCATCAAGGTCCTCACGCGGGATTACGGTCTGGACGAAGAGCTCTACCTCTTGCCCAATATGGTTGAAAGTCAGACAGCCGGACGCAAGCTGTACGCTCGCATCAATGATGTTTGCGGACGCTTTCTGGGCAAATCGCTACGCTATCTGCATTCGATCGAGGCCGATGAATCGGTCTTACAGTCGCAGCGTCACCACCGATCGGTGCTTGAGCACGCACCGGCCGGGTCGGCTGCTCGCGATTTTCGTCTGCTTGCGGAAGCCACCCGATCGCTTGAGCCCATTGAGGGGCCGGCGGGTGGCCTACAATTCTTCATGGAACGGCTATGCGGTCCACGCTGAGGAGAAGTCGGTGATGCAGCGCGCTAGGCTCTACGAAGAGGTCCGTCACGAGGGAAACTCGTCCATCATGCAGCATCTGGGCATGGTGAAACGGGTGGCAATCCACCTCAAGGTGCGCCTGCCTCCGATGATGGAGTTGAATGAACTGGTGCAGATCGGCATGATCGGCCTGCTGGAGGCGTCGCGAACCTTCGACCCGTCCAAGGGCGTCGATTTCGAAGACTTTGCCTACAACCGCATCCGCGGCGCCATCATCGACGAGGTCAGACGCATGTCGTCCATGCCTCGATCGGCCATCGCAAACCTGAAGCAGCATGGCGATGCCGCAGCCGCTCTGGCCAACAAGCTGGGCCGGGCACCGCGCGAATCAGAGGTGGC
>JBIKMC010000413.1:0-2857 GCA_044359405.1 Burkholderiaceae bacterium
CAGCGTCGTCTTTCCATGGTCAACGTGCCCAATCGTCCCAACGTTTACGTGCGGCTTCGTACGCTCAAACTTGCCTTTTGCCATTTCGAACTCCTGGTTCCCGCTAACACGACGCCGGCTGTCCGGTGTCTTTGCTTCGCCGACACACCCGGCGAATTGGTGGTGCCCATGACGCGGATCGAACGCGTGACCTCTCCCTTACCAAGGGAGTGCTCTACCACTGAGCCACATGGGCTATTCAAAATCCGGCCAGCCATGATTTCGCTGGAGCGGGTGAAGGGAATCGAACCCTCGTCGTAAGCTTGGAAGGCTTCTGCTCTACCATTGAGCTACACCCGCATCACGACGGCAACGTGCCTAATGTTTGCGCAAACAACCGCAAACCACCCCAGCACGCCAACCTCCCGTAAACCCGTCGATCGATCAAAACCGCCCGGCCATCAACCTCGACTACGAATCTGTTCCCTCGTAAAACCTGGTGGAGGAGGTTGGATTCGAACCAACGTAGGCGTAAGCCAACAGATTTACAGTCTGCCCCCTTTAGCCACTCGGGCACCCCTCCAGGGAACCTTGGATTATCACGTTTGCTTTGAAACGTGTCAACCGAAGGCCCGTCGATGCAGAAATATCCGCCGCCCGCATCGTTCGGTCATGTCTATTCTTCGGGTCTCAACAAATTAATTGACCGTCCGGACGGTTAATTATTAGAATCCGCAGACTCCGCTTCTCAGGATGAGCCATGTACACGCAAGCAATCGATCTGGCCCCGCAGGACGGCACCCGAACCCACACGGCTAACGAGGCTGAAGCCGCCTTCGAAGCCCGCATCGCGGCTGACCGAAAAGTCGAACCCCAGGACTGGATGCCCGAGGCCTACCGCAAGACGCTCGTGCGGCAGATTTCTCAGCACGCCCACTCCGAAGTGGTGGGGATGCTGCCCGAGGGTAACTGGGTGACGCGCGCGCCCAGTCTCAAGCGCAAGGCCATTCTGCTGGCCAAGATTCAGGATGAAGCCGGCCACGGTCTTTATCTTTACTCAGCCGCCGAAACCTTGGGCACCTCGCGCGCGCAGATGAATGATGCGCTCAACAGCGGCAAAGCCAAGTACTCCAGCATCTTCAACTATCCCACGCTCAACTGGGCCGACGTGGGCGTGATCGGCTGGCTGGTCGACGGCGCCGCCATCATGAACCAGATTCCGCTATGCCGGTGCTCATACGGGCCTTACGCCCGCGCCATGATCCGCATCTGCAAGGAAGAGTCATTTCACCAGCGCCAGGGCTTTGATTCTCTGCTCACCATGATGCAGGGCAGCGCAGCGCAGCGTGCAATGGTTCAAGACGCGGTCAACCGCTGGTGGTGGCCGGTGGTGATGATGTTTGGCCCCAGCGACGCCGAGTCAATTCATTCGGCCCAGACCATGCGCTGGGGCATCAAACGCATCTCCAATGACGACCTTCGCCAGAAATTCATCGACGCAACCGTACCTCAGGCCGAACTGCTGGGCGTGACACTGCCTGACCCGCAGCTGCGCTGGAATGCTGAGCGTGGCCACTACGACCATGGCCCAATCGACTGGTCCGAGTTCTGGCGCGTAGTGGGTGGCGATGGCCCCTGTAATCGAGAGCGCTTGGCCATGCGCGTGGCCGCCCACGACAACGGTGCCTGGGTTCGCGAGGCCGCCAATGCCCACGCGAGCAAGCAGCGTGAGCGCACCCAGCGCAAGGCCGCTTAGGCTCGATACGCTCGCGACGAACCACCCAGCAACTGACCAACCCGAACGACCTGCCAAGGCTTTGGAGCAAGACATGACCGACAGCGACCGCGACTGGCCCCTCTGGGAAGTTTTTGTGCGTAGCAAGCAGGGGCTTGAACACAAGCACTGTGGCAGCCTGCATGCAGCCGACGCTGCCATGGCACTTCGCCTGGCGCGCGACGTCTATACCCGTCGCATGGAAGGCGTGAGCATCTGGGTTGTCCCCTCTCAGGCGATTACCGCATCAGCGCCCGAAGACAAGGGCATGGACTTCGACCCCATGGCCGACAAGATCTATCGTCACCCAACCTTTTACGAGCTGCCCGAAGCGGTTCGCCACATGTGAGCTCATCATGAGTGCGAGCCCCGAGCACATTGAGTACGTCCTGCGTCTGGCCGATAACGCGCTGGTGCTGGGCCAGCGCCTGTCGCAGTGGTGCGGCCATGGCCCCGCCCTTGAAGAAGACATCGCCCTCACCAACATTTCGCTTGATCTGGTCGGGCAGGCAAGGCTGCTGCTGTCACATGCCGCCAATCTCGAGGGGCTTGGCCGCGACGAAGACACCCTTGCGTTTTTTCGCGACGAGCCCGAATTTCGTAACTACACGCTGCTTGAACTCCCAAATGGTGAAGGCCCGCACGACGACTATGCCGTCACGGTCATGCGCAACCTGTTTGCCTCAGCCCTGGCATGCCCGTTGTGGCAGGCTCTGAGCCAATCGACCGACGCCCAGCTGGCCGCCATTGCCGCCAAATCGGTCAAAGAGGCGCGTGCGCATTTTCGTCATGCGCGCGAATGGGTGATCTGCTTTGGCGATGGAACCCAGACTTCGCATGAGCGCGCACAGCGTGCGCTTGACCGGCTCTGGCCCTACACCAACGAATTTTGGGCCGAGGACGCCGTCGAGCGTGCCGTTGCCACGTCGGGCGTAGGCCTGGTCACGGCAACACTCAGACCCGCCTGGGACTCGGTGATCGATGAGGTACTCCGCGAGGCGGGACTGCATAAGCCGCCCCCCTGTGGCTTTGTATCAACCGGCAAGCTGGGCGTGCACAGTGAATACCTCGGTTTCATGCTCGTAGAGATGCAGTCGCTTGCCC
>JBIKMC010000112.1:0-10079 GCA_044359405.1 Burkholderiaceae bacterium
TGTCCGACCTGCCCAGAATTTCACGCCAGTTGTCGGTGGCTGACTCAATGCCCCAGGTTTGAGCCAGCGCCTGCGCCTTGTGCTTACTGCGGGCGGCCACCAGGCGTACCTGGGCGGCCTGTCCGCAATCACGAATGCCGGCCAGATGAAAGCCGGCGATGAAGCCGGCTCCGATCAAGGCGATGCCCGTTGGGGCCCTGCCCATGGCGGCCTCAGGCCTTGAAGCGTCCGGGTGTCTTGACCAGGCCCGGGTCGACCGCAGCGACTGGATCGGTGAAGGTGTAGTCCAGTGGGTCCTTCGCGTTTTTGATCCGGCCCGCGCTTTCAAGATAGGCAGTCATCGCCCGCATGTCACCGACATAAGCCGCATCGAAAGTGGTGTCGAATACGTATTCGCCCCAGATCGCGGTCGCCAGCGTTTTGTCCTGCTTGGTCTGGCGGCAGAACAGATCAATGACCTCTTCGCGATTTTTTGGATCAGCGACGTAGCGTTGACCTCTTACCAGCGCGGCGACCATGCGACGCGTTGTCTCTGGGTTTTTACGGACAAACTCCTGGCTGGCGACCCAGAGCGATCGGGTGTAGGAGATCTGTACCTTGGCACCTTTGTTGGCCGCAAAACCCGATTCAGTGCCACTGTGGATCAGCTCAGTATCGCCCACCTGCAGAGCGTTGTAACCCCAGGGTTGCCAGCACAGCATGGCCTGAATGTTGCCGGACTTGAGTGCAGCCAGTTGCTCGGGCGGAGGCATGTTGACCACCTGCAGTCGCTTCTCGTCAAGCTTGTAATGTTTGGCCAGATAATGCAGATCGGCGCTTGCGGTCGAGCCCTGCAGCAGGCCGATGCGGACGCGATAAAGATCTTCCGGGGCCTTGATGTTGGCGTCCTTGCGGGCGACCAGTTTGTCGGGCGTGGTGGCGATTGCGCAGGTGCCCAGAATGACGATGGGTACACCCGAGTGTGCCATGGACACCGGCGGCAGATTGCCGGGTGTCCATAAGGCAATTTCACCGGCTACCAGCGCTTCGCCGGCGATGGCTCCGCCCGCGAAAGTCTTGGTGCTGATGTCGGTAATGCCCGCCTCACGGAACCAGCCCTTTTCCATGGCGACCATGTGCGGCGCGAAGACTGGGTCGGCACCGAACCCGAAAGCCAGCTTGGATACCTCGGGGCGGGTCTGAGCATAAAGGCTGGGCGATAGGGTTATGCCTGCCATGGTGGCGCCTGCACTGCTGACGAAAGTTCTGCGGTCCATCATCGTCTCCTCGTGTTTGAGTGGATCAAGAAAGTGATTCAGATAACGAATGGTTAAAGTCTCAGGCCGCGGCCGCCGATTCTGCGCAGCGCCGCGCCGAGCGCGCTATCGGCGGCCAGACTGACTACGCCGATCAATAGAACTCCGAATATGGCGACCCCCAGCTGACCGAGTTCGCGCGACTGCATGATCAGATAACCCATGCCGCGATCAACCGCGATGAGTTCAGCCGCGACCAGAATGCCGAAGGCCAAACCGAATCCCACGCGAAGCCCGGTGGCGATATCGGCGAAGGCGGCCGGCAGGGCTACGCGCAAGAGAAGCTCGGGGCCGTCCACGTCCATGGTGCGCGCTGCGCGCAACACGACCGCGGACACGTTGCTCATGCCGCGCCAGGTGTTGGTGAAGACTGGAAAAAACGAACCCAGAAAAATTACAAACCACTTGGAAGGCTCGCCCAGACCGAACCAGACAATGGCCATGGGAATCCAAGCAAGGGGCGGGATGGGTCTGAGCAATTCGAGGATTGGTGTCAGTACGCGCCCCAGCCTGCGGTACCAGCCCAGCACGATCCCTAAGGCAATACCGGCCAGGGCTGCCAGTCCGAAACCGACGACGATACGACCCAGACTCGTGACTACGTGAGCGAACAGATCGCCCATACTCAGGTGCCGGGCGGCGGCCTGCAGGCACTGAACGGGGGAGGGCAGAATCTGTGGGTCACGCCACAGTAAGCGCGCGCTGAGCTCCCAGACAATCAGCAGAATCACAACGCCTGCGGTCGGCGCCAGAGCGGTACGGGTGCGTGTCATGACGACCACCTGCGTTCACGTTGCCGCCAGGGCAGCAGCCGGGCCTCAAGGCGCTCAAGGCCGGTGGTAAGCACAAAGCCGAGTGCGCCCAGTACCGCCATGCCGACAAGCGTGATGTCGCTGCGGTAGAAGGTGCGAGCCTCCATGATGAGCGCCCCCAGGCCCGTCACGGTTCCGATCATTTCGGCGCCGACAATCACCATGAAGCCGACTCCCAGCGAAACCCGCGCACCCGCAAAGATGCGGGGCAGAGCGGCTGGCAGGACGATGCGCACAAAAATCTCGGCGGTTCCCGCATCGAGTGTTCGAGCCGCCCGGATCAGCAGCGGATCAACCTGGCGCACCGCAGCGATGACGTTACTAAGCAGCACCCAGAAGCAGCCATACCCGATTAGAAACATCTTGGACGGTTCGCCCGTGCCGAACCAGACCAGTGCCAGTGGCAATAGCGACAAGGTCGCGACCGAGCGACAGAAGGCGACGATGGTGGCGGTCAGCCGTTCAAGCAGGGGCCACCATCCGATGATGAGTCCAGCAGGCAGCGCAATCAGAGACGAAACGGCGAACCCCCCCAGGATACGTTGCAGCGTGAGTCCGAAATGATGCCCCAGGGTCGTGCCGGCCGGATAGCCCTCCACGATGAGCTCAACGAGACTGGTGATAAGGCGTGACGGCGCGGGAAACCGGGTTGGGCGCAGCAGACCGAGCTGCGCGGCGGCCTCCCAGGCCAGGGCGATAAGCACGATCAGCGCCAGCGGCTCAAGCCAGGCTTGGCGTTTCGCCCACGAGCTGCGGCCTTCTGATGCGGACGCCTGAACGACGGGGTGAGTCATTGCAGCGCCTGCCAGATGTCCTCGTACAGGGCGAGCAGCTGCGGATCGCTGCGACGTCGCGGTCGTGGCAGATCAACGCGACGATCAAGCACCACCCGTCCTGGGCGTGGCGCCATCACCACCAGCCGGTCGGCTAGCATGAGGGCCTCCCAGATGCTGTGGGTGACGAAGACCACGGTTTTTCGGCGAGCGGTCCAGACGCGCAGGAGCTCCTGTTGCATATCGATACGAGTGAGCTCGTCGAGCGCACCGAAGGGCTCATCCATGAGCAGGATCTGTGGGTCAAGCGCCAGTGCGCGTGCGATGGCGACGCGCTGCTGCATACCACCTGACAGTTCGAACGGATACTTGGTACCCGCGTCAGACAGACCGACCAGGGTAAGCAACTCGTGAGCTAGTTGTTCGCGCTCAGACCGATCAGGGAGGCGCTTTCGGGCTGCAAAGGCGATGTTTTGCGCGGCTGTGAGCCACGGAAATAGCGCGCCCTGCTGAAACACCATACCCTTTCCTGAACCCGGACGGTCGACCACGGTGCTATCAACCATGACCCGACCGGCACTGGCCGTCTCGAGCCCGGCAATGATGTTGAGCAGCGTGGTCTTGCCACATCCGCTTCTGCCCAGCAGTACGACAAACTCGTTTTCTTCGATGTAGATGCTGAGATTGTCGAGCACCGCCGGCGTGTCGGGCGAGTCGGTCTCAAATCGCTTGCCTACCTGGTCGATGTGTATTTTGACCGGTCGAATGCAGGAATCGGCCAAGGACCCGTCGTCCCGGTCGCGCGCGGAGTCGCCCACCGTCATAGATGGGTGCGATGGCATTGAAGAGTCAGGCTTCATGCTGAACGAAGATGGGACTTGACCAGGCGATTTCGCCGTCGCTCTGACGAACGCGGACCCAGTAGGCGTGCCAATCGGAGATTGGCGCGGGTGCCTTGAAACTTAAGTGCAGCTCGCTGGCCGGGGCATCAGTAGGCATCCACCGCAACTGCACGCTGCGGGCTGGTTCGTGCTCGTTAATCTGCCACCCGGCTTTGGTGATTGCGTCCAGTCGGCAATTGAAGCTGAGCGGTTCTGAGGCGAAGTGGAGCTCTGCGGCCACTGGGTCCATGCTTTCAATATCAAGGATGACGCCATCCCAGTCTCCGGCTGTGATCGAGCGCCAGCTCACCTGAGCATCGTCGCGGGTTCTGATGCCCTCGGCGGGCGTGTCGAATGCCCAGGGTTCCACCCGGGTGAGGCGAGCCGATCGCAGCGTCAGTCTGCCATCCCAGACCATGCGGGCTCGCTGCCAGTTACCCGGCGCGCTGGCCCCGCGCCAGGCAACCCGAAGGCGGCGTGAGTGAGTGGCGGCCTGCGTGTAGCAGTCATACGATTCAAGCATTGCGTCGTCGCGGAAAAAATCGATGGCCTCAATCGGTGCGGTGCCCGCAACGGTCAGTTCGAATGGGTGTTTCAAGAAAGACTCTGTGTCGTGCAGGTGAACCTCATCCCCCATGCGAACCTTGCCGGCGCGCCAGTCCAGCACGATGCGCGCACCGGTGGTGGCGTAGCAGCGACGCTCTCGAAGCGCCTGCACCAGCGCTTCGCGGCTGAAGTGCGGCAATGCGACCGCGGTGAGCCCGCCGCGGACATTGCGCACACCCATTCGCCCGGGATGACTGCCGCCAGGTCGCCCGTCGACGCTGTCACTGCCGGCGATGACGCCGACCCGGCGCTTTCGGCGCAGGGCCTCAAACCAGAACCACTCGGAGGTGGCATGGGTTGAGTGCACTTCGATCAGCCGCTCAAGCGAGGCATCATGATATTGCAGGTCAGCTGTTCGTCCCCCGACGTGGGCTGCGATGATCACATCGCTGTCGCGATAGTGATTAAACACATCCTGAATATGCACAAGGTCGGTGTGGGCGTCGGACTTATCGCTGACAAACTCGTGACTGCAGCGGTGCAGTGGCGCTTCATCACCGCTGAAGTACAGGTTGTGATCGCCTCCGACTCTGGACGCTCCCGACCACTCCACGCCCAGCAGGGTGATGAACTGACCTGGTCGTTGCGCGTCCCGAGTGCTCATCTGTGTCTGCTGCCATTCGCCAGCCGACACGAGAAAACAGTTGGCTTGATGACTGGAAAAATCACCTGCCGTGAAATCACGCGCATGGGCGAAGTACTGATCGATGGTGCGCGCGCCACAGCCGATGACCGATTGCGCGTGCAGATCGCCCCAGGCCAATGGCGCGGGGGCGTTTGCGGGGGCGGCGCTGACCCTGACGGGATTGCTCAGGCAGGTGAAGCGTGTGTCTGCCTGAGCCCGTAGTCGCCACCAGCCCGGATCTGACAGCCGCAGATCAAAGCGCACCCAGCCCTGCGGCGGCACAAGGATGGGCGCTTCGATCAAAGGGGTGCCATCCTCTGAGAGGATGCGGACAGCTTCGGTGAATACCGCTGGATTACCCCAGCAGTCTTCGCAGCGCAGATGGGCGCTGAACACGTGCTGCGCGACCGCCTGTGAAGGCAGCGTCAGAACCAGACGATCGGCGTCAGCACCAACCACGCGCACCGTTGGGCGGCCGACCTCGTACCAGATCCCCTGAGGGTGCGCGAGCAGGCGAACCGATAGCGGTGAAGCCTCTTCAATAAAAGTCTGTACGGTAACGCCCGGAGAGCCCCACCGGGCATCACCGAAGCTTGCACTCAGCGGCTGACCGGCGGGGTGTTCCTGCAGCAGTTCAACCATCAGGATGTGGTCGAAGGGATGCCACGGGTGCAGACGGGTGTTCCACCAGCGCATCGGGGTGCCGGCCGGCGTGCTGAAGCTGACATAGTCAGCGGCCTGCGAATGTTCCCACTGCGGCGCCCCCCAATCACTGGGCCAGCGGCGTGCAAAGGCCAGCCGGGCGCCGGCGGGAAGATCCTGATTGCAGCGAAGATCGACTCGAAAACGCTGATAGCTACCGGCGGTGATTTCGCCCGTACCTTCAAAGCAAAGCTCGACCTCGATTCCATCGACACGAGTGGACATGCGGGCGAATCCGCCCCTGACGGGAGTGGTGAAGGGTTCGAACACCCCGTGATGCGCCACGATACCGGGATCTTCACGTGAACGTCTCTGCTCGCCGGGATGATTCATCGCAATTCAATCCTGTATCGGTAGACGTCGCCGCGCAGCAGAGCTCGACGATATTCGACCACTGCGCCGGTCACCGTATAGGTGGTGCGCTCGATCTGGAATAAAGGGGCCCGCAGTGGCACCGACAGCAGGCGCGCCGCGTACGCATCGGCGACGGTGGGGTTGACGTATTCAGTCGCACTGCCCAGCTGCACCCCATAGGCGTCTCGCAGGATGTCCACCAGATGCTCGCGGTCGAGCGGCTGCCGGTTCAGCTCAGGCGCGATCGCTACCGGAAGGTAGCTGGCCTGGATGCTCATGGGTTCGCCCTGAGTGAAGCGCAGCCGCTCAAGCTGCCACACCGATTGCGCGGACTTGAGCTGCAGCACGGAGGCTATCTGGCGACTGGCCCGAACACGACGACAACCCAGGATGCGCCCGCCCGCATCGAGCAGCGGCCCGACAACGCTAAACCGGTTATAGGCGCTGACCACGCCACTTTCAAGCTTGGGTTGACTGACAAAACTGCCGCGGCCCCGGTGACGCTCTATGTAGCCCTCGGTGGCGAGATCCGAAAGGGCTCGCCGCAAGGTGCCACGGCTGACCGCGTAGTGCTCGCACAAGGCCTGCTCGCCGGGCAGCTCGTGCCCGGGTGGCCACTGGCCGGAGCGCATCTTGAGAAACAGATCTTCTTTGATTTGGTGGTGCAGGGCGATAGCTGGATGCGCCTGGAAGCGATCTTCCGAAGATGCAGAGCGAGCTTGCGCAGACAGCAGGGGGACCGATTGGTGCATGGCTTCAGGCATGGAGCGACAGCGGTGTGGCCGGTAGGGATGCTTACGGGGCTTGCCTGCTTAAAAATCTTTTAAACCAGGACGGAGATCATCTAAATGTTTATACAATTTGTCACGTTGCATTGCAGCACCGCAACCCGTACCGGTAGCGGTTGTGTTTCGTTTTCGGCAGGTATTTAGACCTTGCTTTCGCGGGCTCCGCGCGATCCGTGTCGCTTGCCTCGCGGCCAAAGCTGCAGCACACTCACGCGACAAAATCCATAAACCTTTCGGGAGACGCTTGTCATGATTCGCCGATCTGTTTTTAGTCTATTCGTCGCGGCTGTTCTTGTTGGTTCAGCCGCTCACCGAGTCGAGGCTCAGACGGTTTTGAAGGCCGCTGATGTGCACCCCAAGGGCTACCCCACCGTGGTTGCCGTAGAAAACATGGGCAAAAAGCTTGAGGCAGCCACCCAGGGACGTCTCAAGATGCAGATGTTTCCGGGTAGCGTGCTCGGTGGCGAAAAAGAGATGATCGAGCAGACTCAGGTGGGTGCGATCCAGATTCTGCGCACATCACTTGGACCGGTCGGCCCCGTGGTGCCTGAGGTCAACGTCTTCAACATGCCGTTCGTGTTTCGCGATATTCCCCACATGCGCGCGGTCATCGATGGGCCGATCGGACAGGAATTGCTGGATAAGCTCAGTGCCTCACCGGCTCGCCTGATCGGTCTGGCCTGGATGGATGGCGGGTCGCGCAGCCTTTACACCAAGAAGCCAGTGCGAAAACCTGAAGATCTCAAGGGGCAGAAAATCCGCATGATGGGGAATCCCCTGTTCGTCGACACCATGAATGCCATGGGTGGTAATGGCATCAGCATGGGGTACGGCGAGGTCTTCTCGGCGCTTCAGACCGGCGTGATCGACGGCGCCGAAAACAACCCGCCCAGCCTTTATACGGCCAACCACTTCAAGGCGGGCGCCAAGTACTACACGCAGACCAATCACCTGATCATTCCGGAAATTCTCGTGATGTCCAAGGTCGCGTGGGACAAGCTCTCGGCGGCGGATCAGGCGGCGGTCAAGAAGGCGGCCCGCGAGGCCCAGATTGAGCAGCGCACGCTCTGGGACCAGGCGGTGGCCGACTATACCGGCAAGCTCAAGGCAGAGGGTGTTGAGTTCATCGAACTCGATAACCGTGCATTTTTTGAAGCCACCGCGCCGGTTCGCGCCAAGTATGGTGCGGCGTTCACTGATCTCATGAAGCGTATTGAAGCGGTCCGGTGAGCCTTGTTCGTGATGAGGCAGCGATGCACCGTTCGCCGCCTCTGGCTCTCGCGCGACTTCTCGACGCGCTCTATCGTGTCTGCATCTGGGCTGCAGGGATCGCCATCACGTTGATGTCGTTGGTGGTCCCTGTGGGTGTCTTTATGCGATACGTGCTGGGCGTCGGTGCACGCTGGCCCGAGCCGATCGCCATCCTGCTGATGGTCGTGTTCAGTTTCATGGGTGCGGCGGCTGCCTACCGGGCGGGGGTCCACATCGCGGTCGATATGTTCACCCAGCGGCTTCCAATCGGGCTTCGGACCCTGGTCGCGCGCCTGGTGGATGGGCTCATGCTGCTGGTCTGCGTTTTTGTGGTGTGGTTTGGCGCTCGCCTGAGCTATCAGACGATGGGGCAGTCGATCAGCGAACTGCCGTGGCTTGCCGTCGGCATCACCTATGCGCCCATTCCAATCGGTGCCGCCCTGACCCTGGTGTTTATCATCGAACGGATGATATGGGGCCCTCAGACCCATCGGGCCGTTGTGCGAATGGGCGATGTGGAGAAAACCGCCTGATGGACGCGTTTGTTCTTCTGGGTAGTTTTTTCGTTTTGATGATGGTGGGTATGCCGGTGGCGTTCGCCCTGGGCTTGTCGGCGCTCATCGGAGCCTTGTGGATTGACGTACCGCTGGATGCGGTGATGATTCAGCTGGGCTCAGGCGTCAACAAGTTCTCGCTGCTGGCGATCCCGTTTTTCGTTCTGGCCGGTGCTCTCATGGCCGAGGGCGGCATGGCCCGGCGCTTGGTGGCCTTCGCCGGTGTGCTGGTGGGTTTTATCCGCGGCGGCCTATCGCTGGTCAATATTATGGCCAGTACCTTTTTCGGCGCGATTTCGGGCTCGTCGGTCGCTGATACAGCCTCCATTGGCTCTGTGCTGATTCCCGAGATGGAAAAGCGCGGTTATCCGCGACCGTTTGCAACCGCGGTCACCGTCAGCGGATCGGTGCAGGCCATCCTGATTCCGCCGAGTCACAACGCGGTGATTTATTCGCTGGCAGCAGGTGGGTCAGTCAGCATCGCCGCGCTATTTATGGCAGGGGTCCTGCCGGGTCTGCTGATGGGGCTGGTTCTGGCCATTTTGTGCCTGATCATTGCCCGACGTGAAAACTACCCGCGCGGCGAGCGTATTCCGGTGGCGCAGGCACTGCGCGTCTGCCGAGAGGCCCTGTGGGGTCTGATGACCATGGTCATCATTCTGGGCGGCATTCTTTCCGGTGTGTTTACCGCCAATGAATCAGCGTCGATTGCTGTGCTGTGGGCGTTCTTCGTGACCATGTTCATCTATCGCGACTACCGATGGCGCGACCTGCCCAAGCTGATCCATCGCACCGTGAAGACGGTGAGCATTGTCATGATTCTCATCGGGTTCGCGGCGTGTTTCGGCTACCTGATGACCCTGATGCAGATTCCGATGACGGTCACGAGTTTCCTGGCGGGCTTATCGAACGAACCCTGGGTCATCCTGCTCCTGGTCAACCTGCTATTGCTGGTGCTGGGTTGCCTTATGGACATGGCGCCGCTCATTCTCATTCTCACGCCGATTCTTCTACCGCTGATGAAATCGATAGGCGTTGATCCGGTGCACTTTGGCATGATCATGATGGTCAATCTCGGCATCGGACTGATCACGCCGCCGGTGGGCTCTGTCCTATTCGTGGGAGCTGCAGTGAGCAAGCTGCCGATCGGAGTCATTACACGGGCCATGTGGCCGTTTTTCATCGCACTGTTCATCGTGCTGATGATGGTGACCTTCCTGCCGGGCTTAAGTCTTTGGTTGCCGCGTGCCTTGGGGCTTTGACTCGGAGGCGGCGAGCGGTAAGCTGCCGCTCTTTGTGCGTCTGGGTTTCGGTTGAGACGTGGTGGCGGCGACCGGTAAGCCACCGCTCGCTCTTGTGCCTCGGTGTTGTTTGAGGCGTGGTGGCGGCGAGCGGTAAGCCGCCGCTCTTTGTGTGTCCTGTTTCAGTTGAGACGTGT
>JBIKMC010000414.1:0-2832 GCA_044359405.1 Burkholderiaceae bacterium
TGCTCCTCGCCGTTGATGGGCGTTGTGGCGGGGCGATGCTATCGTCCAGTCTTGGCTGCGATCAACCAGGGGGGCCATGCATGCGTCGACTTCGTCCGGGTCGTCTTTTAGCACTGATGCTGGCCGCGCTGGTTGTGGCGGCTGCGCTCATCCAGCTGTCCGGCCATGGCTACTTCTGGACTGCACTTCGTTATACGTATCTGCAGGGTCAGACCACTGCGCACATTGATGATGCCCGCAATTTCGTGCAGGCGCCGATCGCTGCCGCGCAGCCCGAGTCTTGGGCCAGGGCATCCCAACAGCGATCATTGTCGCCCGAGACACTGAGTTTTCTCACGCAGCATAAAAGCGCGGCCTTTCTGGTGGCGCATAAGGGTGAGATGGTGCATGAGAGCTACTTCGCACCCTACGGGGTTGATAGTCGAACCAATATTTTTTCGATGGCCAAGACGGTCACCACGCTGTTGTATGGGGCCGCCGTGCAGGACGGTATCGTGCCCGCCCTAGATGCCAAAGCGGCGACCTGGCTCGAGCGCTACGCGACTGACCCGCTGGGGCGAGATGCCAGTCTGATGCATCTGGCAGCCATGTCCTCCGGGCACGATTGGCTTGAAAACTACTATTTACCCTTCAACCCGACCACCGAACTGTATTTTGGTGGAGACGCAGCGGGGACGGTGCTTCGCATGGGCTTCGCCCAGGCCCCTGGAAAGCAGTTCTACTACAGCAGTGCGTCAACTCAGCTGCTGGGCGTCGCCCTATCGCGCGCGCTGGCGCGTCATGAGCCGGGGCTTGATCTGGCTGCTTATCTGTCGCGGCGCCTGTGGCAGCCGCTGGGCATGGAGGGTGGCGCCAGCTGGAGCCTGGATCGTGAGCGGGCAAGCGGTGGCGTTGAACTGGCGTACTGCTGCATTCACGCTTCGGCGCGCCAGATGGCGCGCCTGGGACAGTTGCTGCTGCAGGGAGGGCGCTGGCAGGCAAGGCAGTTGATTCCAACCGAGTTCGTTGAGCGGATGACGCGGCCCAACGGGCTGGTCGATCACTACGGACTTGGTCTTTGGATGGACCCAACCCATGAGCCTGCGTTTTATTTCATGCAGGGACACCTCGGTCAGTACGTCATCGTTGTGCCCTCCGAACAGTTGGTGATTGTTCGGCTGGGGCAGTATCGGGTCAAGACGTTTGCCCAGCATCCCAAAGTGCCCGATGAGGTTTATCGCTATGTGCACGAGGGCGTTCAGATGGCGCGCGCTTCACCCAGGGCCGAGCGTTAGAGCGCGTGTGCAGATCCGCGGGTGGGGTGCTACCCCGCCAGATACCCCCCGTCGACCGGCAAAGTCGCTCCGGTGATGTAGCTGGCCAGCGGTGACAGCAGAAAAGCCACCGCACCCCACAACTCATCGGGGGTGCCAACCCGGCCCATCGGTATTCGTGTGAGGAATCGCTGAACGCGTGTGCGGTCAGCCATGATCTCGGCCGTCAGGGCGGTGTCGATGACTCCAGGTGCGATCGCATTGACTCGAACACCTTCAGCGGCGAGTTCGCAGGCCATGGACTGGGTGAGGGACCGGAGCCCACCCTTGGAGGCCGAGTAGCCAACGCTGCCGGACAGGCCGATGAATGACCCGATGGACGCGATATTGACGATCGATCCCCGACACTTCTTAAGCGCGTCCAGACAGGCCATGCTCATATTGAAAGCGCCGCGCAGGTTCACGTCCAGTACCTTGTCGAAATTGGCAGGTGCCTGCGCACTGGTTAGTGGTTCGCGGATGATGATGCCGGCATTATTGACCAGTCCATCAAGCCCATCTGATGGTGCGAGCTGCTCATGCACCCACCGCCGGCACGCAGTGGCCTGGGTTACGTCGAGAACGCTGGCCTTGCCACGGCCTCCGGCGGCCGTAATCAGGGACTGTGTCTGAAGGACACCCCTCTCATTCACATCCAAGACATATACATGTGCACCGATGCGCGCCAGGGCCAGAGCAATGGCACGTCCATTCCCGCTGGCGGCACCGGTGACCGCGACGCGTCGCCCCTCCAGACTGAAGCCCATAGTCATCCCAGTAGTCGCCCTCCGTCAACGGGTAGCGCGATTCCAGTCACGAAGGCCGCCTGAGCTGAACTCAGGTACACGACTGCGGCGGCTACCTCGCAAGCCAGTCCCAGTCGGCCCAGAGGATGTTTTGCGATTGAGGCTTTCCGGGCTGCGGCCTCTTGCGCACCCGCTCCGAAAAATTCAGTGCTCATGGGCGTATCGACCGTACCGGGGCAGACGGCATTGACGCGAACGCCGTCGCGGGCAAAGTCCTTGGCGCTTGCGTAGGTGAGTCCAAGCAGCCCCGCCTTGGATGCCGCATACGCGACCATGCGATCGTTACCGCGAAGAGCGACGACCGAGCTGATATTGACGACCGATCCCCGAGCCGCTTTCAGCATGGATGCGCTTGCGCGCATGCCCAAAAACGCGCCCGTGAGATTGACCGACATCAGGCGCTGCCACTCGTCGAAAGACGTCTGTTCGACGCTACCCAGCGTGAGAATTCCAGCGTTATTGACCAGAAGGTCAAGGCGCCCAACCGTCTGCTCGATTTCGCGCAGGGTGTGCGGCCAGGAATCGGGCTGAGTCACATCAAGGTTGACGGGTGTGCAGGGGTTGGCGGTACTGGCCGACGAACCGCTGGTGCTGGTTGGCGCATGACGAAGATCGGCAGCAAACACCCGGAATCCGTGCTCGGCGAGCGCGCTACAAATAGCCTGGCCAATTCCGCCCGCCGCACCGGTGACCAGGGCGACCGGTTGGCAATCCGAGGACTCAGCGTACTGTGT
>JBIKMC010000114.1:0-9981 GCA_044359405.1 Burkholderiaceae bacterium
GGTGGAAGACACTGGCACCAAGCCCGAGGAGCTCGAAGAGTATTTTGGCGTGGAAGTCCGCGATCTCGTCTTGGAGGTAACTGACGATAAGAACATGGTCAAGGAAACGCGCAAGCGCCTTCAGATCGATAACGCACCGAAGAAATCGTCTGGCGCGGCAATGATCAAGCTTGCCGACAAGATCGCCAACCTTCGTGATGTAGCCAACCGACCGCCGGCACACTGGAACGTGGGGCGCCGCATTGAGTATGCTGGCTGGGCGATGCGTGTTGTCGAAGGGTTGCCGGTGTCTGAGCACCCGCTTGTCGATATCTTCAAGGTTGAATTCGAGCGCTGCGTGCAGATCTGCATGAAGTCGGACAGCGAGTCGTGAAACGTACGGAAGGAATGACCATGGCATTGGGACGAAAGACGGGTGGGCGGGTTCGAGGAACGCCCAATCAACGCACGCAGGACATCCAGCTGATGCTCGATCAGTTGGGATGTGATCCGATCGAAGGGATGGCCCGGATCGCGATGGATGTTGCTAATCCCGTTGAAATTCGCGCCCGCATGTACGCGGAGCTGGCGCAGTACATCGCACCCAAGCGCAAGTCGGTCGAAATGGGCGGCGGTGATGCGAGTCGAGTGATCTTCAACATCGGGATCGATCGGCGTCCGGCGTCAGATGTTTTCGCGCCCACCCCGCAGCCGCTGACTATCGATGCTTAATCGTTAACACCCGGGCGCGTGCGAGCCTACATGTGCTGGAGTCCTCAATCCCCCGGCGTCAACGCGCTGTGGTCCAGTGGGGGGCTGGGTGCTTCCTTCTTGTGAGTCGCGACAGTTGGCGCGGATTGGTCGTTAGGCGTACTGCTGAGGCAACGCTGCTGATTCGAGGCATCGAACCAGCGCTAGTTGATATCTCGAACCTGTCCGATTCGACGCAGTTCGCTCTGCAGCGACAGCTTATCCAGTTTCTCGGTTGGCAGGACTTGAAAAATGGTGATTCGACGATTGAGTATCATGAACGCGTTGGAAAACGCCTTGGCGCGCTCCTCGGGTGTTCCCTGTACTGCGGCCGGATCTTCAACGCCCCAGTGAGCGGTTATGGGCTGGCCAGGCCACACCGGACAGACTTCGCCGGCGGCCTTGTCGCAAACCGTTAGCACGAAGTCCATGGCCGGCGCGCTGGGAGCACTGAATTCCTCCCAAGTTTTGCTGCGCAGTGCACTTGTGTCGATGCGGTTGCGCTGTAGCAGTTCTAGTGCGAGCGGATGGACTTGCCCCGATGGCTGGCTGCCTGCACTGTAGGCTTGAAATCGCCCACGCCCCATCTGATTTAGGATCGCTTCAGCCATGATGCTTCTGGCTGAGTTGTGGGTGCAGATGAATAGCACGTTGAATTGAGTTGGCATGGGGTATCCTCGTTGCTGAGTGCTAAGTTTTCTGTATTGCTCGACATAAAGCTTATGGATGTCTCAGCTCTCTGAACGGGTAGTCTGAGTGTGACGAGCCAGCACACTGCCAGCATGGCGGCGGACCCTACGAGGGCATATAGCAGGCCTCCCCACTGGTACAGCAGCCCCGACATCAGCGTTCCAAGGAACCGGCCCAGCGCATTGGCTGCGTAGTAAAAGCCGACGTCCTCAGCAGCCTTCTCCGAGCCGGCGTATGCGAGGACTAGGTAAGAGTGAACCGATGAATTCACTGCGAAGGCAAAGCCGAATACACCCAAACCTGCCACAACCACCCATTCGAGGTGCGGCACCTGAGCCGCCACGGCAGCGGCCAGAGCCATGGGTACTGCGGCCAGGGCGGCCGACCACCAGCGGGCGGCCGGCACTTCCCGCGTCAGACCATCCTCGCTGCGGCGCACGATTTGCGGCGCGAAGGCCTGGACGAGGCCGTAGCCGATTGTCCAAGCGGCCACGAAGCCGCCGACCATGGTGAAGGTCCAGCCGACGGAGTAGAGAAAGACCGGCACACCGACGACGAACCATACGTCGCGCGCACCGAAGAGGGCTACGCGGGCCGCGGCCAGGCCGTTGATGCCCGCGTTCTTGGCGAAGAGTTCCTTGGCTGACTTGGACGCCTTGCTCATGCCCATCATGGGCGGTAGCGAGGTAACGACGCCCACCAGTACCAGGGCCAGCAGACCCGCCATTGCCCATAGCGAACCCTGGAACCCCAGCCATTGCAGCATCAGGCCACCCAGGAAGAAGCCCACCCCCTTCATGGCGTTCTTGCTGCCGGTGAACCAAGCCACCCATTTGAAAAGCTGCCCGGCACCTTGCTCCTTGGCTTGCGCCTGCGTGACCTTGATGGCCGATTTGCTGGCCGTCTTGGTCAAGTCCTTGGCCACACCGCACACGCCTTGCGAGAGCACCACCCAGGCCACCGACATCGTGACCGTCCAGGCGGGATCGAGCATCGACAGCAGCGTGAAGCCGGTGATCTGCGTGATAAGCCCCACCGTGAGCATGCGGGCGATGCCATAGCGCGTGGCTAGCCAGCCGCCGATGAGGTTGGCCAGCACACCCGCGGCCTCGTACAGCAGGAACAGGAAGGCCAAGGTGAATGGTGAATAGCCCAGGCGGTAGAAGTGCAGCAGCACCAACATGCGCAGCGCGCCGTCGGTGAGCGTGAATCCCCAATAGGCCGCCGTGACGATGGCGTAGTGGCGCTCGGCCTGGTACATCAGAGGCCCGCCTTGTCGAGGATGCAGGCCAGGTCGACCATCCGTGTGGCGTAGCCCATCTCGTTGTCGTACCAGGCATAAACCTTGAGCAGCGTGCCGTCGGTCACCATGGTGGACAGGGCATCGACGATGGAACTGCGGGTGTCGCGGGCGTAGTCGGAACTCACCAGGGGACGCTCCTCGTAGCCCAGGATGCCGGCCAGGGGTGAGCCCGGCTGAGCCGCCGCCTTGAACAAGGCGTTGACCTCTTCGGCGGTGGTGACGCGCTGCAGTTCGAACACGCAGTCCGTCAGCGAGGCGTTGAGCGCTGGCACGCGCACGGCATGGCCGTTGAGCTTGCCCTTGAGCTCCGGATAGATTAGGGCAATGGCCGTGGCGCTGCCGGTGGTGGTGGGTGCCAGGTTGATCATGGCGCTGCGGGCGCGTCGCAAGTCCTTGTGCGGCGCGTCCACCACCAGGTTGGTGTTGGTCGGGTCGTGCAGCGTGGTGATCTGACCGTGGCGGATGCCGATGGCCTCGTGGACCACTTTGACGACCGGCGCCAGGCAGTTGGTGGTGCAGGAAGCCGCGGTGACGATGCGGTGCCTGGCGGGGTCGTAAAGGTGATCGTTGACTCCGACCACGATGTTGAGTACGTCGCCGACCTTCACCGGCGCTGCCACGATCACGCGTTTGGCGCCGCGGTCCAAGTGGCCCTGCAGGGTCTCGGGCGTGAGAAATTTGCCGGTGCATTCGAGCACCACATCCACGCCCAGCTCGCCCCAGGGGATTTCTGCAGCCGTGGCATGCTGGCTGAACGACAGGCGCTGGTGGTTGATTCGTATTGCGCTCTCGCGCTCGGCCTCGATGTCGGCTTTCCAGCGTCCTTGCACGGAATCAAAAGTGACCAGATGAGCCGTGGCCGCTGTACCACCCTTGATTTCGTTGAGGTGAACAACTTCCAGACGGTTGGCTGCTCGCGGGTCGCGGTCCGGTCGATCGATCGCGCCAAAGGCTGCGCGCAGCGCCAGGCGACCCACGCGCCCCATTCCGTTGATGCCAACTTTCATCTGTCGACTCACCTTTTAAGTTTTACAATTCTGGAATTGTGGATGTGAATTATTACGGTTTTACGACAGCGACTTGAACTGCTATCGAGCGCCGTTCAAGTCTGCGATCGCGGGGATTCAGCAGCAGCCTGTCTTCGCACGCCCTTGGGCGGGGCTGCAGCATCCGCCACTTGATGCTGCCGTTGCGGTAACCGTCGGCGTGCAGGTGTCGGCTGCAGTCGGATGTGCGGCGGGGGTGCAGCACGCCGCTACATTGGAGGCTTCGCTTTCGCGAAAAACCGGGATGTTTCCCAGTGTGTGGAAATGCTCCCATGCCAGCCCTTGAGGATCGACCACCCAATGCTTGTCGCTGCGTGCATAGCAGCAGGTGGTCTCGCCTTCGTCCAGCATGGCCATGCCAGCGGCCTGCGCTCGCGCCTTCAACTCGGCCAGTTCTTCCTCAGTGTCGGTCTGGAAGCCCAGGTGATCGATTCCGGGTTTGTCGCCTCGGGTGGAAATCGCGAAATTGATGCGCGGGTCGTCCAACATCCACTTGGCGTAGTCTGCTTCGACGCGGGAGGGCTCAGCAGCAAACAGCTTGGAGTAGAAGGCGATGCTTGCCTGCAGGTCTTGAACGTGGGTGTGAATGTGGAAGCGTTTCATGTCGAACTTATCTCAGCAATCGGTGGGCGTAGCGCAGGCCTTGGCCCGTTTGGGTTCTGGCGCGCAGGACTGACCTTGGCAGCAATGGTCTGTGAGGTAGCCCAGCAGGTCGTTCATATGGGTCAAGTTAGGGCGATAGAACAACTGTCGCCCCTCTCGCTCAACGGTCACGAGATCGGCATGGGCTAATTCCTTGAGGTGAAAAGACAACGTGCTGGCGGCCAGGTCGAGCATGGCTGCCAGCACTGATGGTGTCAGGCCCTCGGGACCCGCGCCGACGAGGGTTCGGAAGATGCGCAGTCGAGCTTCATGCGCGAGTGCGGTCAGGACATGGACGGCTGTTTTTTCGTTCATATTTCGACTATACTTGAATTAACGTTTATTTCAAGTCCCAGCTTTTTATGACTGCAATTTCCGCTATTCCCGCCAGTAAGGCATCGACGGGCTTGGGCCTGTTCGAGCGCTATCTCACGATCTGGGTGGCGCTGGGCATTGCCGCCGGCGTGGGCCTGGGGCTGCTGGCCCCGGGCCTGTTCCAGGTCGTAGCGGCCCTAGAGGTGGCGCAGGTCAACTTGGTGATGGCGGTTTTCATCTGGGTGATGATCTTTCCGATGATGATCCAGATCGACTGGAGCGCGGTCAAAGACGTGGGCAAGAAGCCGCAGGGTTTATTGCTCACGCTGGTAGTTAACTGGCTCATCAAGCCCTTCACCATGGCGGCGCTCGGTGTGCTCTTCTTTCAGTACGTGTTCGCGCCCTGGGTCGATCCGCAATCGGCCACCGAGTACATCGCCGGCATGATCCTCTTGGGCGTGGCGCCTTGTACGGCCATGGTGTTCGTGTGGAGCCAACTGGTCAAGGGTGATCCGAACTACACCCTGGTACAGGTATCGATTAACGACTTGATCATGGTGGTGGCCTTTGCCCCGATTGCCGCGTTTTTGCTGGGAGTGACGAACGTCACGGTGCCTTGGGAGACGCTGGTGCTGTCCACCGTGCTCTATGTCGTGCTGCCGCTGTTGGCGGGTATGGCCACGCGCCAGGCGCTCATCAAGCGCTCGCCCGTGGCGCTAGGGCAGTTCGTGGCTCGACTCAAGCCCTGGTCGGTGGTCGGCCTGATCGCCACCGTAGTGCTGCTCTTCGGTTTTCAGGCCGGCACCATCGTGGCGCAGCCGGGCGTGATCGCATTGATTGCCGTGCCGCTGGTCCTTCAGTCCTATGGCATCTTCTTCATCACCTGGTGGGGGGCCAAGATCTTGAAATTGCCGCATGACGTAGCCGGTCCGGCTTGTCTGATCGGTACTTCCAACTTTTTTGAGTTGGCGGTGGCTGTCGCCATTTCGCTATTTGGCTTGAAGTCGGGGGCGGCGCTGGCGACCGTCGTCGGTGTCCTTGTCGAGGTGCCGGTGATGCTTTCGTTGGTAGCGATCGTGAACGCCTGGCAGCCTTCTCATGGCGATGAACGGGGTTCAATTCCCTCACCAGGGCGGAGCGCATCATGAGCCAGGTGACGATCCCCCACAACCCGGCGTGCGGTACGTCCCGCAATGTGCTCGCATTGATCCGGCATGCCGGGATCGAACCGAACGATACGGATTTGTCGGAATTGGTCGGTTTTGAGGGGCGGCGGAAGTCCCGATTCCCTTCATAATTAAATCCGATTTCATTTCAATGACTTAACTAAAAATAGAGCCGTTTGCGAAAGGCTCTAACGCAGTACCGGAATGCGACTGGCGGACGCGGTTGCCGTTCTTGAGGGTGGCTCGGGACGCGGCGTGTTGCATCTTGGTAATGAGGAGAGTTTAGTGAAGGTGGGAGACGACTGAGTTGAGCTCGGTCAAACGATTCAAGCGATGGTCGGCGCGAGGCCGTCGGCTTGCCTGGGCCCGCAGTCGGGCGCAGGTGGAGCGCCTGGAGGATCGGGTGCTGCTGTCGGCCGAGCCGATGGTGCAGCAGTCGCGGCTCGAGGAGCAAGAACCGCTTGCCGCGACCAATGTGACGCTCGAGGTGGGCGCCCGGCAGTCGGAACGGCCGTCGATTGACGATCTATCGCGCGGCGCGCTTCGCATCGACCTCACCAAGGGTGTTTCCCAGAGCAGTCAGCTTGCCAGTGGCGGGGGGCGGCTGCTCGAGCTTAACAATGCCCCGACCAACCTGATCATTGATCTGGGCGCGGGCGACGATCAGGTGCAGCTGACACAGCAGGCCGATGGTCGGCTCAAGCTGGCGGGCAGCGCCGAGTTGTATGAGCTTTTGTTCGCAAAGCCCACGGGCGCGTTAGGCATCCGGGGCCTGGACGGCGTTGACAAAGTCGTCCTCGACAGCCTGGTGCTCGAAACCGCGTCCCTACTGGTGGAGAGCGAATCGATTTCGCTGGCGGGCGGCAAGGCGCTCAACGTGGGCGGCAATGTGCTGCTGCGCGCCGAACACACATTCGATGCCGACGAACTCGACGACGAATCGGTCTCACTGGGTGCATCCGTCCTCATCGACGGTTCAATCAAATCGGGCGGCGCGGTGGTGTTGCAGTCATCGGTGGCTGCAAACGTTGCGCTCGAATCCACGGGTGTTCTGGCCAACCTCGCGATCGATGCTACGACGTCGGCGGTGGCCCGCATCGGGAGCGGCTCGGTCATTACGGCGGGCTCTCTCGAAGTCATAGCGCTCACCGACAACCGCTTGTCGGCGCAGGCCGAGGGCGGTTTTGGTCTCATCGATGTGCGCTCGATGCAAACCACGTCGGCGGTGATTGCCGGCGGGGCGCGGCTGATCATCGATGCCCAGGACGATGGCGACGGGATCGACGTGCTGGTCGAGGCGGTCGACAGCAGCCGTTATGCCGCGGCGCTTGACACGGCGGGCAGCCTGACCTCGGCCTTCACGGGCGGGTTTGATCTGGGCATCAGCCGGATCGAAATCGTTCGAAACACCCAGGCAGTGCTGGGCGACGGAACTCGGGAAGTCTCGGTTGCCGCGCCCAAAGACGGCCAGGCTCCGGCGATCCAGGTCTCGGCGGCCTCGGTGGATGCCCCGCCTGATGAATCCGAGGAGGAGCCCGAATCGGGAGTCGACGGTTCGGTCGAATCCAATCTGGTCGGTGTTCAGACGGTCGATGTGGTCGACAACGTGCTCGCCATGGTGGCTGGTGGAGACATCGATGCCTCGGCACTGGGCATTTACGCCCTCAGCGGCAGCACCGTCAGCTCGCGTGGCAAGGTGGCCAAGATCAACAGCGAGGGCAGCACTGAAGCGCGGCTGTCCGACGTTAGGGTCAGCGCACCCGGAGCGGTGGCGCTGGTGGCGCGCGACGAATCGGTCTATTCATCCGAGAGCGCGGGGTTCTCGGCCGAGTTGCCCCTGGTTAAAAGCATTCAAATCGCCATCGCAGCGGCCAGTGCGACGGTCGATCGGGTGGTACGCGCGGAGGTGTCCAACGCCGAGGTAGACGCCGGAGAGTTTGCTGTCATTGCCTCCAATGAAGGCAGTTTGAGCGCGCTCACCGAGTCGATGGCGGTGACCGGTGACGAAGAAGAGGCCGCCGCGGGCGCGTCGCTCTCGCTAGGCGGAACCGTTGCATGGACGCAGCTCACCGGTGCGGTGGAGGCCTTGGTTGAAGACAGTTCGGTCACGGCCGGCGACGAAGGCAATATCGTTGTCGATGCGCTCAACGCGAGCGAACTGCAAACCACAACGTCGGCAGGCAGTACGGTTACCAATTCGGCCGGCGCGGCTGGCGGCATCACGCTTGCCTTCAACGCAGCGGGTTGGGACATGGGCAACATTGCGCTCGCCGGGCTCAACGCCCTGCTTGGCACTGAATTGCTCACCGACGAGATTCCGCTTCGCACCTACGCGATCGTCAGCGGCAGCGATCTCGAGGCCGCTGGCGACATCACGGTGAGCGCGGTCGATTCCATCGCGCTCACCGCTGAAGTCAGTAACGAATCGGAAACGGATGCGGGCGCATCCACCGGCTCGGCGGCCGGTGCTTCCGGCATTCTGGCGAGCAACCGCGTGCGCTCGGAAACCCGCGCGCTCATCCGCGGACACGATGACGATGACGCTCCGCTCGTCAGCATCGTGGCCGGCGGATCCATCACGGTCGCTGCCGAAGACGAATCAGCGATCGAGGCCGACGTCACCATGACCGCGTCGGCGTCCTCTGCGGGCGCCGCAGTCGCCGTGGGCGGCATCATCGTGCGCAACGACATGCGGGCGGGTGTGCTCGGCTCGGTCACCGATACAGCGGCCGAAGCGGGTGGCGATTTTTCGGTCACCGGCACGTCGGACGCATCGATCACTGCATCGCTCAGCGGTGAAGTGAGCGCAAGCAGTGAGTCGGAGTTTGAGGAGAGTGGCAATGCCGCGGAAGCCGACGCCGGGGTCGATGCTGGCGGTGCGAGCCCCTCGGGATCGCTGTCGGTCAATGCGCTGATCGCTACCAACCTTGTGTTGAACACGACCGAGGCCGAGGTGCTCGACAGTGAGCTCACGGTGTCGGGCAGCCTCGGTGTCGAGGCTGAAAACGTCTCCACGATCGAGGCCAGCAACAGCGCCACCACCGAGAGCACGGGCGGCGTCGCAGCCGGGGTCACGCTCGCATTCAACACCATCGGTTGGGAGGCCCAAAACATTCTTTTCGCCGCCGTCGACGCGCTGCTGGGCAGCAGCATCGGCGATGAGGATCCAGCCGAGGTACGTGCCGAAATCGCGCGTACCTCCCTTGAGGTGGGCGAAGACCTCTCGGTGAGCGCCGTGTCCGAACCGCAGATCACTGCCGACGTCGAGAACTCGGTGGCGTCCGAAGGAGGTGCCTCGGCGAGTTTCGTGTTGGCAAGCAACATGCTCAGTTCGCGCGCCTCCGCGTTGCTCACCGACTTGCCAGGACTCGATCCGCACACCGCTGGCAGCCTCAAGGTGGAGGCGAGCGATACCGCTGGCGTGGCCTCGCGCATCAGCTTGTCGGCCGATGCTGCGGGCGGCGCGTCACTCGGCGGCATGGCCGCACGCAACGATCTGCGCAGCGCGGTCGATACGCTGGTGGAGTCGGCCAATCTGGAGATCGACGGCGATGTGGCCATCACCGGCGAGGGGTCGGGCACCGTCACTGCGCTGATCACCGACCAGCCGCTCGAGGCGTTGCCGGAAGACGAAGAGGACGCCGACGGTGACACTGCCGACGGAAACGCTTCGGGCGAGGACACCACCGATACCGGCGCAGACGAGCCGCCCGCCGACGAACCCGCAGGTGGTGGTACCACGGGCGTCGAAGACAAGGAAGAGGCGAGCTTCGCCTTCAACGGCATCATCGCCACCAATGTGCTGTTGGGCGAGGTGAATGTCTCGGTGCTCGACTCCTCGGTCACGGCGGCGGGTGATCTGGAGGTGTCGGGTACCAATGCCTCGTCGATCGAGGCCGAGAACGCCGCGGCGGCCGAAGCAGGCGGCACGGCCATCGGTGTCACGCTCGCCTTCAACACCATCGGTTGGGAGGCGCAGAACGTCCTGTTCGCCACCATCGATGCGCTGCTCGGGACCGACATCGGCGATGAGCAACCAGCGGGGGTGAGCACCCTCATCAACGGCTCCGACCTGTCCGCAGACGGCACC
>JBIKMC010000415.1:0-2807 GCA_044359405.1 Burkholderiaceae bacterium
CGTTGCCCACGATGAGATTGTGCCGACCGTCGCCCGCCAGGAAGTCCGACACCGTGCCGCCAAACATGTTGTGCATGCCGCGTACGATGATGTCGGTGGCTCCCGCAACGCCGAAGGCGCTGAAGCGCTCCTGGTCGACCGACACCCCGGTGGTGTACTCGGAGAAGTCGACGGTGTTGCGCTCGTCGCGAATCTCGTTGCCGGTATCGTCGTTCTGATACAAGCCCTGCGAAGTGTCGCCGTGCAGACTGCCGGTGACCGAGGCACCATCACGCACGCGGAATACGTCGCTGCCCTGTCCACCGATGATGTGCTCGATGCCGACGAACTTGAAGCCGAAACCCTGGGCGTCACCATAGTCGGACTGCTCATCGCTGGCGTCGAGACCAGTCTGGCTCATACCCGTGCCGCTGGGGCCTGCGCCGTGGGTCATCCAGCCCGCATTGGTACCCGTAGTCCAACCCAGGTTGTCGTCCATGAGACCGGAGACGTGCCCGCTGACGTCGAGCGAGCTGTCATCCATAGGCGTGAGCGTGACCAGGATATTGCTGGTATTGCCGGAAAAATCGAGGCGGTCCGCACCTTGTCCACCCCAGATCTGATCGATGCGGGTAGAGGCACTCCACTCCACCGACTGATCACCCTGGAAAGCCTCGCGTCCGGTGTCGTCGATGGTTACCGCCTGATACTGCGGCGTGAAGTCGAGGACATTGCGGCCATCACCATCAGGCTCAATCTGCGCGTTGCCCCAGTTGGGCAGGAAGCGATAGGTGTCATCGCCCGTCTCGCCCTTCATGAGGGTGTCGCCGCCACGGGCAATAAGCACGTCATCGCCGCCGCGGCCCTCAAGCGTCGCGGTGCCCGTGCCACCGACCAAGGTGTCCTCGCCGCGCCCGCCGATGAGAGTGTCGTCGCCCGAACCAGCCACGAAATACACTGGTACGCCGATGGCCGAAGCATCGAACAGGTCATCGCCCGCACCGGCGTAGCCACGAACACGGCTGACCCCGGAGAAGTTTTGCGTGTAGGACTGCCCGTTGGGGAGAACCGCATCGATCTGGATGTCGCCGTCTGATCCGGTCAGGACATATTCCTCGTTGCCATCTTCCGTATTGCGGTAGCGGCGATCTTCCGCGGTCTGGCGGATTGGGTCGTAACCATCAATGCTGTCAATGCCCGAGCCCGTGTTGAACACCAGATCATCACCGTCCATGATGGCCAGCACGGGTTGCCGGTCGCAGGGGTTGTACTCCCACTTGAAGAGCACGACCTCGACGATGGTGAACTCAAACTTGAGGAACAACACCTCGATGTAAAACAGGATGAAGGCACCCAGCGTGACTTCGACCGAGATGATCGCTGCCGGATCGGTCTTGATCATCTCGATGAATTCGCTGGGGCGAATCTTGCCGTCTTTGTCAGGGTCGCAAAGGTTCAGACCACCGGTGAGCTTGATGCCGCCGACGATGCCGAACTTGATGATGCCCAGATCAAGGCCGACATACACACCGATCTTGGTCTCGAGATAGATTTCGGGCAGGTCGACACCATTGACGATGTTGTCGCTGACGTAGAAGCCATCGAAGATATCGAGCACTGCCTTGGTCTCGAGAAACTTCATGATCCCGTAGGTGTCAAAGCCGATCGTGATCCGGGCGCCGAACTTGAACGCGCCGAACAAGCCAACGTCGAACACGTAAAAGATCTTGGCTCCGATTCGGAACTTCACCTCGACTTCGAGATCGGGCGGCGTGAAGGTCACCAGGTCGATGGGCTCGCCCAGCAGCAGATCGATGACCGTTCCAAAGAGGTCATCGAGGAACGGGAACGCGAGTGCACTACCCGGCGCGTCGGCGTTGTCCTCAAGGTCTTCACGCGACTCATCGTGGCTTTGTTTGCCCGGCGCGTCTTCGTTGTCGGCTTCGACCTTGTTTTTGATGTCTTCGTCGTCGCCATCCTTCTCGAGCGAGGGCTTCTCGTCACCGTCGTCCTCGTCGGGATCGGCACCGTTTAGCACCAGGACCTCCGAGATGGGTATGGCGAAGTTGCCGCCGCTGCCCTTCACGTCTTCGTACATGTCAATGATGGTGCGAACCATCTTGGCCACGGCCACGATGAACTCGATCTTGATCTTTCCACCGAAGAGCTTGGACATATCAACCGCGAGGTCAACCGCGGTGTAGTCACGCCCCATGATGGTCGACAGGCCGGGAATCGGCGTCGTCAGCGCCTTGATGATGGGAATCAGCGGCCCGATCGCTTCGAACACGCGATCAGCGATCGGCATCATGAACTCGGTGAAGAAAGTACCGAGGTCAAGACGGATATCGGTCATCCAGATGGTCGGCGAGGTATCGAACAGATCGAAGTATTCCGGCGAGTCTTCACCCTCGGGAAGCTCGAAACCCAGCCCCTCTGCGATCTGCGCAGCCTTGCTCTTGGGATCTTCCTTTTCCTCTTCTTCCTCTTCTTCGCTCCCGATGCCCCAGTACATGTGGAACTCGGTCTGAATCGTGGGCAGGAAATCGAGCGGAGCACCGACCTGAAGTCCGAGCGCCGCATTGAGGTTGACCTGAGCCAGCGCTTTCCAACTGATCTCGAACAGATCCGTGAGATCAGCCTCCATGAACTTGGCAAAGGTCAGACGACCGTCATCGGCAAACTCGGTGTCTTCCTCTTCATCATTGGCGTTGTCGTCGCCGTCACCTGCGTCGCCGTCACCTGCGTCGCCATCACCTGCGTCGCCATCACCTGCGTCGCCATCACCTGCGTCGCCATCACCTGCGTCGCCGTCACCCGCGTCGCCG
>JBIKMC010000115.1:0-9952 GCA_044359405.1 Burkholderiaceae bacterium
TTCCGTCCCAGCGGATGTGATTGAAGCTGGCATTTTTTAGATCAAAGTGGCGCGGCGCCCGCAGATCAAGACCAGCGGCGATCCGATATACGCAATCAAGCACACCACCATGGGTGGCCACCACCACGGTCTGGTGCGCGAATTCCTGCACCAGTGCGAGCAAGGTTTTACGAACCCGTTCGTTGAACTCCCGTAACGACTCGCCGCCACCAGGTAGCGCGAAGTCTGGCTCGCGAGCCCGCCAGCGTTGGTAGGCCTCAGCCGCTGTCAGTTGCAGATCGTCGTGCGTTTGCCCTTCAAACGCGCCATAGTGCCGCTCACGCCAGAGGGGCTCAATCTGCAAACCGAGACCACAGGCGGCGGCAATCGCAGCCCCAGTATCGCGCGCCCTGGCAAGATCACTGGCCAGCACTCGATGAACCGGCCGCTCGGCGAGCGACTCGGCGAAACGGCGCCCGGTCAGACGGGCCTGCTCTCGGCCCGATTCATTCAAGGGAATATCAATCTGCCCCTGAAATCGTCGCGCCTGATTCCAGTCGGTGACACCATGTCGCACAAGAATGACGTCCGTCTTCTGATTCACGATAAAGCCTCCTCGCCGCGGGCGGCATCAACGGGGACTCGAAGCCATAAGGTGACCGGCCCATCATTGATCAGACTGACTTTCATGTCGGCACCGAATGAACCCGTCTGAACAGGGCTGTGCGCCTTGCGCGCCAGCGCCACAAAATGCTCGTACAGGCGCTCGCCCTCCTGGGGCGGCGCAGCCTGAGAAAAGCCGGGACGGTTACCCGAGCGGGTATCAGCAGCAAGCGTGAACTGCGAAACAATCAGCAGCCCGCCGCCCACATCGACCACACTGCGATTCATGCGACCTGACGCATCAGAAAAACAGCGCAGCTTGAGCAGGCGGGCGAGGAGCCGCTCGCAGGCCGGCTCCTGGTCACCCCGCTCAGCGCAAAAGAAGACCAGAAGGCCTTGTTGAATGCGCGCAATCGTGGCCTGGTCAACCGAGACCGCAGCCTCACTGACCCGCTGAATCAGCGCCAGCACTTGCGAGCCAACCGGTGATCAGACCGACAGCGTGACACGGGCGAAGCGACGCTTACCCACCTGCACCACGTAGGTTCCCGGCGCAAGCTTGAGTGCACGGTCTTCGATACGGGTACCATCGACTCGCACGCCGCCCTGCTCGATATTGCGCACCGCCTCAGTGCCTGAAGGTACGAGCCCAGCCTGCTTAAGCACGCTGGTAATCGCCAGCGGCGCTCCAGAAAGGGCGATCTCAGTGATGTCTTCCGGGATAGCGCCCTCTCGAAAGCGCGCCTCAAAATTCTGCAGGGCGCGCTCGGCAGCGCTGGCCGAGTGAAACCGGGTGATGATCTCCAGCGCCAGCATGACCTTGGCGTCACGGGGGTTACGCCCCGCCACGCACTCCGCGCGCAAAGCCTCAATGTCACGCAGCGATTTGAACGAGAGCAGCTCAAAGTAACGCCACATCAACTCGTCAGAGATGGACATGAGCTTGCCAAACATGTCATCGGGCGATTCACTGATCCCTACATAGTTGCCCTTGGACTTGGACATCTTGTCGACGCCGTCCAGGCCCTCAAGCAGCGGCATGGTCAGAATGCACTGCGGCTCCTGTCCGTATTCGCGCTGCAGCTCGCGTCCGACCAGCAGATTGAATTTCTGATCGGTGCCGCCCAGCTCAATGTCGGATTGCAGGGCAACCGAGTCATAGCCCTGCATCAGGGGATAGAGAAACTCATGCACGGAGATGGGTACACCGCCCCTGAACCGCTTGTCGAAATCGTCGCGCTCCATCATGCGGGCCACGGTGTAGCGCGAGGCCAGCTGAATCATGCCGCGCGCGCCCAGGGGGTCGGACCACTCAGAGTTGTAGCGAATTTCAGTACGTTCGCGGTCTAGGACCAGACTGGCCTGGTTGAAATACGTGCGCGCGTTTTCTTCAATCTGCTCGCGGGTCAGCGGCGGCCGGGTTGAATTACGCCCCGACGGATCGCCGATCATGGCGGTGAAATCACCGATCAAAAAAATTACCGTGTGGCCCAGATCCTGAAGCTGGCGCATCTTGTTGAGCACCACGGTATGGCCCAGATGCAGATCGGGCGCCGTCGGGTCAAGACCCAGCTTGATCCGCAAGGGCTTGCCACTGACCTCGCTTCGGGCCAGCTTGGCGGCCCACTCGGCCTCGACGAGCAACTCGTGGCAGCCCCGCTTGCTGACCGCCAGCGCCTCGAGCGTACGATCGGTCAGGGGGGCCTCGCCAACGCGCGCCGCCTCGCCAAGCCCATGGGATTTATGAGAATTCATGAATCTGTCCTGATTTTCTGGCCGAATCCTGAAGAGACCCCAGAATCAGGGACCCAGGCCACCGCCGCCAAAGCACGACTTACAGGGTTTTCCGGTATAGTCGAGGTTTTCGCTCAGGCGCAGCTTTGCCGGTCAGCCTTGCAACTGACAACCGAGGCGCAATTCTAGCTGAGCGGCCTCAGGGTCCGACCCCGAGGGCGTATCTGATGTGTGAACGGTAGTCGGTCGATACGGTGACCGTTTTCGTGCCATCGATTTTTTTTGTTGACAACGGGTCTAAGCGCTCGTTCAGGATTGACTGCGTCTTAATGTTTCAGCCTAAGCCACATCATCTGTTTGCATCAGCGGGTCATGAAGGCTTGAGCCTGCGCGCGCGTATCGCGCTCGGTCTCGGAGCGGTTCTTGCCCTCGGAGCAGTGACGGCTTTCGGCGTGGCACCCGCGACCCAGGTCGAACTTCCCCCTCTGCAAACGGTTGTTGAACCGGTCATTGCGCAAGCCGGCAACCCGGCGGGTGCAGTTCTGCATGTGCCGACCGTATTTGAGCCGCAACGCTTCCGCCAGATTGAGCAAATCGGCCGCGGCGAGACGCTGTCAAGTCTCCTGTCGCGCCTGGGCGCCACCGACCCTGAATTCATCCGCTTCGCGGTCAATGACAAAACGGCCAAGCGGCTTCTGCAATTGCGTGCCGGGCGCAGCGTCTCGGCCGAGGTTGACGAAGACGGCCTGGTTCATCGCCTCACCTATCGGTTTGGCACCCTCGAAGAATCGGCCAACCGTCCGGTTCAACTCATCATCGAACGCATTGACGGCAAACTGAAGGCATCGGAAGCCAAGATCGAGGTCGAAGAAGCGATCGAAGCGGCCTCGGCCGAAATCCGGACCACATTGTTTGCGGCAACCGACTCTGCCGGCATTCCCGAAATCATCGCCAGTCGCGTTGCCGACATTCTCAGTGGCGATCTTGACCTTCGCCGTGATCTTCGCCGCGGTGCCAAACTCAGCGTCGTCTACGAAATGATCCGCGAGGCGGCCACGCTCGAGGCTGCCGTACCAGGACGGGTACTCGCCGTCGAACTGCTCAACGGCAACAGGCGTCATGAGGCCGTGTGGTTCGAGCACGAAGAGGGTAAAGGCGCCTACTACACGTTCGCCGGTCAAAGCCTCACCAAGTCGTTTTTGCGCGAACCTCTTGAGTTCACCCGTATCACCTCAGGGTTCAGCCGCTCGCGCCTGCATCCCCTGTTCAATGTCAACCGGGCGCATACCGGGGTTGATTTCGCAGCTCCCGTGGGCACCAAGGTGCGTGCAGTCGCTGACGGCGTCATCGATTTTGCAGCCGCTGATGGTGGCTACGGTCGCAAGGTGGTCATCTCGCATCGCAACCGGGTATCTACCGTCTATGCGCACCTGCAGGGTTTCGCTGAGGGCATCAAGCCCGGCGCCAGGGTCTCTCAAGGCGACGTCATTGGGTATGTCGGCATGACGGGTTGGACAACCGGCCCGCACCTGCACTATGAGTTCCGTGTCAGTGGCAAGCATACCGATCCGCTGCGGGCTGTTCTTCCCGAGGGCCGGAAGCTGTCGGCGTCTGATCTCAAGCGATTCAAGCCGACGGCCGAGGGTCTGCTTGAGCGTATCGCTCAGATCGACAGCACTCAGCCCGTCGCTCGCTTCGAGTAACTGCCGCCGGTCGGCTCAAGACCGTGTCCCCCGCTTCAAACCTCTACATCGGCCTGATGTCAGGTACGAGTGTCGACGGTATTGACGTCGTGCTCGTGCGTGTGAGTGGCACACTCCAGACGCTGGGGGGCGTCAGTCTTCCCATGCCACAAGGCTTGCGTTCGCAACTGCAGGCGCTACAGCAACCCGCCCATAATGATCTGGTCCAGGCTGCCCTAGCTGCCAACCAACTCGCTGACTCATACGCTCAGGCGGTGAGTCTGCTGTGCAGTGAGTATCGATTCGCGGCAGCCGACATCAGGGCGCTGGGCGCACACGGGCAGACGGTGCGCCACCAACCGCAACTTGGCTACACCCTGCAACTGCTGAACGGCGCCCGCTTGGCTGAGGCGACGGGTGTGCCTGTGGTGTGCGACTTTCGATCAGGAGACGTTGCTGCCGGCGGACAGGGCGCACCGCTGGTGCCCGCTTTTCACGCCGGTCTGTTTACGTCGTCGACCGAGTCGCGAGCCATCGTGAATATCGGGGGAATCGCCAACGTCACGCTGCTGCCTGCGGGTGCTGAATCAAAGTCGTCTAAAGGGCCGGGAATTCTGGGCTTCGACACTGGTCCTGGCAACACGCTGATGGATCAATGGATTCACCTGCATCGAGGCGAGGCCTTTGACCGTCATGGTGATTGGGCGGCGAGCGGCACCGTGCATCAAGTGCTCCTGTCGACCCTGATGGCCGACGACTACTTCAGGCGCCCTCCCCCCAAAAGCACCGGACGCGACGACTTTCATCTGAACTGGCTGCGCGAGCGCCTTGCGCAACTGCCTGGGCGGCCGCCATCTGCCGTCGACACGCAGGCGACCCTTGCCGAGTTGACGGCAAGTAGCATCGCTGCGGTCTGCGCAGCCGGGGTTGATGCGCTGTACGTTTGTGGCGGAGGCGCCCTGAATGGGCACCTGATGCGCAGGCTCTCTGCCCTGATGTCACCGCGGCCTGTCGGTTCGACCAGCACGCTAGGCCTTGACCCGTTGTGGGTAGAGGCGGCGGCGTTCGCCTGGCTGGCCTACCGACGGCTAGAGGGAATGCCCGGCAACCTGCCCTCGGCCACCGGCTCTCGCGGCCCCCGGGTGCTAGGCGCCATCTATGAGCCGTTCTGCGGCTCGCTTAAAGACGCGTAGATCAGCTAGCCGGCATCAGCACGTTAACCCTGGACTATCAAACGGCAGCCAGGGCTTTTTCTTCAGACTGAGAACGACGAACCGCACCCGCAGGTGGTGGTGGCGTTGGGGTTTTTAATGACAAACTGCGCGCCCTCGAGATCGTCTTTGTAGTCGATTTCGGCTCCCACCAGATACTGATAGCTCATGGCGTCGATCAGCAACTGAACGCCGTTCTTTTCCATGATGGTGTCGTCTTCGTTGACTTCTTCGTCAAAGGTGAAGCCATACTGAAAACCCGAGCAGCCACCGCCCTGAACGAAAACGCGCAGCTTCAGCGAAGGGTTGCCCTCTTCATCAATCAACGACTTAACTTTGGTGGCCGCGCTCTCGGTGAAGATGAGCGGAGCCGGCATCTCAGCAACTGCATTCATTCGAACTCTCCTAACCTGGACGGATTCCCGACCGAAAGAGTCTAGCATTCACCAGCGATGCCTGCCGGCTGCCCTCAGCCCTGACGTGGGCATCGGTATAACCCGGTACAACATCGCCCGTTACTACAAAGGCTGCGCGGCACGGCCCATTACGGCAAGGCCCACAGCATGGGACATCACGGCAATACCGGAATCTGCGTAAGCCCCAGCGTCTCGTCCAGACCGAACATCAGGTTCATCACCTGCACAGCCTGCCCCGAAGCACCCTTGACCAGGTTGTCTTCCACCACCAGCACCGTCAGTACGTCGCTCTGTGGCGGCCGATGCACGGCGATACGTACCGTGTTGGAGGCCCGAACCGAGCGGGTGTCAGGCGTGGAACCGGCCGGCATGACATCCACAAAGGGCTCATTGGCGAAGCGACGCTCATAGAGCGCCTGCAAGTCGGTATCGCGCCCACGCGGGGTCAACCGCGCATAAAGAGTGGAATGAATGCCGCGAATCATGGGTACCAGGTGTGGCGTAAAGACCAGGCTGACGGGCTTGCCAGCGATAGCCGTCAGGCCCTGGCGAATTTCGGGCCAATGACGATGGCCGCTGACACCGTAGGCCTTGAAATTGTCGGACGCCTCGGCCAGCAGCGTGTGAACCTCAGCCTTGCGGCCGGCGCCGGAAACGCCGGATTTGCAGTCGGCAATGATGGAATGCACATCGATCAGATCACCACCGACAGAGCCCACCACTGAAGGATCGAGTACCGGCAGCAGGCCCAACTGAACCGAGGTGGGATAACAACCGGGCAGACCGATGACACGCGCCTTACGGATGGCGTCACGATTGACCTCGGGGAGGCCATAGACGGCCTCGGCCAAGAGATCGGTACAACTGTGCGGCATCTTGTACCAATGCTCGAACTCGGCGGTGTCCTTCAGACGAAAGTCAGCCGCCAGATCGACGACCTTGGTACCACCGGCCAGCAACTCGCGAGCTTGCGCCATGGCCACGCCATGCGGCGTAGCGAAGAAGACGACATCGCAATCCGACAAAGGCGCCTGCGCCGGGTCAGAGAAGGCCAGCTGCACGCGCCCCCGTAGCGACGGGAACATCTCGGACACCGGCATGCCCGCCTCTTTGCGCGAGGTGATGGCCTTGAGTTCAACCTGCGGATGCTGGGCGAGCAGGCGCAGCAACTCGACCCCGGTGTACCCGGTACCCCCTACGATTCCGACCTTGATCATGAAAGACTCTGGCGTTGAACAAAGAGCCAGCATTTTAGAGCGGGCCGCGGGAGTTGTGGTCGGATGCGGATGGAGAGGCGACGTCAGCTGAGGCTAAGAGCCCGACGTCGAGCGCAGTCGCTCGGGTGCGCCGAACCCGACGATTACGTGTTCCTTCCCTAAGAGCACGATCGTACCTACGCGTTGGCGGTCCTCGGCTTCTGGTTCAAGTGGGTCATGCGCGAAGCGAGGGTCATTCAGGTGGATCACCTGGGGCGTGAGAGGACGCTTTACAGCCTGCGACACACCGCAATCATGTTCCGCCTGTTGTACGGCGAAGGTATTGACATGCTCACGTTGGCGCGCAATGCCCGCACGTCGGTACAGATGATCGAGCGCTTTTACGCGTCGTCGCTGACGGGCGAGATGAACGTGGGACTACTTCAAAGTAGGCGCAAAGCCAAAGCGCGCAGGCAATAAAAAACCGCCAGCTGAAAAGAGGCGGTTTTTTCCTTCTTGCGAACCCGCCCCCGGATGGGAGCGAGGTGCAGGAGACCAGCGCCTTAGCGCTTGGAGAACTGCTTGCGACGACGCGCCTTGTGCAGGCCGACCTTTTTACGCTCGACCTCGCGGGCGTCACGGGTAACCAGACCTGCCGAGGACAACGCCGGCTTCAGTGACGCATCAAAGTCGATCAGCGCGCGGGCAATGCCGTGGCGAACAGCACCGGCCTGGCCGGTTTCTCCACCACCGTGCACGTTAACTTTGATGTCAAAAAAGTTGATGTGCTGCGTAAGCTCAAGCGGCTGGCGCACCACCATGCGACCGGTTTCCCGCGCGAAGTACTCGTCAAGCGGCTTACCGTTGACAACGACCTGACCGGAACCTTTTTTAAGGAACACACGGGCAACCGAGGTCTTGCGTCGGCCGGTGCCGTAATAGTAGTCACCAATCATGCTCAGATCTCCAGTGCCTGGGGTTGCTGGGCCGCGTGCGGGTGCGTGCCTTCAGCGTAGACCTTCATTTTCTTGATCATGGCGTAACCCAGCGGACCTTTGGGAAGCATGCCTTTAACGGCCTTCTCAAGGGCGCGCCCGGGAAAGCGGCTTTGCATCTTGCCAAAGTTGGTCTCGCTGATGCCGCCAGGGTATCCGCTGTGGCGGAAGTACTTCTTGCCCTCAGCTTTGTTGCCAGTGACGCGGATTTGAGCGGCATTGACAACAACGATGTAATCACCGGTGTCGACGTGCGGGGTGTACTCGGGCTTGTGCTTACCGCGCAGGCGAAGCGCGATCTGCGAGGCTAAACGCCCCAGCACCTTGTCGGAGGCGTCGACCACATACCAGTCGCGACGCACTTCGTGCGATTTGGCGGAAAAGGTTTTCATAAAAGTCTCGGTTGCCGCGCAGACGGAAAGCCCTAAAGTCTATCCGATGAAGATCGGCCATGTCAAAGAGCAGACCGCTCCAAGTGGCCCGGCGCTGATGCGTAAGTAAACGGAGTAGCAACATCGAACAACGCAAGCGCGCGAGAACATCGCCGGCGCACCAGATAAAAAAAGCCCGGAACTAGGTTCCGGGCTGAATCCACCTAAGGAGGAGGGTGGAGGAGACACTTGCCGGCCGTCGATGACGACCAATGAACGAACTGTACCGAAAGACTTTGTGCATTGCAAGATCCACAGACGAGTGGTTTTGGTAAATTCGTGTGACTTTTGCAACAAACGAGACAAAACCTCACTCGGCCCATCCAAACCCTTGATCTAAAAGACCTAGTTCTTATGAGCGAGTATCCCGATGAGTCCGATTAACCATCGATGACCGGTGAGTTCAATTTAGGAATGCCGAGTCGAACGCTCGGGTTTGTGCATCGCACCAAGAAGGGCCTGGCCATGTTTGCTGATAGCCTGTCCATGGGCGGTTTTCTCTGGCCCCTATCGTAGAATCCGGCGTTTTGGCGAGACCGCCATCTGCGCGGCGCACTGTTCGCAGCATCGCAGGCCGCCATCTCATCGTTTGAAAAAGAGTTCCCATGAAAACAACCGTACGATGGACAGGTCCCCAAGGCATGAGCTTCCTGGCAGAAACCGGGAGCGGGCATGCAGTCATGATGGACGGCGCCCCCGAGGGTGGCGGTCGCAACCTCGCTCCGCGCCCGATGGAAATGGTTCTGCTCGGTACGGGAGGATGTACCGCCTACGATGTGGTCGTGATTCTGCGCAAGAGCGGCCAGGACGTTCGGGGGTGCGACGTGGAACTTGAGGCCGAACGGGCCGAGAGCGATCCCAAGGTGTTCACCCGAATCCACTTCCAGTTCAAGGTGACCGGACGGGGATTGAAGGCCAACATCGTCGAGCGAGCGATCAAACTGTCACACGATAAATACTGCTCGGCCTCAGCCATGCTGGCCCATACGGCCAAGCTGTCAACGGGCTGGGAAATTATCGAAGACTGAGAGCGCAGCGGACCTGACGCCTGAAAACGGGCGGGTACCTCCCTAGCGTACAAGCGACAGACGGCGACCGGAGGAAGTACGACCGGAGGAACTGCGACCGCCACCCTGCACCAAACATCCTTAGATGTGGTGGGCGACCCGGGTCATGACGCGGGCCGCTGCTTTCATCAGGTCTTTCGCCGGCGCCGGCAGTTCTGTCCCGCCTAGCGCTTTCGCCTCGCGGGCATGCTGAATTTCATCCTGCTTCATCTGCTCGACCACGGCCCTGGAGGCCCGATCGGCTTCGGGTAGACGCCCCAAGTGCGACTGCAGGTGCTGTTCGACCTGACGCTCGGTTTCAGCCATAAAGCCAAGACTCCAGCGATCGCCGGAGCGGCCGGCTAGCAGACCCAACGTGAGCGAACCGGCATACCAGAGTGGATTCAGAAGCGATGGTCGGGCACCCAGCGCATCCAAACGGGAGCGCGTCCAGGCCAGATGGTCAGCCTCTTCTTCAGCCGCTTTGAGAAAGTGCTCGCGCAACACCGGGTCACGAGTTGACGCCGCCTGCCCCTCATAAAGCGCCTGAGCGCAGACCTCGCCGACGTGATTGACCCGCATCAGCGCCCCAGATAGACGTCGCTCAGCATCGGTAAGCGCCGGCTGGTCCTCGGTGTGGCCCAACCCCAGCGCGGGAT
>JBIKMC010000116.1:0-9943 GCA_044359405.1 Burkholderiaceae bacterium
GTCGGTGGCGATATCGAGCGCGGTCCAGGTCTGACCGCCATCGCGCGAGATGACGCCCTTGCTGCCAGCGGCGACGGCTGCGATGGTGCTGCCATCAGACGAGATCGCCACCGACGAGTACAGCGAATCGGTCGGCGCAGAAGTGGCCTGATTCCAGCTGAGCCCACCATCGGTCGACAGCCAGATGCCCGCCTTCTCTCCCAGAGCGACCTGCCTGGATGCAGATACGGCCACATCACGCCAAGTCTGGACTTTGTTAAGTGTCTGAACCCCGTAAATCGTAGCTTGCGCCTTATTCATGAAGGCACCATAGGCGACTTCAACCTCAAGCCCACGCGACGCTTCCTGACTGTCGTAGCTGTAGGTGATCTTGCCGGGCGTGGTGAAGAATCTGTTGAGGTCTTCAACCGTACCGATGACCGTACGCTCGGTATCGGTACCACCAACCGTTACGCCATCACCATTCTTGTCATTTGCGCTGATCTTGCCGTCGGCCACACGCAGGGTCACGGTGAGCTGTCGGTCAACGGGACCATCAAAGCCGAATGGACGCCCACGCAGCAGCAACTGCGCCGGACCGCCACGGGTGGCCGTGAAATCAGCCGGGATTGAGACCGTCGGCGCGCCCACGACCGGACCGGTGAAGGCGGCCAGTTCTTCTGGGATGAAGCCCGAGAAGTCAATCAGCGAGGCTTCATCGCCTTTTTCAATCATGCGGTTGGCGCCCAACGCACCGATGAAAATGTACTTGTCGACACCGTCACCACCGGCCAGACGGTTGCTGCCCTCAAGAGCGAAGAGCAGGTCGTTGCCATTGCCGCCATCGAGCGCATTCGCACCCGCACCGCCCAGCAGCAGGTCAGGGCCTGCGCCGCCGGCGATGGTGTCGTCACCCGCCCCGCCAATGAGCGTAACCGGCTTGTCACTGCCAGCCAACGCCTTGAGGGTGTTGTGCCCTTCCTCATCGAAGGCAAGCCCACCCTCACGACCCAGCAGAATCGTGTCGTCACCGCCGCCGCCTTCAGCGACGATGAACACATTGCTGAGACGGGACGCGTCGAACACGTCATTGCCCTGGCCAAGATCGACCTCGATTCGGTTCACCCCGGTGAATTCACGGTAGAACTTTCCGTTGAATTCCACCTGAACCGTACCGCCCGAGCCGCTCAGCTTCCAATTCTCACCCGCATCGACGGTATCGATGTAGGCGCGATCGGCCGAACGTGGTCCGGCAAACAGCGTCAATACACCGTTGCTGACGCTGCCAAAGCGCGGCTGCACCACCGGCGCGTCATAGGACAGCTCGAGCAGCTTCAGACTGAACAGCTTGGCCTGCACGCCGACGGAGAAGATGCCGACCCCCAACTTGCCCCACAGGAAGCCGTTGACACCGAGATCTGCGTCGATGTTGAAGAGGTTGAGCGGACCCAGACCCTCATACATCAACATGGTGACCAGCTCGGACGCACGAATCTTGCCGTCGCCGGCGAAAGTGACCTTGCTGACCTGACCGTTCGCATCGCGCTCGACATCGGCGAGGCGAATATCGTTCAGATCGGCGTCGACTCCGATCTCCATTGAGCCACCCAGACCAACGGTGACCACACCGGACAGGCTCACGCCGCCCTTCAGACCCAGTTCGAGGTTGATGCCAAACTCGGGCTTCTCTTTGCCGCCGGTATTGGGTACGAAGGAACCGTTTCGCATCAGCGGCAGGGTGTAGTCACTGATGTAGAACCCGTCGAAGACATCGAGCAGGTTGTCGGACTCCATGAACTTCTGGATGCCATAGGTGTCATACCCGAAGGCCAGGTCGACGTAACCACTGGCACTGCCGAAGGCGCCAATCACCAGCTGAATCCATGACACCGGCGGGAAGGGCAACGGGATACGGGCCAGTTCGACATCGAAGCTGATGCCGAAGTTCAGCAGCGGAAGCTCATAGGTGAACAGGGTAGCGTTGCCGCCACTGAACATCTTGGCCCAGTTGCCGATGTCAAGCAGGTAAGGCAAGAACACAAGCCCCGAGCGCTCGGTGGCACTGCCGCCCGACTTGACGCCACCCGAGGCCTGGTCGGCCAGCTTGCCAACCTCGAGTTCGAGCTTGTCGAGGATGGACGAGGTTCCGGCTGGTGCAGACCCCATGTTGCCCGCAACGAAGCGGAAGTCGGATCGGCCGAGGTTGTACAGACTGCCCAGCGGCACGCCCGAGCCGATCGAGGCCAGGGTACGAACCATATCGGGCATCTGCAACGCGAAACGCACCGCATCTAGGAAGGCCCAATCAAGCGGGGGCGCCTCCGGGTTCTTGATCTTGTAGATCTCGCTGAGCACACCGCGTAGCGTTGGATCTTTGGGTACCACCTTGTCGAGGCCGGGCAGAGGCGCCACCAGCGCCTCGACGATGTCCTTGAAGGGCGCGACGCCCTTGGCCACTTTTTCGGCAATGGGCACCAGGAAGTCAAACACCGCTGACTTGAGATCAAGCCGCAGGTTCTCGATATTGATGCGCGGAATTTCAACCGTCGCATCACCCAGCTTCCAACCCCAGTCGAAGACGAAATCGGCTTCGAGCTTGGGCAAGCCGAAGGCCGACAAAAAGAGCCCCAGCTTCAGATCGGCGTCAACCTGGAAACTGGGCTTCAGTACCGACAGCCCATCGGAGAGCACCTTGCCCAAAGTGAGACGTCCGGCCGAATCACCGACCACATCGAGAGCAAGCCTTCCGCGAAGCGCGCTGGGCTGATGTCCCGGCTTGTTGGGGTCTTGGTCGATGTCCTTGACGCCGGCCTCGAAGAACAGCAGCTTGCCCCGCCCCTCGAACGCCGTGATCTTGTCGGGGTCAGACGCATCACCATCCAGGAACAGGCCCAGATCCAGACGGAGTTCGGGCGTGTCTTGTTCGCTGTTGGTGCCCAGGTAGAAGCCTTCCTTGGACGACAGACCGAAGGAGAAGTCGAACGCCCAGTTGATATCGAGGGCGAAGCCACCGTCGACCTTGAGCTCGAACCCTGGCAGATTGAGGTCAAGCGGAATATCAAGCCCGCCACCGAGAATGCGACCACCCAGGTCCATGTCGAAGCGGATAGCGTCGACCGCACCTTTGGGGAAGGGCATGCCCTTGACCCAGGTGGTCAGCCGCTTGCCGCTGACATCGTAGAAACCCACGTCAACGTCGGCCTCGCTGATACGGCCGTCACGGTTGGTGTCCTGCAAGATACCCAGGCCGTTGAACGCATCAAAGAGCGTCTTCTGCAGAAGCTCAACCGGCTTGCCAGGAACGGGCATGCCATCATCGCCCAGAAGGGCCTTGCGCAGATCAAGCAAGAGGCCGCCGCGCAGGTCGCCGATCATGGTACCCACCTCGGCCAGTCCGTTGCCGATAAAGGGCAGGTCAACGTCGATGGTGGACTCGAACAGGCTTTGCAACTCACCCAGACCCAGATCGATGCCATCGAGCACCGGCGTGGGGTCGTAGAGCATTTGCAAGAGCGCGTTCTGCGACGAGAACATGCGCTCGAAGTCGGGCAGGTCAATCAGCAGTGCTGACGGCTGGCCGGCCCGCTCGCCAACGAGCTGCTCAAACAGCGCCTGAAGCCCGCCAGAACCCAACTGGGGGTCGGTATAGGCATGAATACTGCCCAGCGGTATCGGCGTCCCTTTGACCATCAGCTTCAAGGGCAGGTCGATATCCATGGCCCCGACCGCTGCAACGCTGGGCAAGCCGTCCTTGAGCGAGATGCGCAGCGCTGCAGGTTCTCCAGGCTCTGTGCCAAGCTTGCCATCTTCGTCGAGCACGATCTTGCCGTTGAACACGCCGGCTTCGATTTGCCCCAGCCGCAGCTTGAGATTGACATCGTTGGCCTGCACCGCGGCCGTCAGGTCAAGTCGGGTCCCCTTGCCCGTGTTGGTGTCGTAGTCGAGCAGCTGGACCACGGGTGTTCCCTCGGGCGCACCCGGAAGCGCAATACCCACGCCGGCCGACAGCGCAAGACCCGCGCTCAAGCGGCCCGCCGCCGCTCCCGTGACATCAAACATTTCTGCCACGCCAGGTGGCAACTCGAGCCCATCACCGGCGAGTGCCAGCAGCGACGCGAGGTCAAGCTTGAGGTTGAAGTCGTCCGCAAATTCGAGTTCATAGTTGAAGTCGATTCGCAGCAGCTTGCGCTGATCGTCGATAGACAGGTCAAGCAGCGACGGCTCAAGCCCCAGCGCTTCCTCGATGACGCGCTCAGCCTCGTCGAGTGCGGCTGCGGGCGTCGCACCCGCCGCCTCGATGCGAGCCAGGAAGTTGTCGCCGAACGCCAGCAGCTCGGACAATGACCGATCGATGAGCGGAATCTTCTCGGTGTAGAAGGCCTGATCACCGATAGCCTCTTCAATGACGTCGCCCACCAGCCGGATACCGCCGACGATATCGGCAAAGCTCAGACGACTGACATCGAGGATGGAGCCAAGATCAGGCACCACCGCGACGATTTCCTTGCCAGTCAATCCGTGTTCGGTAAGGTCTGCCTCGTCCTTGATATCGAAGCCGGAATCAAACACCAGTTTGAAGCCATCGATATTCGCAAAGTCGGGCACGTAAACGCCGAGCTCAAGCCCGCGGCCAATGTTGAATCCGGCTCCGCCCCCCGACTTGATGGTGAGGTCACGCATGCGTGCATAGGCGTCGCCGGTAATGTCGAACTGCAGGCTGGAAAGCCCCTCGGTCAACAATTGATCAAGGCCGAAGCGAGCCCCACCGGGAACATTCGGTGTGCGGTCAAGCGCCACCGAAGCCTTGCCCGCCACATGCAGCCCCGAGCCGGTACCTTCACCGCCAGCCGTCAGGCTCAGGAAGCCCAACTGCGCCTTCACGGCAAGATCGTCAACGTCAGCGTTGATACTGGCATCCAGCTTGAAGTTGTCGACGGCGAGCTTGGGCATGTCGCCCGACAGATCGACCACCAGATCAAGCGTCGACCCGATGCCCAGGCCAAGACTGGCCACCGCACTGGTGGATAGCGAGAGCTCACCTTCGCCAAGGCCGAAGTTGATGGGCAATTCGACCGGGGTCAGCGTCGCGCCCAGTGTGACCGGAACGATGAGCTCCTTCGTGAGCGGGCTGTAGGTGGCTTTCTTGTCACCAAGGAGTCCCGACTTGTTGAGCGCATCGACGAACTCGCCCATGGTGCGGATGCGTTCACGCTTCTTGTGGATGTCGTAGTTTGCGGAGGCCTCGCTGCGGGTGAAGGTGGCACCCAACTCGAGCGAGCTGCCATCAGCCGACACCGACAGAATGGGTCTCTCCCAGCCTGCGACCGTGACATGGTGCCCCACCATCGAGGCGGCAAACTGTCCTGCCGTACCGATCAGCTGGTTGCTTCCCGATTCAAAGCGGGCCGTACCCCGGCCCGAAGCCTGCTCGCTCGGCAGCGCCACCCAGAGCTTCATGGGCCGATTGAAGTCGATCTTGTCAACCACCTCGGTGCGGAACACGTCGGCAATGTTGAGGAGTTCGCTCAGGGCTGTTTCGACAAAGGGAATCTCGGGCAAGCCAAGCTTGTCGAGATCAATCGTCTCGAGGTAATCAAGCATGCCGGGAAGCGCAAACAGCACGTCTTCCATGCGGATCTTCGAGAAATTGGTCAGGGCCTCCATACCCTCGGTCGTGACGGTCAGCGAGCCCGTGAAGGGGTCCCCGTCAACCAGCACCTTGGGTACGCTGGCAGCGCCTTCGGTGAGATCGATACCCGCAACCGAGGCGTAAACCGGCAGCTCAACCTTCAGGTTGTTATCGCCCGGAACGAGGCTGAACTGGCCATCGACAAAGCTGATGGCCCCTCCGATATCGGCGCGCAGAGAACCGCGCAGGAAGTCCTTGCCTTCTTTACCGATGCTCACATCGACCGGTCCAAGCGTGGCGGCCAGCACCACGTCGTCAGCGGTAAGGCTGCCCTGGAAGCCCAGTCGGTTCAGATTGAACTCGGCCTTGAAGCCGTCTGACCAGTTCATGGCAAAGTCGAGATCGACATCGGCTTCCAGCGTGGCCTGTACATCAAGCCGCGCGTCGAACTTGAGCCCGATTTCCTCAAAGCCTGCGTCAAGCTCAATGGGCAAAGAGTCGGTACCCAGTTTGACCTTGCCCTGGAATCCGAAGGACAGGCCATTTTCATTCAGCACGAAATCGAGGCCACTGCTGACCCCTGCCTTGGGCGCCCAATGCTCGTCAAGGTAGCCTTTGAGCCCCATAAGCGTCGGTACGCCGCGCGCGCCGTAACTTGCCTGTCGGGCAAGCCCGAACGGCGAAGCCCAGCTGGCATCCCGGTAGCTGTTGACATAGTTCTGAACGTAGTCGCCTAGACTCACCAAGGGCGACAGGTTCAGAACATCATCGAGGGTCTTGTCGAGCAGCGGCAGTTTCTCGGCGGCCTCAAGGTCCTCACGGATGGTCACCAGACCTGAGGACAAATCGACCAGCGACTCACCGAGTACGCCGTCGATCGAGACGTCGAGGTTGGTCAAGGAGAAGGTGGTCGCATCGCTGCCATTCTCGAACTTCACGCTGGCTGTGCCCGAGCCCACCGTGATGGTCTGGTCCACTGCAGCCCCGGTCCGGTTCAGCGACAAGGCCACATCACCATACAACGTGACGTTGTTGAGACCCGGGACCGGCAACGCGGCAGTGGCCTTGAGATCAAGCGCGAAACCATCGCCCGGCAGCACCAGCGCCAGGGAGCCGTCAACAATACCGAGCGATTGGCCCGCCACATTCAGGCTGGCATTCAGCTCGGTACCGGCCACCACGACGGTACTGCCCGACTGTCGGAATGCGAGGTTGCCCGAGGCATTGAACAGCGGCGGAGCGGTCGCGGCGGCCGCCGGATCGGCGAGCGCAAAAGTGAGCGTGCCACCCGCTTCCAGACGCGTTGTCTTGAAGTCGAGATTGGCCACGGTATTGCCGCGCAATCGAACCGGTGTCGAGCCTCCAGTCTTGCCATCGCCGTCCATATCGCCGTAGGTGAAGTCGACCACCCGACCCGCCAGAGCCCCGGAATCGGGACCGGTATTGACCGCCAGCTGCAGCTGGCCACCCTTCAGCGTCAGTCCATCAATACCCTCGAGCGCCGCACCTTCGGCGCCTGCACGAAGACCCACGAAGCTGCCGCCACCGGCTGCATCTTCGAGCAGCATGATGCCCACCGACGCGTTGTCGAGCGAGACGCCCACAAAGTCGTCGGTATCGATCCCCGAGCCCAGCTTGATGTCGACCTCGCGGGCCGACAGGCTGTACGCAGTCATGGTACGGACTTCGGCTTGCTGATCTTTGTCAACGACCTTGACCGACCGATTGGCCAACCGCGCGAATGCAAAACTGCCCTGTAGCAGTACGAAGTTGCCGATGGCAATCTTGGCGTCGGTCGTGACCGCAAGGTACGACCCGGTGCCGTTGTAGTCGAGGGCCACAGTCTGGTCCTGACCGTCGACCTGTTTGCCGGTGCGCACCTGTATCGCCCGACTGACCGCCTGCTGACCACTGCCTGTCGTGCCCAGATCAAGAACGGTCTCGTTGGGATTGGCCCCCTCGGCGCCGAAGCCCAGATTGAGCTCAAGCCCCAGCTTGCTGGCTTCGATGACAAGGTCGTCTGCCGAAAGCCCGAAATCGGCTGCATCGAGCTCGACCTTGTCGACCTGCGCCTTGAGCGCAAGCCAGCTGCGGGTATCACCCTCGGCAGCGTTGACGGGTCGCATCAAGGCCATGCCCAGATCGAGCCCCGTTACATCGATGCCCTGCACCGAGGCGCTGATATCGGCAGCACCGATCAGGAACCCGGTTGCGGCTACGGTACGGCCGCCCACCTGAATATCACGGTCCTGCTTGGACACCAGAATGGTGCCGCTGGCCTCGAACACATCGCCGACCTTCACCAACATGGTGCCGCCGACCTCGAGCAATTCGCCCTTGAAGTCGATGACTGCCGCTGCCAGGCTGCCTGCCGAAAGCGTCAGCTTGCGCGCCTTGCCTTCAGCGTCAGTGCCGCTCCAGTCGATCGTCGAGCGGTTGGCCTGACCGTCGCTCAGGGTACCAAGACCCATGTTGAGCGCGAACATCACATCTTCGCCCGAGAGCTCAACGCCCAGCGACTGCGTGCCCAGAATGGCCACCGACTCGGCCTCGCCTTTGACCGATAGCCAGCTGCGCGAGTCGCCCGCTGTGACGGCCGACGCAAGCACCAGACCAAAGTCGAGATTTTTCATCTCGACCCCGATGGCCGACGCGTCAGCGCCTGTCGCCAAACGCGCCGATACATCGGCACCGGTTATGACCATCAGCCGGGCGTCGACTTCATCGCCGCCCGATAGCGCAACGGTTTGCCGGTACTGCTCGAAGCCCACCGTGCCTGACAGCGACAGAAAATCACCGACCTGGGCCTTCACCGTACCGTAGGTGCTGATCGACTCACCACGCTGACCGTCCATGGTGAGATTGAGTGAACTTTCGGGCCCGGTACGCACCGCAAACGGTGCGTTTGCAGCGCTCATGGCCTTGAAGTCGATGACATGGTCATCGTCCTCGAGTCCCTGCGCCAGGCCATCCACCGTGTTGACCTCGACATTCATGTCGCTGGCCGAGAGGGTGATGAGCGGAACACCCACCAGCTCGGCTGTCGATGCCCGTGCCCTGAGCGCAGTCCAGGTGGCGCCCTGCAGGGACGCATCATCGGCGTTCTTGGCGCCGTCCTTGGCATACACGATTGCAAGGCCCAGCTCGGCATCGCCCAGGCTGATACCGATCGCATCGCGATTGGGGGTGTCAGCGGCATTGATGACCCCGTCATCGTTGCTGTCAACCCGGTAGGGCCCGTTGATGCCGGCAAAAGCTTCAACCTTCGAAGCTCCGATGGTGAGCGCCTCAACCTCCACCGAACTGCCGTCCGCCAATTTCACCGTCGCATCACGCTTCTCAAAGGCAGCAGTGCCACTTAGATAGACAAATTCGCCGATACCAATGCGCACATCTGCTGCAACGCGCAGCAACTCACCATCGCTGCCCGCCATGGACAGACGCCGAACCGAATCAGGTCCGGTGACAACATCGAAGTCACTGCGCGCGAAGTCGACGACCTGACCGCCCTCACGGCCGGGCAGATTGACCTGTACCTGGATATCGGAAACCTCGATATCGATCGCATCGATACCCACCAGTCGGACTGCACCCGCCTCGGCCTCGATACCGATTCGCGTGGGTAGCGCCGCCTGGGCTGTACCCAGGTTGCTTGCGAAGATGCCACTGCCATCGGCCACCGCAATCAGGCGCTCGCCGTTATCGGTGAGCGCTATCGAGGTCCAGGCCATGCCCTTGGTACCGGTAACCAGCCGCCAGTTTGCACCGCCGTTGCTCGATACCCAGATGCCGCCTTCATCACCTCGTGCGGTAGCCGCCATCTGCCGGCCATCGGCTGAGACCGAGACTGCCGTCCAGTTGCGCGGACTCTCAACGGCCTGCCATTGCCAGTCTGTACGCCCGGTATCGGCTACATAGAGGCGGCCATTGGCCGCGGCAGCCAGCAGTCGCGTGCCGGTGCCATCGGCTGCGATACCGGCCCATGCGATATTGGCGGGAACATTGCGGTTGATGTTTTCCCAGGTGCCGGTTTCGCCGCGCAAGCCCATGTGGGCGCGATAAAGCCCGCCCACCGCGCCGCCGAAGGTCTGCGGACCTGCCGCTGCGAAAAGACCGCTGCCGCTGGCGTCGTTCACGCCATAACTGACGACCGCAGCCCAATTGGCATTGCGCAGATCGACCGGCGTGCTGGGCGCTCGATTGATGAATGCCGACGATGCGGTGTCATCAACCGACACCTGAACCGCACCCTGTCTGGGCACAAATTCACTGGCCTGGCCGATCATTACCGAGCCACCCTTGCCCGTGCTTGACGCAGCGAGGCTGAACTTGGTG
>JBIKMC010000416.1:0-2801 GCA_044359405.1 Burkholderiaceae bacterium
AAGCCTGGGCCGAACCAGGGGTGGTATCAGTGCTCGACGATCACGGGTTCAGGTTCAAGCATGAGGCCGAAACGCTCATGGACCGAGGCCTGGATGCGCCGCGACAATGCCAGTATTTGCGCGCCGGTCGCACGCCCGTGATTCACCAGCACCAGCGCATGTTGGGCGTGGACACCGGCATCGCCTTCGCGGTGACCTTTCCAGCCGCAGCGCTCGATCAGCCAGGCGGCTGCCAGCTTCACCCTTTGCGCACCAGCCGCGTACTGTGGCATGTCGGGATGTTGGGCGAGCAGCCCAGCGGCGGTCGCTGCATCCGCCACCGGATTCTTGAAGAAGCTGCCAGCATTACCCAGCACAGCGGGGTCTGGCAGCCGTTGTCGACGCAACGAACAAACAGCTTTTGCCACCTGTTCGGCAGTGGGTAGGGCATGAGCGCGCAGGGCTTCAGCCAGACTGGGGTAGTCCAGACAGGGCTGGGCTATACGCGACAACCTCAACCTGATCGACACGATGAGCCAGCGGCCATTCTGTCGCTTGAACAAACTGTCACGGTAGCCGAAGGCGCATTCGGCAGCCGTCAATTTCCGTAGTTGACCCGTCTCGATGTCGATGGCCTGAACCGCGTCGACGCGCTGAGCCAGTTCGACGCCATAGGCCCCAATATTCTGAACGGGGGCTGCGCCTGCGAGTCCTGGAATCAGTGAAAGGTTTTCCAGGCCGTAGAGCCGATGCCGCAGGCACCACTGCACCAGCTCATGCCAGGGCTCGCCCGCAGCGGCTTCGACGACGACGCAATCGGCGCCTATTTCCAGAGCGCGAATACCGCGCAGGGCGATGCGCAGCACCACGCGGTCGATGTCGCCCGCGAGCAGAACGTTGCTGCCACCCCCAAGAATCAGGCCTGATGGTGTCTGCCGCAGTTGCTCGAGCGCCTGGGTAGCATCAGCGACATCGTCCAGCTCGATCAGGGTTTTTGCCCGGGCCCGCACACCGAAGCTGTTCAGGCGTTCGAGCTGAGCGTCATCAGTGATTCGAAGCGCCATGGGCTTCGCCGCGCTCAGCTGGGCTGGTACGCCAGACGCACGTAGATGGGCGCGAAAGCTTCAGCCTGCGTGATTTCGACGAGCGATTCACGAGCGAGCTCCAGCAGCGCGAGCAGCGTCACAACCGCCACCTGCGGGCCGCGGTCAACATCGAACAGGTCCTGAAATTCTGCGAAGCGGCGCGTTTGCAGCTGCCTTAGCACCGCGGTCATGAATTCCCGGACCGAAAGCTCTTCGCGGGCGATACGGTGGTGCCGAGTCAGGGTGGCGCGCCGCAGTATGTCGGCCCAGGCCGCGCGCAGATCATCAGGATTCACGTCGGGGAATCGGACGACGTTGCCCGTTTCAATGTGCGCGGCTGCTGCCACGAAGTCCCGGCCAGCCTGCGGCAGGGTGTCGATCCGCTGAGCAGCCAGCTTCATGGCCTCGTACTCAAGGAGCCTGCGCGCGAGTTCGGCTCTGGGGTCGTCGGCCTCCTCGTCGCTGTCGGCTTTCTTGACAGGCAAGAGCATGCGTGACTTGATGTCGATGAGTAAGGCCGCCATCAGCAGGTACTCGGCCGCCAGTTCGAGATCTCGCGCCCGGATTTCCTCGACGTATTCAAGGTACTGGCGGGTGACCTCCGCCATAGGGATGTCGAGGATATTGAAATTCTGCTTGCGAATCAGGTAGAGCAGCAGATCAAGCGGCCCTTCGAACGCGTCCAGATAGACTTCGAGTGCATCCGGGGGAATGTATAAGTCCTGAGGCAGACTCTGCAAGGGTTCGCCGTACAGACGGGCCACGATACCCAGTTCAAGCTGACGCGGTGTATCGTCGGCAGCATCAGACACGGGGGTGGGCTCAGGCTGGCCGGCTGCGGCAGCCGGCACCGACAGTGGCGCAGACGGGGGCAAGGACGACTCGCCCGGCACGGCAGCCGTCTCGGATGGGTGTGGCTGCGGCGTGCTCAAGCGCGCGTCTGGGTCTGATACACGTAGGGCTGCTGGGCCACCCGCGATTCGCGGTTGCTTCGGGTGGTCTCGGCGTCTTGCGGGTGATCCCACAACAGGGCTCGCCCCTCGCGCTGCTGGGCCTCAAGCTGCGGATTGCTCGACTTGAGCTCTTGCAGAAACCGGGTGATGTCCGACTGGTACATGGCAGGCTCTCCTCCTGGGCGCCTATTGTAGGCGAATCAGTGCTTGCCGATGGCGCCGCCTTGCGAGAGGGCCTGCGTGTCGCTACAATGATGGGTTTCCCGCTGCACGGTGACTTGACGCGTCGCCGGCAGCCTTCAGGAAAGACGCTTCGGGCGCTTCATTCCTGCTGACCGGGGGCGGGCCGGACGTTTCATCCGGTAACAAAGCTTTGCAGCCAGTGATTGAAGATGGGCGACGTTGGGCGCCAACGCGCGACATCGGACGCCATTTAACGACATCGGGCCGGCAGGGCTTCATCATCAAGTATCGGAGAATCCATGCGTCATTACGAAATCGTGCTCATCGTGCATCCTGACCAGAGCGAGCAGGTGCCTGCCATGATCGAGCGCTACAAGTCTCTTATCGAAGCCCAGTCGGGCAAAATTCACCGGATTGAGGACTGGGGTCGTCGGCAGCTGACCTATCCGATTCAAAAGGTGGCCAAGGCGCATTACGTGCTCATGAACATTGAGTGTGGCAAGGCCACCATCGATGAGCTCGAGCACGGGTTTCGCTTTAACGACGCGGTGCTCAGGCATCTCACGCTGGGTATGAAAAAGGCTGAAACCGGCGCTTCGCC
>JBIKMC010000117.1:0-9838 GCA_044359405.1 Burkholderiaceae bacterium
GCCAGGAGGCGCTGGCCTCGCTGACCCGCTCGTCCCACCAGTACCAGCGCGGCCTGGTGAGTTCGAACTCGACCACGAAGCTCAGCGCAAGCCCCTTTTCGATGGCATCTTCCAGGCGGGCATTGACCGGAGAAGCAAAGTCAGCGTCCAGCATCCATCCCTTGCCGTCGCCGCTGCGCTCGAGCCTGGCGCTGCCGTCGTAACCGGTCTGGGCCCGGCCCACAGCGGCCAGCAGGGCCAAGCAAATCGCCACCACATGCACGAGCCGAACAGTCAAGGTTGTTTCTCGATAAGGCCGTAGAAGAAGCCGTCCTGATCAACTCCTGATCCGGAGCCCGGCAGCAGATAGCCGCACGGCAAGCCCTGCGGCACGCTGCCCGGCCTGGCATCGGGATGACGCGACATAAAGCTGGCGATCAGCGCATCGCCTTCAACCCTGAATATCGAACAGGTGGCGTAAAGCAATGTACCACCGGGCCTGAGCAGCGGCCAAAGCGCCGACAGAATTTGCCCCTGTTGAACAGCCAGTGTCGCAAGATCGCGACGACGTCTGAGCCAACGAACATCGGGCTGGCGGCGCACCACCCCCGAGGCACTGCAGGGTGCATCCACAAGAATACGGTCAAACGGTTGACCGTCCCACCAGGCTGACGGATCGCGGGCATCACCTTGCATGAGCCTGGCGCGGAGTCCAAGACGGTTCAAATTGTCGGACACCCTGGCCAGGCGCTGCGGGCTCAGATCCAGAGCCGTCAGATCGCAGTGGGCCAGCTCCAGCAGATGGCCGGTCTTTCCGCCAGGCGCTGCACATGCATCGAGCACCCGATCGCCGTCAGAAGGCGCCAATAGCGGCGCCGCCCATTGTGCGGCCGCATCCTGCACCGACACCCAACCATCGCCCCAGCCAGGCAGTTCGGTCACCGCGCATGGCGGACTCACACGCACCGCCTGCGGGCCGACCGGCTCGCCCTGCATACCCCGCCTGGCAAGCTCCAGGCAATAGTCTGACACCGTGACACGTCGTCGGTTGACCCGAATCACAAAAGGAGGGCGGGCATTACCGGCATCGAGTATCGCCTGCCACTGCTCGGGATGATCGTGCTGCAGACGGGTAATCCACCAGGCTGGGTAGTTGTGACGCGCAACCTGATCCGTCTGGGCATGCGCGAACAACGTCGGCTGCTCACGCAGAAACCGTCTGAGCGTCGCGTTCAGAAAGCCCGCACCCGCGCGGGTGTCCGGCGCCTCGCGCGCAGCCTGAACCAGCTGATCGACCACCGTCGCGGGGTGACGGTGAGGCGCGATCAGCTGCACCAGCCCCAACCACTGCAGAGCCGCGAGAGCCGGTGGCGGAGTACGGGCATTCAGTCGTTCAGCCAGATGCTTGGCCAGTCCCAGCTGGCGCACGGTTTCATAGGCCATGTCGCGCACCGCCGGTCGGGAGGCACTGGCGAGCGGATTGTGGGCGAGCACTCGGGCCAAGGCCTCGTCGAGCCGCTCGCCACGATCGACGCAACCCACCGCGATAGCGGCCAGCGCCATCTCACGGGCCAGGCTTGCGCGCTGCCGGTCGTGCGACTCAGCCGGCGACGACAAACCGGTCACCGGGTTTGATGGGATATCCAGCCAGAAAGGCTGCAACCGGCATCCGTCGACCACCCGCGCGCTGCAAGGCATCGATCGCCAGGCGGCCGCGGCCGCACGCGATGATCAGGCCTGCATTGCCCGCCTCGACGACTGTTCCGGGTGCGGTATCGATCGACGCTTCCAACGCCTGCGCCGACCATATTTTCAGCCGCTCGTCGGGCGCTCGCGTAAGCCTGGCCTGCGCGCCCGGGACGGGGTCGAAGGCCCGTATTCGGTTTACAAGTGAGCCCGCGTCAAGCCGCCAATCGAGCACCGCATCGTCGGGCTTGATCTTGTGCGCGTAGGTGACGCCCTGATCGGGCTGAGGATGGGCCACCAGCGCATCCTGCTCAAGCGCAGCAAGCGCCTTGACGGCGAGCTGCGCGCCCAGCTGCGCCAGTCGATCATGCAATTGGCCGCCGGTCTCCCGTTCGCCGATATCAATCGCCTCCCACAACAGCATCGGGCCCGTATCAAGACCCGCATCCATCTGCATGATCGTGATTCCTGTCTGCCGATCACCGGCCTCGATGGCCCGCTGAATCGGCGCTGCACCCCGCCAGCGCGGCAAAAGTGAGGCATGCACGTTGACGCAACCGCGTCGGGGCAGCCTCAATATCGCGGCAGGGATAATGAGTCCATAGGCGACCACCAACATGAGATCAGCGCCCGCGCTGGCGATGGCTTCGCTCGCCTGGGGCGTGCGCAGGCTTTCAGGCTGAAACACGGGCAAGCCCAGAGACTGGGCACAACGCTTGACCGCAGGCGCCTGTAAAGCACGCCCACGTCCGGCCGGACGGTCCGGCTGACAGAGCACCAGAGCGATGTCGTGGCCGGCCTGCGCAAGCGCCTGAAGTATGCTCGCCGCGAAGTCGGGCGTGCCCGCGAAAATCAGCTTCAACGCTACGCCGCGGCCCTATCCTGCTTGAGCAACTTGGCCCGGATGCGGCTTTGCTTAAGACGCGACAGGTGCTGCACAAATACCCGGCCATCCAGATGGTCGATTTCGTGCTGCAGACAGACCGCCAACAGCCCTTCGGCCTTGACGGTGAGCGGCTTGCCATCAAGCCCCAGCGCGCGCACCGTCACCAGGGAAGGCCGCTCGACTTCCTCATAGACGCCAGGCACGGATAGGCAGCCTTCCTCGTGGACGCTGTATTCACCGGCCTCGGCAACAATCTCAGGATTGATGAACACCTGAAGCGCATCATGCGATTCGGACACGTCGATGACCACCACCCGCACATGGTGGTTGACCTGCGTTGCCGCAAGGCCGATTCCCGGGGCCGCGTACATGGTTTCGGCCATGTCGGCGACCAGTGCGCGAACGGCGTCATCGACCTCGCGCACGGGCGACGCTACGGTATGCAGACGCGCATCGGGATAACGAAGAATGGGTAATAAAGCCATCCTTCAATGCTAGCGCCTGCCGGGATGGGCTGCAAGGCCGGCCGAATGGGCAGTCCGCTCGCTCTAGCCGGCGGTTGCCGGGCCCTGCAAGCCACGCCTAGGGTGGCGTCTGGAGCCACCCGCGAGGCCCTCGCCATCACCTTCCTGGTCCACCATGCCCATCACCATCGCTGACCTTTTACCCACAGACGGACCGCCGGTCAGACCGTCACCCAACGCGCCCACTGACGATATTTCGCCAGACGGCGAGCTCGCCGAGGGCTCGCGCACTTTTAGTCAGGCTGAACGCCTTACCGGCTGGCTGCGACTGGCGTTCACCCCGGGAATCGGCCCCGTCAGTGCGCGCCTTTTGGCGCGACAGTTTTCCCGGCCCGACGCGGTATTTGCGGCGCGCTTCACCGAGCTTAGCCAGCTACTTGATGAGGCGCGGGCGCGCGCCATTCTCGAGCCCTGTCCGCGCCGCGAACAGCTCATTGCCCAGGCGCTGCAATGGCAGCGCGACACCTCGGGCGCAACGCTGATGCACCTTGATCATCCCGCATACCCGGCCGCGCTCAGTTCACTGGACGACGCGCCACCCGTCCTTTTCTGCCAGGGGCCGCTCGGCTGTCTGGAGGCGCCCGCCCTGGCCATCGTTGGCTCACGCAGTGCCAGTTTCGACGGCATCTGCCTGGCGCGCGACATCGCGCATGCGCTGTCCAGTCGGGGCTGGCTGATCGTCAGCGGCCTGGCCAACGGTATTGACGCCGCCGCCCATGAGGGCGCGCTCAATGCCGACGGTGCCACCGCCGCCGTGCTGGGCACCGGCATCGATCAGGTGTACCCGCGCAATAACCGGGCGCTGGCCGCTCGCATTGCCTGCCAAGGCATCTTGATATCCGAACAAGCACTGGGGACAGAGCCCGCACGCGCCAATTTTCCCAGGCGCAACCGCATCATCGCCGGTCTTTCGCTGGGGGTTCTGGTGGTTCAGGCGGCGCGTCAGTCCGGCTCACTGATCACCGCCCGACTGGCCAGCGAACTGGGCCGCGAGGTCATGGCCGTTCCAGGTTCAATCCATTCGCCGCTGTCAAAAGGTTGCCATCAGTTGCTTCGCCAGGGCGCTACGCTGATCGAGTCAGCCGATGACGTTCTCCAGGAGCTGGCCGGCCCGCTGGGTGCACTGGTACTGGCCGCTCGGGCGAGTCGACACAACTGCCCGGCAGGCGCCGCTCAGGTAATCCCAAAAACAGGCGGCACACCGGCGGTAGCGCCGCTTGGTCACCGCACGCTACGCGCAATGGGCTGGGCACCCGTCACCGCAGACAGCCTGGCCGAACGGCTTACGCTCGAACCCGGCATTCTCGCCCGCGTGCTGCTCGAACTCGAACTGAACGGTCTCATTGAACGGCTCGCCGACGGGACTGTTGCCCGCTGTAAAAAACCCTGATCCGAGTAAAGATGGCCGACCCGACAATGCCAGCATACGGGCGTTCAGCTTGCATGTGGCCCGAGCCCCCACTTATGATTGGCGCCCTTTTCAAGCGATCCTGGGTCCATCACGATCTGCACGTCGGCGCCCTGAATGCGCACCGCGCGACGAGCTGGCTGCGGATTCAGGCTCGCTTTCCTGCATCCGAGAACCCATGTCCAAAGCCCTGATCATCGCCGAAAAGCCCTCTGTTGCCGCCGACATCGCGCGTGCGCTCGGCGGCTTTTCGCGCCAGGGCGATTACTTTGAGAGCGATGACTACGTTCTGTCATCGGCGGTCGGACACCTGGTTGAGATCAGCGCCCCGGAGCAGTACGAAGTCAAGCGCGGCAAATGGTCTTTCGCCAATCTTCCGGTCATACCGCCCAGCTTCGATCTCAACCCCATCGACAAAACCCAGGATCGGCTGAAGCTTCTGACGCGGCTGATCCGCCGTAAAGACGTCGGACTGCTGATCAATGCCTGCGATGCTGGGCGAGAGGGCGAACTGATCTTCAGGCTCATTGCGCAGCACGCCAAAGCCAAGCAACCCATCAAGCGCCTGTGGCTGCAGTCCATGACGCCAGCGTCCATCCGCGATGCCTTCCAGCACCTGCGCGACGACAAGGACATGATGCCGCTGGCCGATGCGGCGCGGTGCCGTTCCGAAGCTGATTGGCTGGTTGGAATCAACGGCACACGGGCCATGACGGCTTTCAATTCACGCGATGGCGGCTTCTACCTCACCACGGTGGGTCGTGTGCAGACACCGACCCTGGCGGTCGTGGTCGACCGCGAAGAGCGCATCCGTAAATTCGTGGCGCGCGACTACTTCGAAGTTCGCGCGCGCTTTGCCGCACAGTCGGGGCAGTACGAATCGCGCTGGTTTGACCCCTCATTCAAAAAAAACGAGAACGATGCAGAGGCACGTGCCGAACGCCTGTGGGACCGAACAGCCGCCCAACGCATCGTTGACGCCTGCAGCGGCAAAACTGGAAGCGTCAGCGAAGAGTCGCGCCCAGCCACACAGATGGCCCCGGCCCTGTTTGACCTCACCAGCCTGCAGCGCGAAGCCAACTCGCGCTTTGGTTTCTCAGCCCGAACCACGCTTTCGCTGGCCCAGGCACTGTACGAACGCCACAAGGTACTCACTTACCCCCGCACCGATTCAAGGGCTCTGCCTGAAGACTATCTGGACACGGCAAGCGAGACCGTCAAGGTGTTGGGAGAGGTATCCGATCTGGCTCCCTTCGCCGGTCAGATCCTGCGCTCGGGATGGGTCAAGCCCAACAAGCGGGTCTTCGACAACACCAAGATCAGCGATCACTTCGCCATCATTCCGACGCTGCAGGCGCCCCGCTCGCTGTCTGATGCTGAAGCGCGAATTTATGACCTTGTCGCGCGCCGGTTTCTGGCCGTCTTTTTCCCCGCAGCCGAATCCATGGTCACCACCCGCATCACGCGGGTTGGCGATCACAGCTTCCGCACAGAGGGTCGAGTGCTGATCAACCCTGGCTGGCTGGCCATTTATGGCCGACAGGGCGCCGACGACACCCTGGTGCCGGTCAAGGCTGGTGAAACGGTGCGTACCGAGGTCATCGATCTGGTGGCCCTGAGCACCCGCCCGCCAGCGCGCTACACCGAGGCGACCCTGCTGTCCGCCATGGAGGGCGCCGGCAAACTGGTTGATGACGACGAATTGCGCGCTGCCATGGCCGAAAAGGGCCTGGGAACGCCCGCCACCCGTGCATCCATCATTGAAGGCCTGATCGCTGAAAACTATCTTATCCGCGATGGCAAAGAGCTCATTCCGACCACCAAGGCTTTTCAGTTGTTCACCCTGCTACGCGGGCTGGGGGTCAGCGAACTGACCGCACCGGAGCTCACGGGCGAGTGGGAGCACAAATTGGCCGAGATGGAACGGGGTCGTCTGGCCCGCGATGAATTTATGCGCCAGATCGCTCAGATGACGCGCCAGATCGTCGAGCGGGCCAAGAACTACCAGGCCGACACGGTCCCGGGCGATTACGCCACGCTCAAGACGGCCTGCCCAAAGTGCGGCGGGCAGATTCAAGAAAACTATCGACGCTACGCGTGCACGGCTTGCGATTTTTCCATCAGCAAGATTCCAGGCGCACGACAGCTCGAGGTCACCGAGGCCGAGCAGTTAATCGCTCAGCGACATCTCGGTCCTTTACAGGGTTTTCGCAGCAAGATGGGGCGGCCTTTTGCCGCCATTCTCAAGCTCACCGACGACCACCGACTTGAGTTTGACTTCGGTCAGTCTGCCCGAGACGACGAAGCAGACGCACAAGCCGTCGATTTCAGCGATCAAACCTCCCTGGGTGCGTGCCCCAAGTGCGGCTCGCGCGTCTTCAGTCACGGCATGAACTACGTTTGTGAGTATTCGGTCGGAGCCGATCGGCGCTGCGATTTCCGCACGGGCAAAGTCATTCTGCAACAGGAGGTCAGCCAAGACCAGCTGAAAAAGCTGCTCGCCGACGGCGCAACCGACCTGCTGACTGATTTCGTGTCCTCGCGCACGCGACGCAAGTTCAAAGCCAAACTGGTTCGCGGCCCGGACGGCCGAATCGGCTTCGAGTTCGCGCCACGACCCGCAGCCAAAGCAAAGGCCAAGCCCGAGGCAACAGAGCGGGCCGAGGTGGCAGCCAAACCGGCAGCCAAACCAGCGAGCACCGCATCACCGGCGAAAGCTAAGGCGTCTCGGTCCACCGCCCGGGATCCCGGCGCAGCCAAAGCTCGAAAAACCCCGCGCGGCAAGGCAGGCTAGCGAGGCAGGCGAGTCGGCAGCTACCGAGCCGGCGGCCGACTGCCTGATCAAAGCCGCACGGTGCCCGCGATGCGTTCGAGCACCTCGCCGCCCACCCAAACGGTCTCGTCGGTCGACCGCTCGATGTACACCCGGCCCGCCCGCCCGAGTGCCGTGCCCTGACTCACCACATAGCGCCTGGGTGCCAGTCCCGACTCGGTCAACCACTGGCCAATCGCCGCATTAAGGCTTCCGGTAACCGGATCTTCGCGCAGGCTGCCAGCGGCGGAGAAAAACGCCCGCACTTCAAAGTCGGCTCGCCCCTCAGACGCGTGAGCCGCGATCACGCCCACTTTGCCTACCGGGCCCAGCACACCCACATCAAGACCCGCCAGAACACGGGCATCAGGCTTGAGCGCCAACACCTGATCGGCCGAGCGCAGCATGACCGCCCGCCAGCGGGGGCCGTTATCGCACCAGGCATGGTGAAGAATGTCGGTACGTGCCACTCCAAGGCCCTGTGCGATGAGTGCTATCTGGTCGTCCTGCAGGGGCCCACTGCGCACACGCGGCGGCGCAGCAAAACTGAGGATGACGCCGTCTTGGCGAATGCGCACCAGTCCGGCCTCGCATTGCTGGATCACCTCCCGGGTCTGTCGCGGTTTGCCCCCGGCACACAGCCACGCAAAACATGAGCCCAAGGTGGGGTGTCCGGCAAAGGGCAACTCTCGTCCCGGGCTGAAAATGCGTACGCGGTAGTCGGCTGCGGGGTCTGTCGGCGCCAGCAGAAACGTCGTTTCCGAAAGATTGGTCCAATCGGCAAATGTCTGCATCTGTTGGGTATCAAGCCCCTCTGAATCGAGAACCACCGCCAGCGGATTGCCCGCTCCGGCGCTACTGGCAAAGACATCGACCTGGGCAAAGCCGCGGTTAGTGCACCGAACGGGCGTCGACAAGCCGGTCGTCACCACGAAAGGGCTCAGGCCAGTGTTTGTAGCGCACTCGACGGCGCAGGCTTGGCCCCATGCAGCCGGGAGTGGGGCGGCACGCCAGCCATCAAAAACGCCATCTGGTCAGCCAGAATACGGCGGTTTCGCAGAATGAACCCCTCGTGAAGGCTGGGGGTATAAGGCACATACAGCAGCGCCATCCCGGCCTCTTCAGGCGTGCGGTTGCCCTTGCGGTGGTTGCAGGGCCGACAGGCGCTGACCAGGTTGGTCCAACGGTTGGCGCCCCCGCGACTTTGCGGCATCACGTGCTCGGCAGTCAGGTCGGGGGCCCTGAAACGGCCGCCACAGTAAGCGCACAACATGCGATCTCGCGCAAACAACATGTCGCGCAGCAAAACAGGCGACTGTGCCACACCTCGATTGCGCCCACGCTCGCCTCGCACGGCGACAATCGAACGCAGCACCAGGCGTGACTGCTCGCCACTGACGCGGTTAAGCCCTCCGCGCAGGGTGAAGGCGTGTTCACCCAGATCCCAGGCCACAGCGCCCCGACAGTAGTAGGCGGCCGCGTCTTCCAGGTTGATCCAGCGGCGCGGCAGGCCCGACGAATCCAGCGCCAGAATGCTAGGCTCTCGACTGTTGATTTGACCCTCAACCGGCGACACGTCGCGTGCTCCAAAACGACTCTGCGCCATACTGTACACGCGCATCATGAACTTGCCCATTGAATATTCGGATATCGAAGCGGCTAGCCAGCGTCTGGCGGGTATTGCCGTCAACACCCCGGTCTTGAGCTCGCCCGAGATCGACGCGCAAACCGGCGCACAGGTTTTCTTCAAGGCCGAGAACCTGCAGCGCACCGGTGCCTTCAAGTTTCGCGGCGCCTACAACTCGCTGGCCCGGTTTGACGCGGCTCAACGCCGTGCGGGTGTCATCACCTACTCATCGGGCAACCATGCTCAGGCTATCGCCCGCTCGGCCAAACTGTTGGGGATGCCCGCCGTCATTGTCATGCCCCAGGATGCACCATCCATCAAGCTGGCCGCCACACGCAGCCACGGTGCTGAAGTCGTGATGTATGACCGCTACCGGGAAGACCGGGAAGCCATCGGTCGGCGCATTGCGGCCGAGCGCGGCATGACCCTCATCCCGCCGTACGATCACCCCGACGTCATGGCGGGGCAGGGTACCGCCGCTCGCGAACTGTTTGACGCCGTCGGTAAGCTCGACACCCTGGTCGTGTGTCTGGGTGGGGGCGGTCTGATCTCGGGTTGCGCGGTGGCAGCCCGCGCCCTGGCGCCCCGCTGCCGAGTCGTAGGTGTCGAGCCCAGCGCGGGTAATGATGTGCAGCAATCGATTGCCGCCGGCAAGCGAATCCGTATCGACGTCCCCAACACCATTGCCGATGGCGCCCAGACAACCTCGCCCGGCGAGCTCACGTTTGCCGTCATACAGGCCTGTGTCGATGAAGTCGTGACCGTCAGCGATGATGCGCTGGTGCGTGCGCTGCAACGGCTGGCGGCACAACTCAAGGTAGTGGTCGAACCCACCGGATGTCTGGCTGCGGCGGCCCTTCTTGAAGGCCTCCTCAAGGTCGAGGGCCAGCGCGTCGGGGTCATCCTGAGCGGGGGC
>JBIKMC010000418.1:0-2767 GCA_044359405.1 Burkholderiaceae bacterium
CAGGCGGGGATGCCATCATCCACGTGTTCAGCGACGAGGACGCATTGACGCCAGATGGGAGAGTCCCAACGGGGGGCGGTGCCGTACATCACCTTTCATTTCTCACTAGCGGATATCACGACACGCGCGCGCGCATCGAGAAGGCTGGTCTGTCGTTTCGCAGCTCCATTCTCCGCGATGCGGGTCTTTGGCAGCTATTTGTGCATGATCCTCACGGCATTCTGGTCGAACTCACGTTTGAGGCGGCCGTTGAGACAGGCCCCGAACCTCTTATCGGTCCCGATCTCGAGTTCGACGCCCAGAAAATCACCTGGTTCGACCCGTCCCAGTACACGGTGTTCGACCACTGACACAGCCGCTCGGTAAAGCCCCTCAAGGGTGAGATCTGCGTAAGGGCGTGGCATGATTTCGCCACCTAATTCTTACGCAGGAGACGCCATGAAGTCCTTCAACCTCTACGGGGCAAATCGGGCTGCACAGTCCTTACCAACTTCTGAAAAGCCGTTTTCCAAGACGCAAAATACCAGCCGCTCGGTACGGCGAGTTGTGCTTTCGTCGCTTTCGCTGGGTGCCTTGGGATGGCTGACCTCTTTGACACTGGCTGCGCCCCAGGCCCAGGCCCAGACCTGGCCTCAGCGCCCAGTCAAAGTGGTAGTCACTTTCCCCACGGGTGGGGCTCCTGACATTCTTGCCCGCATTTTCAGCGACAAGGCACAGATGGGTCAGCCGGTGGTGGTCGAGAACAAACCGGGTGCGGGCGGCAACATTGGCGCCGATACAGTCGCCAAATCAGCGCCTGATGGCTACACCCTGGTCATGGCCACCGTCGGAACGCACTCCATCAACGGTTCGCTCTACGCGAAAATGCCCTATGACATGGTTAAGGACTTCACGCCCGTGTCGCTGGTGGCATCAACGCCCAATCTGCTGGTAGTCAATAACAATCTGCCGGTTAAAAACGTGCAGGAACTCATCGACTACATGAAAGCCAACCCCGACAAGCTGTCATTCGGTTCGCCGGGTGTCGGTACGTCGGTTCATGTGTCCGGTGAGCTCTTCAAATCCATGACGGGTACGCGCATGACGCACGTGCCCTACAAGGGCCGCCAGTTCGCCATCCCCGATCTGGTGGGCGGCAGCATTCAGCTCATGTTTGACAACATGCCTTCAGCCATCCCCATGGCCCGTGAAGGCAAGATTCGCGCATTGGCGGTGACCTCTGCGCAGCGCTCGCCGGCAGCACCTGAAATCCCAACAGTGGCCGAGACCATTCCCGGTTTCGAGGCCAGCTCCTGGTTTGCGATTTTCGCGCCCGCAGGAACACCCAAGGCGGTGGTCGACCGCCTGAATGCCGAGGTATTACGCGTCTATCGCCTGCCCGATGTGCAAGAGCGTCTCAAGACACTGGGGCTTGATGCCGTGCTGTCCACCCCAGAGCAGCTCGCTACCTATCAGGCCAGCGAAATCGTCAAGTGGGCCAAGGTGGTCAAGGACTCAGGCGCCAAGGCTGAGTAAGCCAGGCGCAAGGCTGGCGGGTTCGCATCCGTGCTGAAAGTCCCAGGCCGGATGCGGTCCGTGTAAGGTCATCGACTGCCCTTTAATCCGTAGCCAGTCACCCTCGGGTAAGCCAATCACCCGGGTTTGAGGAGTCAGCGTCGTTAGCTCGGTTAATCGCTGCCGACGGGTTTCACCCTGATGCCCCGGGGGCATGTGGTCGGTGTAGTGACAATTCAGCTGAAAAGGCACCAGGCTCAGCGCATCGAGTCCCTGCGGGTCAACAATGGGCATGTCGTTGGTTGTGCGGATGCTCGGGCATGCCAGCACTGACCCCGCGCTCCATCCGGCATAGGGCAGCCCCTGTCTTGCTGCCTGGGAGATTGCCTGCAGCCAGCCTCGGCTGCGACACTCGGCCAGGAGCCTGAAGGTATTGCCGCCGCCGCCAAAGATGATGTCCGCATCACGCACAGCCTTGATCGGATCAGACAGCTTGTGCGCGCCACTAATGTCCAGCCCGAGCGAGGCGAGTGCCTGTTGAACATTGTGGGTGTAGTCGTCCCAGTCAATCGTCACACCGGCGAAAGGCAGAAACACCGCACGCCGGCAGCCCGTGCTGATATCGGCGAAGGCGTCCAGGGCATGGGTAAGGTAGCGGCCATCGGGCATGCGAGAGTTTGAAAGCAGTAGCAGATTCATGATGGGTGCCCGGCCAAGAAAGGTACGATCTCTTCAGCATTGATGTGAAATTGACTATTCATGCAGCGATGTTCGGATGTCAGACCGGGGTGTGTCAATTAGAGCTGCAATGCCCGCGGGCCGATCATAGGTGCCTGCACACGGGAAGACGTTACATGCTCAGGCGATGCAATCATTGTTAGAAGCTTTGGCGATCGCGGCCGAGCAGGCGGGCTACCGGGCGTGGGTCAGCGCAGCTGATGAGACCGGTAGGGTCTCCGAGCTATTTTGCTTAGTTCACGTTCATGCCGCTGGCCGCAATTACATCGTTCACGGCCTTTTTTCTGACGAATTACTTGAGACACTCAACCAGCCTGTCGAGCACGATTCGATGGTGCTCATGCAGTTGACGGTGGCGCTGCCTTTCACCGTTGAGGGTATCGGCCAGCAATCCCTTCTATACCCTGCATCTTCTGGCCGAACGATTAAGCGGCTCCGCTGATGGCGCCCAGTATCGGCAAACGCTCGAGTTTCTGCGTGACTCTGGCATGTCCGACGATGCGCTGGCCCGGCTTAAGCTGCTTTTTTCGGACGG
>JBIKMC010000118.1:0-9758 GCA_044359405.1 Burkholderiaceae bacterium
CACGGCCTCAGGTTTTGGGGCACCGGTTTATCTCGCTGTCTCCGGCTCGCCCACGGTGACCGCGGGCGATGTGGATGGTGACGGGGCGATCGATCTCATCACCTCCGACTGGGCGACTCAATCGAAATTGTTCGTCTACAAGGGCAAAGGCGATGGAAGCTTCAATGCACCGGTGAGCGTGCAGACACAAGAGGCCGGCGGTTGGAATGCGGCGCTGCTCGACTTCAACGAGGATGGTAGGGTCGATATTGCTTTGCCCAATTACTACTCTAACAGTGTTTCGTTGTTCACGAATGGTGGTGGTGCGGGTTTCTCGCTCACCGCCACTCTGTCTGGCGTTATCTCGAATCCGACCAGCTTGAGAGTCACCGATTTCAACGGTGATGGACACCAAGATTTCGCGGTCTCAGGAAATGATGGTTTCAGAGTGCTGTTGGGCGATGGCTTGGGTGGCTTCGTGAAGGGCTTTGAATCACAGTCGACCTACGGACGGTATGACATCTCGATCGAGCAACTCGACGGGGATGGTCTGCCTGACGTGCTGTTGCATCGCTCGGGCGATAGCAACACGGTCGAGGTGTTTACCAATACCAGCTTGAACCCGGTCAACAAGCCGGTCGATCTCATTGCGCCGACGATTTCGGTGTCGACCGATAGGCTGCTGTTGGCTGCGGGTACGACGGCGACGATCAACTTCACTTTGAGCGAGCCATCGACCGACTTCGTGGTGTCCGATATTTCAATCGCAGGCGGTACCCTCTCCAACTTCACCGGATCCGGGACGAGCTACACCGCAACGTTTACGCCCTTGGCCTCGGGTGCGGTCAAAGGCGTAGTGAGCGTGTCGAGCGGGAAGTTTTCGGACGCGGCAGGCAACTTCAATCAAGACGGCAATGATGCCGACAACAGTGTCACCATCAACATCGAGTCTGCGCCCTCGCCTGATCCGACTCCGGGCGACGGATTGCAGGGGCTCGTGTATCACTGGAAGACGCATGCGCTGATGAGCGGCGTGACCGTGGGCGCTTCGGCCAAGACCGTTGAACTGCCAGAGAGTCCCCTGTTCGAGTTGCGCGCGGTTGAGAGAACCGCCTCCGGTGATGTCCGCGCCGAACTCTGGGCCAATCTTGATGCACCTGCTGAGAACGTGCAGCTCGAACTTGGCCTCCAGGGAGCCCAAGGGGTGATCTTCACTGCCGATTCGACCACGACAGACGGTTGGACACTCTTTGACGAGGCGAGTGTCGTCGACGGAGTGCAATTGTTTGTGTTGGCTGGATTCGGCTTCGGCAAGGCCTTGTCCGGCTCGGTGCGCTTAGGGCAGATTGAGGTCGATATGCCGAATGGGCAGTTCCTGCAGAAGGGCACGTTCCTGGCGGGTGAGGCGGGTGATGCGGTGTTGACGCCCTATGGCGTAGGGCTGGGCGTGACCACGGATATCACCCTCGCCGATGGTCGATATCAAATCGATGCGGACGCACCGGGCCTTTATCAGTTCGAGGCCAGCCGAACGCCCACGTCCACTGAGGCCACCGGCAGTGTCATCAGCTCGGCCGATGCCTTGGCGGCGCTCAAATTGGCGGTGGGCATCAACCCGAACGCGGGTGGGGCGACGGTCAGTCCGTACCAGTTCTTATCTGCCGATGTGACAGGCGATAGCAAAGTCACCAGCGCCGATGCGTTGGCGATTCTTAAGATGGCTGTCAGGCGCATCGATGCACCGGCGCGCGAGTGGCTCTTCGTGAACGAAGGTCAAGACTTCTGGAACGAGACGGCGTCAAGCGGAAAGGGTGCCTACACCACCAGCCGCACGTCGGTGCCAAAGGCGGGTGTGTTGCCGACTGATATCGGGTGGACGGGTGATCAAGACGTCAATCTCGTGGCCTTGTTCAAGGGGGATGTGAACGGCAGCTGGACGGCGCCTACCGGAAGTCAGGTCTTGCCCGATACGTATTTCTCCAACCTTGTCGCGGCCAACCCCCTGACGATGAATATCACCCAGTTCGGGATTGCGTCGACGCCGGTGATCTAGCCGTCTGTCATGGCTTTGGCATTCGGGGGGTGAAGACCGTTCACTCCCCGAGTACGGCCTCCCAAAGTGCCGACACCATGGCGATGTCGGCGCTTACCGTCTCGCGTGGTACGCGCGCATACTGTGCGTCGTTCAGCCTGAGGGTATGCTGCAACTGCCGATAGCGTCGATAGGCATCGGCTGCTGCCTGGGCCTGGTTCGAAGCAATCAGCCCCGCCTGAGCTGCGCGCCCCAAAAGCGCGATATTGCCGGCATTGTCGAGCAATTCGGCGTGCGCGTGCGAGTGGGCGAGCACCAGAGTCTGCACGATGAACTCGACATCGACCATACCGCCACGGTCATGTTTGAGGTCGAACAATTCGCTGCGGTTGGGGTGGCCATCATGCATTTTTTGCCGCATGCCGCGGACTTCCTGCTTGAGGGCGGACAGATCGCGCGACTGAGCCAGCAACGATCGCCGAACGCGCTCAAAGTGCTCTCCGACCTCCCGATCGCCGGCAGCAAAGCGCGCACGGGTCAGGGCCTGATGCTCCCAGACCCAGGCCGACTCCCGCTGGTAACGCTCAAAGGCCTCGACGCTTGAAACCAGTAGCCCCGCCTGTCCATTGGGGCGCAGGCGCAAGTCGGTTTCAAACAGCAGCCCGGCAGCTGTCCGGGTCGATAGCCAGCCGGACAGCCGCTGCGCGAGCAGCGAGTACACCTCGGCCGCGCGCGGATCGTCGTCTTCATGCAGAAATACGAGATCGAGATCAGAGGCGTATCCCAACTCTTTGCCGCCGAGTCGACCATAGGCAATAGCGGCAAAGCGCGGCTGGGGTCGAAAGGCTTGTTTGAGTTGTGACCATGCCAGCTCAATCACGATTTTCAACACCTGGTCGGCAAGCTCGCTCAGAAAATCGGAGATCCGCTCGGTGCTGTGCAGGCCTTGCAGATCTTGCACCATAAGACGGAACACCTGTGCGTGATGGGCCTCGCGCAGAAGATCCATCTGCAGCTCCACATCGGGAGCATCGCCTATGCGTGCGGCTACGACGCGTTCACGCAGCTGCGCGGCCCACTGCAGGTAGTCGGTGCTGCTGAGCAGCTCGCCGTCGAGCAGCTCATCGAGCACGATGGGGTGTCGCATGAGGTAGTCGGCGGGCCATTTGGCCCAGTCGAGAATTCGCAGTACGCGCCCGAAGGCATGCGGATATTGACTGAGCAGGGCGACGTAGGCTGGGCGTCGGCACACGCTTTCCAGAAGGTCGGTCAGCCTGACCATGCCTGCAGGGCCAGTTCGCCTGGACAGTGCGTCGGTAATCAGCCGGTCAACGGCAGCGCGGGTTTCCTGCTTGGCGGCGGCATAGCGGGCGCCCGCGCGAAGCACATCAATGCGACGCTGCACGTCGGGATCAACCGGAGTCGAAGCCGATTCGGCGGCGTCGGCGGCCTGATCGGGGCGTGTCGTCTGATCGCCCGCCGGCGCCAGCAATTTGTCGAACACTGCACTGACATCGGCAGTCGCTTCGTCGATAGCAGCGTTAAATTCAGGGGCGCTCATGCGCAGCATGCCCGCAATGTGCGCGCGTTCTTCCGCTGCCGCGGGCAGGCTGTGAGTCTGCGCATCTTCACGGTATTGCAGCGCATGCTCGGTGCGGCGCAAGAGGGTATAGGCATGGGTCAGGCGATCGGCCTCGGTACGTTCGAGTACGCCGCGCTCGGCCAAGGCGTTCAGATTGTCCAGCGTGCGTGGCGAGCGTAGACCGGGATCGCGACCACCGCGCACGATTTGAAAGAGCTGCGCCGTGAATTCAATCTCCCGAATACCCCCGCGCCCCAGCTTGACGTCGATGGCTTCTGGCTTGCGTATCGAGCGCTTGCCCACCTCGCCACGGATGCGGGCATGCAGGTCACGCAGAGCGGCAAACGCTTCGTAATCAAGATATCGGCGAAAGACGAAGGGTGTGACGATACGTTCAAGCTGGCGATCGTCTTCGCGACGGGCCACATCGCCCGCGCAGCCGGAGTCGGCGATAACGCGACCCTTTAGCCAGGCGAACCGCTCCCATTCTCGGCCCTGTGAGTAAAAGTACTGCTCGAGCATGGGAAAGGCGGCCACCAGGGGGCCAGAGTCACCGTTAGGCCGCAGGCGTGTATCGACCCTGAACACGAATCCATCGGCCGTGATGCGGGCCAGCAGGTCAACGGTGCGCTGAGCGGTCTTGTGCATCCATTCGCCTGCGCTGATGATGCCGCCCAGGGCCCGCTCATCGGGTGAGGCGGCGCCATCGGTCTGACCCGCATCGCGAAAGACGAAGACCAGGTCCAGGTCGGAGGAGACGTTGAGCTCGTCAGCACCGCCCTTGCCCATGGCCACCGCCAGCAGATCCTGGGGCTGACCGGCGGTGTCCAGCGCCGTGCCGTGTCTGGCTTTGAGTTCGGCACCAGCCACGCGCATGGCGCACTCGGTCGTGAGTCGCGCCATCGTCGACATTGCCCGGCAGACCTCCTGCAGATCGGCGTCACCGCGCAGATCGCGCTCCATGAGGCTTAAGATGACCCACTGGCGAAATTGCCGCAGGCCTGTGGCGACTGCTTCGCCCGCCTGTACGGGCGTCTGCATCAGTTCGGGCGGCACGAAGCGCGCCAGCAGGGCCTCAAGCGCCGCCTGATCGACGGCGTGGGAAACCTGCGACTGCAGGGCTAAACGAATGCTGGGCTCATCCTGCGGACCGCGCGCGCACATCGCCTGCAGCGAGCGCCTGAAAAATCCTGAAAACTGTTCGGCTTGGAAGTGCATGAGCTTTGGCCTGTAGCGGTTATCCTTGAAGGCTTGCCAGACAACGACCGGATTTTCGCGCAATTGCCCTCAAACTCTGTCACCGGGCCCGTCAGCCTCACCAAGCGTCGTGGCCTTGCTGCGTGGTCGCTGCGCGCCTTGCTGTGGGCCTTATCCACGCTGGCGCTTGCCCTGGCGCTGATCTACGGCACTGTACGCTTTTATGTATTGCCGTCGGCGGACAATTGGCGCCCCAATGTTGAGACGGCACTTGAACGTCTGATTGATCGTCCAGTCAAAATAGGGCGTCTGTCGGCGGCGATGGAGGGACTGCGCCCGTCGCTCACCGTGCACGCGCTGCGTCTGGGCGAGGCCGATAAGCCGCCGCTGCAAATCGATTCGATCACGGCGGTGCTGTCGCTCCGATCGCTCATGGCGGGGCGTGTCGACCTGTTCTCGCTTGAACTGGTGCACCCTCAGGTCGTGCTTGAGCGACTCTCTGAGCGGCGGCTACGCATCGCCGGCGCTCTGCTGGATCTGGACGCAGGGGGCGTGCAGGCTGACCTGGCGATTCTGTTGGCGCCCCGGCGGCTGGCCGTGCGCCAGGCGCAGATCGACTGGATCGATCGGGTCAATGGCGTACAGGGTCGCCTGTCCGAAGTCGAGCTGGCAATGAGCCACCACGACGCAGCCTATCAGGCCGAGCTGCAGGTGCCATCGATCAGCGAGGCATTCCGCGGGCTGGTATTGCGTACGTCCTTCGTGCTTGATCCTGATATGCCCGCGGACTGGCGACGTTGGGAAGGGACGGGCGAACTCTCGGCTGCCCATGTTGATTTTCCGGCCCTTGATACCCTTGCGCGTGCGATGCTCGGGGTGCGTGGCGATTCACCGCTGCGCCTTGCCGAGGGTGGCGGTGAGGCCTCGATCTCGGCCCGGTTTGCCGGCGGACAAATCGATGATGTTCTGGTCAAAGCGAGGGCCGAGGCCATAGGCCTGAGCGTTTCGGGTAAGACACTGCCTCTGCGATCGCTGTCTCTTGAAGCGCTCGCCCGACGAGAATCCGCGAGTTCTTTTGCCGTGCAGCTTCGCCGGCTAAATGTGTCGGACGGCGCGGGGCTTGCGCTGGCTCTGCGTGGGCCAAATCAGCGAGTGGTCTTTGATGCGGAGCGCTTGAGCCCCGTAGCGGGCGAACTGTCGTTTGCCGAATTCGAGGCGGGCAGCCTGCTGAATGCACTTCGAAGACTCCCCTTGCCCGTGGCCTGGCTGAGCGAACTGGGTGCGCTAACAGCCTCGGGCCGGGTCTCGCAGGCGTCTCTACAGTGGCAGGCTGGCGCGGATGTGCCGCGGTTTTCGGCTGAGCTGGGTTTTGAGCGACTAGCGATACGGCGCGCCACCCAGAGGCTGCGTCCGGGGCAGTTGCAGTGGCCGGCTTTTTCGGGACTCAGCGGGCGGGTCACGTTTGATGAGCGTTCCGGACGTATCGATATCAGCACCACCAACGCGGTGCTGCGTTTCCCGGGTGTCTTCGCCGACCCAGCACTGCTCCTGGATAGCCTGGAGGCGTCCTTGGCCTGGCAGCGCGTTGATTCATCGGGCGGCGAAGCGGAAGGCCGCGTCGAGGTCGGTATCGAGCAGTTCCGCTTCAGCAATGCCGACCTGGCTGGAACGATCGCTGGAAGCTATCGCACCGGTGGGCGCGGCGCTGGCATCGTGGATATCAGCGGGCAGCTTGACCGAGCCAATGCAGCGCGGGTGGCGCGCTATCTGCCGCTGGTGATCGGACCCGCCGTGCGCACCTGGGTGGGCCGGGCGGTGCAGGCGGGGCGCTCGAGCGACACCCGTTTTGTGCTGCGCGGTGACCTGTTCGACTTTCCCTTCCGACAACCCGATAGTGGCGAATTCCGCATTGAGTCGCGGCTGAGCGATGCCACGCTCGCCTATGCTCCCGGCTGGCCCGTGATTCGACAGATTCAGGGCGCACTGATCTTTGAGCGCGCCGGTATGGATATCACCGCGCGCAGCGCGCAGGTTTTTGGCGTTCGGCTGGGCGAGACCCGAGCCCGCATCGTTGACTTCGCCAATCCCCTGCTGACCGTCGAGGGTGATGGCGAAGGACCTGCCCAGGACATGATTCGTTTCATCAACGACAGTCCCTTAAAGGCCAAGGTGGACGATTTCGCTCGGGGTGCGCGGCTCGTCGGCGAGGCGCAGCTCAGCCTGCAGCTTCAGATGCCGCTGGCGCGGCCTGAGGCGGCCAAAGTCAGGGGCGCAGTACGGCTATCTGGTAATGAGGTGAGCGTTTCCGAGGCATTGCCTCCTTTTCAGAAACTCAAGGGTCGACTGGAGTTCACCGAGGCGGATCTGCGCCTGCGCGATATTCAGGCGGAATTTCTGGGAGGCGAGCTGCGGCTGCAGGGCGAGTCCGTGTCGGCAGGGCGCTATCGGCTCAACGCTCAGGGGAGCCTTGCCGCAAGCGCGCTGAGCGCACGCTGGGCTCACCCACTGACGCAGGCGCTATCGGGTGATGCGGCCTATCAGGCGCAGATCGATATCGAATCCGGAAGGTTCCGCCTGGCGCTGCAGTCCGATCTCACGGGCATTGTCAGTACGCTTCCCTCACCCTTTGGCAAGCCCGCAGCGGCCCGATGGCCCCTGCGCCTGCAGACCAGCTCGCAACGTGTGGCCGGGCAGACGGGGCTACGCCACGAGCTGCAGCTGCGCAATGACGTGAAGGCGGTCGTGGAGCATTCCGTTGACGCTGCGGCGTCGGCTGCGGGTCCCAAAGTACGCGGCTCATTGGCCATTAATGCCGAGCCGATGATGCCGGCAGAGGGATTCAGTCTTCGCATCCATCTGCCGGGCCTTGAGCTTGATCCGTGGTCCGAGTTGTTGTCCGACAAGCGGGTGGTTTCCGGCGAAGCGCCCGCCGCCGGTTCAGCCGAGGTCGCGGGCAGCCTTGCTGGACGATCGCCCTGGGCGCTGCGCAGCGTATCCATGGTGGCGCAGGAGCTTTACGTGGGTGGCAAGACGCTCAGGCAGGTGGATGTGAGCGCAGACTATCGTGACGAGGCCTGGCGCGGCCTCATCAAGTCGGATGAGATGGACGGTCGCTTCATCTGGCGCGATGCCACCGCCGGGCAGGATGCGGGCTCGCTGGAAGCCGCTTTCAAACGCCTGGAGATTCCGCGTTCTCAGGCCGACGAGGTCGAAGCGCTGTTCATGGATCGTGCCCCGCGCAGTCTGCCTGCTATCAGTCTGAGCGTCGAGCGATTCGTGCTGTTTGGTCGTGACCTGGGCCGCCTGTCGCTGCGGGCGCTTAATGAGGGTAGCGGGCAGGCGCAGCGCTGGCGACTTGAACAACTCGATCTGGAGCATCCCGGCGGTGCGATTCGCGCCAGTGGTCATTGGGGCAAACGGGCGGATGCGACCTTCAGGGCAACCGAACTGTCATTTGCGCTCAAGCTGACCGAGCCCGCCCGCTGGCTGAATAGTTTTGGTATTCGTGATGCGATCACCGGCGGTGGTGGACAGATCGACGGGCGTCTGCGATGGATGGGTTCACCGCTTGCCCTTGACTATCCCAGTCTGGGCGGTGAGTTGAGCATGGCATTGGGAAAGGGGCAGTTTCTGAAGACTGAGCCCGGCATTGCCAAACTGATTGGCGTCCTGAATCTGCAGTCTCTGCCGCGTCGTCTCACCCTGGATTTTCGCGATGTCTTCGCAGAAGGATTCGCCTTCGATGAGATTCGCGGTACGGCGAAGATCGATGGTGGCGTGGCCATCACCGAAGATCTTCGAATGCGTGGGGTTCAGGCCCAGGTCGCGATTCGAGGCGAGGCCAATATGGCGGCTGAGACACAGCAACTCAGCGTAACGGTCAAACCTGAACTGAATGCGGGTTTGGCATCGCTCGCGTATGCGGCCATTGCCAACCCCATGATTGGTTTCGGTTCGTTCCTGGCCCAACTGGCGTTCCGCAAGCCGCTGCAGGATCTGTTCACCTACGAGTATGAGGTGTTGGGGACCTGGGCGGATCCGACTGTGATTGAGCGCGCACGACCGCGCTTTGACCAGCTCCGCGATCAGCTCTCTTCCCCCTGAAGCCTGACGGTGATCACGCCTTTTATCCGCCATCCTTATCAACATACCCGCGTCGACGCGAGGAATTCATGAGTTCATCTCCGCCTGATACCGCTGTTGAAGACGACAGCGTTTGTGTAGCCGCCGTTCAGATGGTGTCCGCGCCGGATGTCGCCCCCAATTTGGCCAGCGCCGAACGACTGATTGCTGAGGCGGCGGGTCAGGGTGCGAGGCTGATTGCGCTTCCCGAGTACTTTTGTTTGCTGGGCCGGCGCGATGTGGATAAGGTTGATGCGCGTGAAGTCGATGGTGATGGCCCCATTCAGGCGTTTCTTTCAACGCAGGCCCGCATCCATGGCGTGTGGCTGGTGGGAGGCACTGCGCCCTTGGCCTGCGGGCATCCCGGCAAGGTCCGCAATTCCAGCCTCGTATACGCGCCTGATGGCCGACGCGCGGCTCGCTACGACAAGATTCATCTATTCGGGCTGATCAGTGGGGATGAGCGCTTTGACGAGGCGGCCACGATCGAGCCAGGCACCACGCCCGTGGTGTTTGACTTCGATGGAGCGGGCGTCCGGGCGCAGCGCTGGCGTGCAGGCCTCACCGTCTGCTACGACCTACGGTTTCCCGAGCTTTATCGGCGCCTGTCTCCAGCGGATCTCATGCTCGTGCCCTCGGCCTTCACCTGGCGTACGGGTCAGGCCCACTGGGAGACCCTGCTTCGCGCGCGGGCAATCGAGAACCAGTGCTACGTGCTTGCGCCTGCGCAGGGTGGAACACACCTCAACGGCCGGCGTACCTGGGGGCGCTCGATGTTGATCGATCCCTGGGGTGAGATTCAATCGGTTCTGGATGAGGGCGAGGGTGTGGTGTGCGGGGTGCTTA
>JBIKMC010000419.1:0-2738 GCA_044359405.1 Burkholderiaceae bacterium
GAGTTTCGGCGCAAGCCCGCGGGCCACCCTCGGCCTCATCGAGGGTGCTCGCGCGCTCGCCTTCCTGCGCGGACGACCCTACGCACTACCCGAAGATGTGACGGATCTCGTACCGGACGTGCTGCGACACCGTCTAGTGCTCAGCTATGAGGCGCTGGCTGATCAGCAAACCCCTGACCAGCTCATCATGAAGATTCTGCAGGCGGTTCCCGCCCCCGACAAACCTTTGGCCACGCATGTTCAGATTCCTGAAGCGACGGCGGCCTGAATCACCGCCCCCCGCTGATCTGTCCCACCCGTCCGAGCAGACCGGGCGTGCGGCTGGCGTCGGGTCAGGCGAGCAGACCGTGCGTGCGGCTGGCGTCGGGCCGGGCGGGCTGGCAGGATTCAGCAGCCATCCCAAAGGTTCTCCACGGGGCGCAAACGGTCCGGTGGTCCGTATCGACCCCGAGCGGCTGCTCAGACGCCTGGAGTGGACCGTGCTCAAGCGGCTGGATGGCATGCTGCAGGGTGACTATCGGACCCTGCATCGGGGACATGGTTTTGACCTGGCCGATCTGCGCGAATACATGCCGCACGACGATGTGCGTCACATCGACTGGAACGTCACCGCCCGACTGCAGGTGCCTCACGTGCGGGAGCATCAAGAGGACCGCGAGGTGGCGTCCTGGCTGGTCCTCGACCTGTCGGGATCGGTGGGCTTCGGTTCCGGAACGGTCTCTAAACGAATGCTGGGCACCGAATTCGCGGCGGTCATGGCCAGACTACTGACCCGACGTGGCAACCGGGTTGGTGCCCTGCTTCATATGGGTCGATCCCCGGGTGTAGACGGCGTCGTGCCCGCGCGCTCTGGGCGCCGGCACGTGCTGCATCTCATTGCTCGCGCTGCGCAGAGTCTTCCTGCCGAGCGCTCTGAGGCAACCGACCTGGCCCGACTTCTGGCCGACGCGCGCGCCAACATTCGCCGTCGATCGGTTGTCTTCGTCGTCTCAGACTTCATCAGCAAGCCCGGCTGGGAGACGGCACTGGGCATGCTGGCGCAGCGACATGACGTGGTCGCTGTCAGGCTATATGACCCGGTGGAGCTTGCCTTGCCAGACCTCGGTCTACTGGGCCTGCGCGATGCCGAGACCGGCGACCTGCTCTGGGTCGACAGCGGGGATACGGCGTTCAGACGACGTTTCGAGCGACTGGCGCTCGAACGGGAGACCAAGCTGAGACAAGCCCTCGCCCAGACTGGTGTCGATTGCCTCGAGCTTGCAACTGACGAAGTGCTGGACGAAGCCTTGCTGCGCTTTGTGCAGATGCGCAAGCGACGCGCCCAACAGTCAGCCGGCGCAACCCGGCCCGCACCGACGGCTGCCTGAGCCGCAGATAAGCACCTACCCATCATGATCGACCTGCGCACCCTCACCTTCTTCCCATCATGATCGACCCGCGCACTCTCACCTTCATGTGGCCGCTGCTGCTTTGGGGGCTGGTGCTGATACCGCTCCTGGGCATTCTCTACACCCTGCTTGTGCGCGTGCAGGCACGGCGTACGGTTGCCTATCCGGGTATGCTGGCACCGGCCATGAAGCGACGAGGCTTGCGGGGCTTTGTCGGCCGACATGGCGGCATTGTCCTGATGCTTCTGGCCCTGACATTGTTGCTGGTGGCTATGGCCCGGCCACGAGCCATGCTGTTGATGCCCGCGCCAATGGAAAGTGTGATGCTGGTCATGGATGCGTCGGGCAGCATGCGGGCGACCGATATCAAACCATCTCGAATCGAGGCCGCCCAGGAAGCGGCGCGCGCGTTCGTACAGAACATGCCCGCCCGCCTGCAGGTGGGTATCGTCACCGTGGCCGGAACAGCTTCGCTGGCACAGGCGCCCACCAACGATCGCGACGCCCTGTTTCAGGCAATTGACAACGTCTCGCTGCAACGTGGCTCGGCCCTGGGCAGCGGCCTACTGATTGCATTGACGACGCTGTTACCGGGCGCGGGCATAGACGCTCAAAAGATCATCAACGATGCCAGCAATGAGGGCGCTAATCGCAACGCCCAGGCCGCGCCACTGGGGCAGTCACCCAAGCCGTCCGAGCCGACCGCCGCAAGCGCTGAACCTGGATCGAATCGAAGCGCTGCCATCATTCTGCTGACCGACGGCGAGGGCAATACTGGACCGGAAACCATCGCGATGGCAGAACTCGCCGCAAATCACGGCGTACGCGTTTACACCGTGGGCGTTGGCACACCCGAGGGGGTGGTGCTCAATGCCCATGGAATGTCAGCCCGGGTTCGTTTGGACGAAACTGTGCTCAAGCGCATTGCCGATATAACGCTGGCGGAATACTTTCGAGCAGGCAGCGCCACTGATCTGAAGCAGATCTACCAATCGCTCAGCGCCCGACTCACACTGGAAAGAAGACAGATCACCGAAGTGACCGCAATACTGGCCGCGCTTGGTGTGCTTGTGGCGTCGCTGTCCGCCGCGCTATCCATGGCGCGGCTCGGACGCATCGCGTGAACAATGCCTGCTTAGAAACTGAGCTTGGTGCCGACGGTGATCACGGTATCTCGCTCGGCGCGAGCCACACTGGCATCGATCTGTAAATTCTTGGCGATGCTGGTTCTGAGTCCGGCCGCCGTGACCGGCTTGGCATCCTGCTCACGCAACCATTCCACGTGAGCAGTCAGTGCGCCGATCGGACGCTCGAGCGCCGCCCCGAAGAGACTGAGGGTTCGATTTTCAA
>JBIKMC010000420.1:0-2734 GCA_044359405.1 Burkholderiaceae bacterium
TGCCAGATTCGCGCGCAATGTGTGGGTCTTCAGTGATGTTGATGTCGCGTGAAAACAGGGGTTGACCCAGCGCATCTACCAAGAAGCTGGTTTTGCGATAAAGCGCCGAGCCACTAGCCGCCTGCACAAAATGCCCCAGCAGCCCGCAGGCCAGCGGCGCTTCAAAAAGAACCGGTACCTTGCGTGTGGAGAGGCGCTGTGCATTAAGGCGCGCCAATGCCCTCTCAGCGGCATAACGCCCCAGGGCCTCAGGCGGCGATAGCTCACCGGGGACACAATGAGCGCTGTACCAGTCATCGCGCTGCATCTGACGACCTCGCCGTGCGATGGGTGCGCAGGCGATGGAATGTCGGCTGTACGGATACCCGGCCGAAAAGCCCAGGGTATTGGCGCTGACAAACTGGCCATGACCCGCGCTGACCGATGCCCCCTCAGAGTTACGAATGAGCGGGCTCACATCAAAGGCAGCAGCCTCGGCACGGCACGCGATTTCAACCGCCTGGTCGGCCGTGATGTTCCAGGGATGGAACAGATCGAGCGATCTCGGCTTGCGCTCCAGCGTATCGTCATCAGGCAAGCCTGCGCAGTCATCCTCGGCAGTAAACCGGGCAATCTGGTACGCCGCCTCAACGGTTTCACGCAGCGACTGCGCGGTAAAGTCGGACGAACTGGCATGTCCACGACGCTTGCCGATGTAGACGGTGACCCCAAAGCCCTTGTCGCGGTGCTGCTCGATAGTTTCAACCTTGCCCTTGCGCACATTGACCGACAGGCCGCTGTTTTCAGAGATATCAACCACCGCATCGCTGGCACCAATCGCGCGAGCGCGGGCTAGCACTGAGTCGGCCATGTCTTGCAGTTGCGCCTGTTGGTATTCGAACATCGTGCACTTCCGAATGAGGGGACTGTATGGTATCAGCGCGGCGCCCGTTACAATCCGCACGACCATGAAGCGCGCCCCCCGAATTCAAGCCAACCCATCGGTACCCGATGCGTTTGAACAAACGCCCAGCAAATCGCAGCGCAAGCGCGACAGCCACGCCCTGCAGACGCTGGGCGCAAGCCTGCTTGAGATGTCCGACGAACGGCTGGGTGCCCTGCCCCTGCCCGCCCGCGTGATTGAGGCTATACAACTGGCGCGGGAGATACGGGCACGCGAGGGCAAGCGTCGGCAGATTCAGTACATTGGACGCCTGATGCGCGACGTCGACCAGGCTGCGCTCCAACAGGCGCTTGAAAGCCAGCCGCAGCAGCACCGCCTGGAAGTTGCGCTCATGCATGCTACTGAACAGTGGCGAGCCCGCCTCATGCAGGACGAACAGGCGCGCCTCGACTGGTGCGAGCGCTACCCGCATACCCGCGAGACGGTTGTGCGACTGATTACCCAGGCCCGTCAAGAACTCGCTGGCGGAGCCCCCGGACGCCGATTCCGCGAACTTTTCAGGCTGGTGCGCGACACCCTCACCGAGCAGGCGCAGGCAGCCCAGCAAGGAGACTGAATTGACTGAAGCAGCCCCCTCTCGCCGCGCCATTCGTATCGGTCTGGTCTCGATCAGCGACCGCGCCTCTCAGGGCGTGTACGAGGATAAGGGCATTCCAGGGCTGACCGCATGGCTGGAGAGCGCCCTGTCCTCCCCCTGGGAGAAGATCGTCCGTCTCATCCCGGACGAACGCGCGCAGATCGAGCAAACACTGATTGATCTGGTTGACCGAGAGGGCTGCAGCCTGGTGCTGACCACTGGCGGCACGGGCCCGGCTCCGCGCGATGTCACACCCGAGGCCACACTGGCCGTGGCTGACCGCGAAATGCCTGGCTTTGGCGAGCAGATGCGTCAAATCAGTCTGAACTTTGTGCCAACGGCCATTCTGTCGCGTCAGGTGGCGGTTATTCGAGGCAAAGCTCTCATCATCAATCTCCCAGGCCAACCGAAATCGATCCGGGAAACACTCGAGGGCCTGAAAGACGAATCGGGCGAGCCCCGAGTGCACGGCATTTTTGCCGCGGTCCCTTATTGCCTGGACCTGATGGGTGCGCCTCGCATTGATACGCACGAGGCGGTGTGCAAAGCGTTCCGGCCTAAGCGCTAGTGCCGCACTAAGCACTGCCCTTGGTGCTGGACATCATCGCCGGCCATACGTATCTTCAAATCGAACAATATCGTCTTCGCCCAGGTAACTGCCCGACTGCACCTCGATAATTTCAAGCGAAATGGTACCCGGATTGGCCAGACGATGCTTTTCACCCAGAGGGATGTAAGTTGACTGGTTTTCGGTCAGCAAAATTCGCCGCTTGCCACAGGTGATTTCAGCCGTGCCGCGCACCACAATCCAGTGTTCAGCGCGATGGTGATGCATCTGCAGACTGAGGCTTGCACCCGGACGCACCTGAATGCGCTTAACCTTGAAGCGGTCACCTTCATCGACACTGTCGTACCAACCCCAGGGGCGATGCACCTTGCGATGCAGAGCGTGCTCGACCCGCTGGCTTTGGGCCAAGCTCGCCACCACCTGCTTGACATCCTGAGCGCGCGTGCGGTCGGCCACCAGAACCGCATCAGCGGTTTCAATCACCACCACATCACGCAAGCCCACCACGCTGACCAGTCGATGACTGGCATGCACCAGGGTATTGCGCGTATCCACAGCCAGAACATCCCCGCGATGCGCATTTCCATGCTCATCACGCGGCAACGCATCCCAGACGGCATCCCAAGCGCCCAGATCTGACCAGCCA